>JAHFQA010000052.1 GCA_023266475.1 Candidatus Woesearchaeota archaeon | reverse complement strand
GAGGATCTGAACTCAACAGTTCTGCAATCAAAGACAGAATCGTTGATAAGCTATTAATATTTACTGCGCCTAAACTGATAGGCAACGGCAAAGGGCCAATAGGAAATCTTGGAATCAGCAAAATTGACAAGGCAATAAACTTAAAGAATCCAGTTTGCACAAGGGTAGGAAGGGATACGTTGGTTGAAGCATATATTTAACTCTAGATTGGAATTCAGCAATTTAAAAAAGAAATGAAGAATAATTTTTGATAGTTAGCTTAGTATTAAATTTACCGATGACAAAAAGCAAAAAATATAGGCTTAATTGGATAAATTGCTAAAGGGGTGGTCAATATAAATAAAACTAAATTTTTTGTTAGCATTAGTAGTTTTCTTATTCTTATAGTAATTAGTGGATGTGCCAAAACACCCATCCAACCAAAAATTCCCGAAAAGATTGTATCAACAGATGTTAAAACCGAGAATGAGAAGATACCACCCAAAGAGACTCCAGCAACCTCCCCAATTAAATTAACTTTATCAGTTTCTCCAATTAATGAAGAAAAATTTGCAGAAGTAACTTTAACAGTAAAATCAGAAAGAAGTATACAAGATGCTTCAGGTAAGATAATATTACCAGAAGCGTATGAACTAGTAGAAGGAAATTTAGAATGGAAAACAGATTTGCAGGCGAATGAGCTAGAAGTTTTCAAGCTAAAAGTAAAATCAGTTAAAGAAGGAGACTGGGTGATTAAGGCAACTACTGACGATAAGTCTGCTTCTGCACAGGTTATTACAAAGATAAGCCCTGAAAATATACATTACACTTATATAAATGCGTCAGAGTTCTACAAGGATAAAGTTTGTGCTTATTCTGCTTGCTATGGTGTTTTAGATCATTGCTTTAAACCTGAACCACGCAAAGGTATTGACTCTATCAATTATTTCAAGTCTCTAAATTTAACTGATGATTACATTTATGGAATGATGCAGTTTGAAACACTTGATTGTGACCCAACAAAAGACCAAATGAATATTTTAGCAGCAGATAATATTACTTTATTTGAATACTATGGTGAGCATACATATTATGCAAAGATCCCAAAAACAATACTAGAAACAAAATCCTATGATTTTGTGAGGTGGATTGGGATTGCTGAGAATGCTAGTTGGAAAGTTGATAATAATCTTAGGAACAAAACATTTGGTAAAAATTGTAGCGGGTATGTAGAATTAATGGTGAATTTCTATCAAAATGTAAAAGATATCCCAAATTATCAAAATAAACTTGGTTTGATTTTGAATTTATCAAAAAATGTTATTAGAGATGGCAGTGAGAGTGTAACAGTAAATGCTAGTGTCGAGAATATTTACAAAATTGCTTCGTTTAATTTTGTTCAGAGGATATGGGGGGGAACACCAAGAGCTGGAGTACTTGGCGGGTATAATGGTTTTGTAAAACTTCCGGACCCGCTTCAAAATATAAAATGTACAGATTGAAAGAGGGATATATCATTAACAATATAAAATATTTAGCAATAATTATTGTAATCATTTTAACAAGCATAAACATAGTGATTGCTACCCAAAATATAATTTCAAACCCAAATTCTTTGCAGATTATTGGATTCTCTGAAAAAATCCCAGCTAAAAATATAAATTTTACATACATAAACGAGTCTGAATTTTACAAAGATAAGAAACGTACATTTGAAGTTGGATTGCCAGCATAGTTAATTTTTAAAGTTATATCACAAAAACCAAAAATTTTCAATAAGCATAACTAAATTTTAAAAAAATATAATAGAATATTAAAATGACTTTTTCCAATGTTGAAGACGCAGTAACAGATTTTAAGAAAGGCAAATTTGTCATAATTATTGACGACAAGCATAGGGAAAATGAAGCTGACATTGTACTTGCTGCTGAAAAAACTTCTCCTGAAAAGATTAATTTTATGATAAAATATGCCCGTGGATTGGTTTGTGTGCCCATGCTCGGCAAAAGGCTTGATAAGCTGAAAATTCCTTTGATGACAAAAATCAACACGGAATTCACAAAATGCGCTTTTACGGTTTCAGTTGATTCAAAAAAAGGCACAACAACAGGAATTTCTGCTTTTGACCGGGCAAAAACAATTAAAGCATTGATAAATAAGAAAACAAAGCCAAATGATTTGGCAAGTCCAGGTCATATTTTTCCTTTAAGATGCGATAAAGGTGGATTAAAAGGCAGGGCAGGCCACACAGAAGCAGCTATTGAATTGTGCAAGCTTGCAAAGCTTTATCATGCTGCTGTTATTTGCGAAATCATTGGTGAAAATGGCAAAATGGCAAGAATTCCTGAATTGCATAAGCTGACTACAAGATTTAATATAAAATTAATAACAATTCAACAGTTATCTGATTATTCTAAAAGGCAAAATAAAAAATAAACCTTTATATAGTTACCTTGTTACTTGCTCGATATGCCAGAATTAATGGAAAATCATATGCCTAGAGTTGGAATTGGCAGGATTGTAATGCTGTTAACAATGGCAGCTGCATTAAATAATATCTCATGTGTGAGCAACAAGGTGCAGAAACAACCTGATGACGAAAAAGTTGTTACTTCCTTACCTCCTGTTATTAAAAAATATGGCGCTAATCTTCCTGTATATGCCTATCCTCTAATAAAATTTGGAAATGATGAGTTTGGGATTGGGGTCGATAGTGATGGCAATTGGTATTTAGGAGAGTCAAGGAATAGTATATTATTGAAATAGAATCAACCTTAGAATTCAAGCCAGTCAACCAAAACCTTTAAATCATACCTTTTTTAATTCTTTCTTATGGACGAATTCAAAGCAGCAATCACAGATTTTCTTAAAAAAGAAACAAATCTTGAAAACATTGAATTGGAGATTCCACCAAACCAAGAAATGGGCGATTATGCTTTTCCGTGCTTTATTTTATCAAAGGTATGGAAAAAATCGCCTAATGACATTGCGCAGGGTCTAGGCCAAAAATTCAAGCCAGCAGATTTGATAGTTTTAGCAAAGCCTATAGGCCCATACCTCAATTTTTTTATAAATAAGTCAAGGATTGCCGAATTTACAATTAGGAATATCCTAAAAAATAAAAACGAATACGGCTCTTCAAATTCTGGCAAGGGAAGAAAAATTCTTGTAGAGCATACTAGCATCAACCCAAATGCATCTCCGCATGTTGGAAGGGCAAGGAATGCGTTAATTGGCGACTCAATTGTAAGAACATTAAGGTTTCAGGGCTATAAGGTTGAAACACATTACCTCGTCAATGACGTCGGGAAGCAAATAGCAATGCTTGTTCTCGGTGCAAATGATAAGAAGAATGTGACTTTTGATGATTTATTGAAAATTTACATAGCGATTAACAAAAAAATTGAGGAAAATCCTGAATTGGAAAAGAAAGTTCTGGAACTTTTGAATCTTCTTGAAAAAGGTGATAAAAATATCAGAAAAAAATTTGAAACAATTGTAAACATATGCATAAGAGGTCAATTAAAAATTCTTTCGGACCTTGGAATAAAGTATAATTTTTTTGATTATGAGTCAAAATATTTATGGAACAAAAAAACAAAAGAATCGTTAAAGCTCCTTGAGAAAACAGGCAAGCTTTTCATTGATGGCTTCAATAGGTGGGTCTTGGACCAAAAAGGCTATGGGCTTGGAATGGAAGTTCCTGTTTTGGTTTTGACAAGGGCAGATGGAACTTCTCTTTATCCTCTGAGGGATATTACTTACAACATTGAAAAATTGCAGAAGGGAGAAAATATTGTAATTCTAGGTGAAGACCAGAAATTATATCAGGAGCAGATTGATGCAGCGCTTAAGGAGCTTAAGTTAAAGACTCCTAGAGTTGTTCATTATTCTTTTGTTTTGCTCCAGGAAGGCAAAATGTCAACACGAAAAGGCAGCCTTGTGCTATTGGAAGATTTCATGAAAGAGGCTCTTGGCAAATCCAGCGTTGAATTAAAGAAAAGGTACAACAAGACTGATGAAAGGGCTGCAAAAATAATTGCTTACGGCGCTGTAAAATATGCCATCTTAAGGGTCAGCCCTGAAAAAAATGTTATGTTTGACTGGCAGCAGGCATTGTCATTTGAAGGAGAATCAGGGCCTTATATTCAATATGCATATGCGAGAATCAGCAGCATTTTGACGAAGCACAAAAAAGCGAATACAGGTGCTGATTTAAAATTATTGACTGAAAAGGAGGAGCTTGAATTGATAAGAATTTTATCAGTTTTTCCGGAGGTAGTAAACAAAGCAACAAACGATTTAAGGCCCCATTTGATTGCAACTTATGTTTATTCATTGGCACAAAAATTCAATGAATATTATCACATTCACCAAATATTAAATGCCGATGCAAAAATAAGGGACGCAAGAATACTCTTGATAATTGCCGTGAGGCAAGTTTTAAAGAATGGATTGATTCTTTTGGGAATAGATGTCTTAGAAAAGATGTAACTAATATAAGGAAAGGTCAAAATGACAATTTATTTGCAACTGTGGTTATTTTTTATTATGATTATACTGTCCGCTTTCTTTGCTTTGTCAGAGGCATCATTAATATCATTGAGCAGGTTTAAGGTTAGGTATTGGATTGAAAAAAAGAGATTTGGTGCAATATACGTTAAAAAGCTAAAAGACAACCCCGAGGTTTTGCTCTCTACAGTCCTTATTGGTAATAACATTGTGAACACTGCAGCAGCCGCAATAGCTACGTCAATTGCAATAGAGATTTTTCATGACAATGCAATTGGTATAGCAACTGGAGTAGCCACATTTTTTATTCTGATTTTTGGAGATATAACACCAAAGTCAATCGGGACAAACAACAATGAAATATTAGCGCCTATTGTTGCACCTGTTATATGGAATCTTAACATAGCAATCTACCCGGTAATTAAAGCGCTTGATTTTTTTCTTAAAGGCATAAACAAGATTATTGGGAAAAGAAAAATATCCATAATAACCAAAGAGGAGCTTAAAAGCATAGTAAAGTATAGCGAGGAGGAAGGCTCCATCAAGGATCTGGAAAAAAAGATGATTCACCGCATTTTTGACTTCGAAAATACGATTGTAAGCGATGTAATGACGCAGAAGAAAAACATGGTGATGGTGGGAGCTGACATGAAAATTAAAGATGTTATCCAACTGCCGACAGCTAAAATTTACTCGAGATTTCCAGTGTATGAAAAAAATAAGGACAATATTATAGGAATCTTATACCTCAAAGATATCCTAAAGCATATTGGGGAAGATAAGATGGATACAAATATAAGGCAGGTAATGAGAAAGCCGTTCTTTGTATTCATGCATAAAAAAATGGACTCAATGCTGCGTTTGTTCCAAAGCAAGAAGCAGCATATGGCGGTTGTTATAGACGAGAAGGCGCATGTTGTTGGCTTGGTCACTATTGAGAATATTCTTGAGGAGATTGTAGGAGAAATAATTGACGAAAGCGACAAGATTGACCCAAGCGTAAAGCCGCTGTCAAAAAGCGAGTGGATTGCAAAAGGAAGCTCTGAAATAGACGAGCTCAACACAAAGACAGGAATTTTGATAAAAGAATCGGATTACGACAGCCTGGATAGTTTTATAACTGCAACGCTAGGCAGATCGCCAAAAGCCGGCGAAGAAATAAATTACCAGAATTTCAAGATAATAATTGAGGATGTACAGGGAAAGAAGGTGTTGAGGGCGAGGATTGTAAAGACTTAAGTTTTTGAGAAGTTCAGCGACTTAATAAGAAGCGAGAATTTGTCAATTCAATTTAGGAGTCATGAGACAGATGGTTAAATTACGAGTAAAATTGTCTTAAGTTTAGGGTCTCTATAACAGCCTTAGAATTCTTAAATTTGTCAGCACGCATAAGTCCTTTCCTTAATCCCTTTCCTGAAGTTTTCCCATGCCTTTTTGTACAATTTCTTGCCAGCAGGCGTTGGATATTCTCCAGTCAGGCACGCCATGCACAAGTCCTTTGCGGGCTTTCCTATGCTCCTCACGAGCCCTTGGATCGTCTGATATTGAATTGAATCAGCGCCAATGTCTTTTGAAATTTTGCTTATTATTTCTTCAGAAACTTCCCCATGTTTAGGCTCTTTTTCATATCTTGGAATTAGCAATTCTGCAACTGTTGACATGTCAATTCCGTAAAAGCAAGGGCCCCTTATTGGCGGGCATGAAACTCTAACATGAATCTCTTTTGCTCCTCCTGCTTTCTTAAGGTAATTAATTAGCTGTTTTGTGGTTGATCCTCTTACAATACTATCATCCACTAGAATTACTTTCTTGCCTTGTAAGATCTCCCTTAAGGCAGTATATTTGTTCTGAACCCTGTCGTCTCTTGAGGTTCCTTCAATAAATGTCCTGCCAACAAAACGGTTTCTTATTAATCCTTCCATCTCCTGAACATTAAGCTCGTATGCCATTGAATTGCCAGCAGCTTTGGCAGTGTCAGGAACAGGCACAACAATAGTGTCCTTGTCAATTTTTTCCTTTTCAGCCATTGCAAGCTCTTTTCCAAGATTAGTTCTTGTTATATAAACAGACTGTCCGTCAAGAACTGAGCTTACATTCGCAAAATAGACCCATTCAAACATGCAATGCGCTTTCTTGGGGCTTTCAGCATATTTCTTGATTTCAACATGGCCGTTCCTGATATAAATAAGATGGCCTGGCTCAAGATGCTTGTACTCGGTCACTCCACAATTAATTAACGCATTTGATTCAGAAGCAGCAAGGAACAGGTCATCTTTCCAGCCGTAAACAATCGGCCTGAAGCCATAAGGATCACGAAGAATAATCATTTCGCCGAATGCATTCATAAAAGCGATGTTAAAGCATCCGTCCAGCTTTTGCGCCAGCCTTGTAAAAACCTTGACCAAATTTGGCCTTACGGACCCTCTCAATTCTCTTGAGAGATAATGCATAAGGATTTCTGTATCTGTGTTATAAATTACATGATAATCTGCTTTTTCCATAAGGTGCTGCTTAAGTTCTGCGTAATTGGCAAGATTTCCATTCCAGCAGAAAGAAAACCATTTCCATTTTCTACCATGGTGCCTTTCAAAAGGCTGTGCCAAGCTCCTGTCTTCGCTTCCAGAAGTAGCGTATCTAACATGTCCAATGCCCTTATTTCCAGCATATCTTTTAAAGAGCTCAATAGAATTCTGCCTGTCGCTTGTCTTAAAAACTTCATTTACAGGCCCAAGTTCTTTGTAAGTGTCAAGAATTTGAAGGCGAGAAGGATTAAAAGTTGTTACACCAGCGCTTAACTGGCCTCGGTTTTGCTGGTTAAGAAGCAGCTTATAGAGATAAAACAGCGCTCTGTTGGACGAATCGCCGTTTTCCTTTATGTAAACAGCTGCTATGCCACATTGATGGTTTGCTTCACCCGACATGTAACCCCCATTATATATTTGAAAGATTTTCTTTATATAAATGTGTCGAAAATATGGTGCATTTTCGGACATTTATATTAGAAAATAATAGATTTTCTTTATATAAATGTGTCGAAAATATGGTGCATTTTCGGACATTTATATTAGAAAATAATAGATTTTCTTTATATAAATGTTTCGCCATGTAATCTAAAAATTTATAATTTATATAAAGCAAAGTATGAGAAATTTAACTCAAATTAAAAAAACTATATCTGCAGAAATCTTATGAAATATTATACCCTAAGCCGAACTTAATATCCTCATTTTTATTTGTACTTTAAGTCATCTCGAAAATCAATTACATCAAGCATGTCAAGATAGCTGTCCTTGCTTTTTTCTTTCCGCTCTTCCACTTCAAACCTCTGTATTTGCTTCATCTATTTCACCTTCTATTCGTACGCCAAATTGTGTATCACCTCTTTATACGTAGCTATGGCTCAAAGGCTGGAAAGGCTTTTAATATTATATAATTTGCCCTTAAATATTATAAAACCTATAAACTTTATATAAAAAAGAAAAATTTATATAGTTATATCATTTCCTATAAATCATTACAAAGACTGAAGGGGCTTTTTATAAAACAATAGGCTAGCTTATAATATCTATATATGGGGTGGAAACCATAAAGAGAAAAGTAATACAGATTGCGAACTCTACACAACTAATTTCTTTGCCTAGGAAGTGGAGTATCAAGTATGGAATCAAGAAAGGGGATGAGTTGGAAATCGAGGAGCAAGGGAATAAAATATTAATTGCAACTGAAAATGTGCAGGAATCTGGAAGCATAGAAATTGAGGTTACAGATATGGACAGGGACTCGTTAATGTATTTGATTAGATCTTTATACATAAGGGGCTATGATGAAATAAAAATAAATTTTAGCAAGCAGACGACATATAATCATAGAACAGGAAAAGAAGAAAAAGTAATATCAATAATTCATGAAGAAGTTAATAGGTTAAGTGGAGTTGAAGTCATTCAGCATAAAGAAAATTATTGTTTGATTAAGGACATAGCACAGGGTTCCATAAAGGAATTCGACGTGGTACTAAGGCGAATATTCCTTCTCTTGGTAGATGGTAGCAGTGACTTATTAAAGGGAAGCTCAAGAGGCGATTTATATTTGGTGGATAGCTTACAAGAAAAACATAATACCATTACAAAATTTATTGCTAATAATTTGAGATTGCTGAATAAAGTCGGCTATCCTAAAAATAAGGATACTGCTTTATTATATTATATCATCGCATCTTTAGACAATATAACGGACATTTTAAAAGAATGCGCTAGAGATATTGTGGCTCTAAAAATCAAATTTTCAAAGGAAACTGAAAATATTTTAAAAATAGTCAATGATTCCCTAAGAGACTATCATGAGTTTTTTTATAAATTTGATATAATCTTTCTAAAAACTATAACTTCTAGAAGATATACCATGTTAAAAGATATATCAAAATTTTCTAAAAAAATTAATCCTAATGAATTAAGATTAATGGTAAATATGTGGCATATTGTTGAACAAATTTTGGATTTATCTATAGCAAGGGTAGGATTAGAATATTAGTGCAATTATAATTTTTTTCCAATAGCATAGACAAACCACCCATATCTAAGTTTTTGTTCGGGTGTAGCACTTTTTTCTAAAAGTTCCCATATTTTTATTTTTTCTTTAGTCTCAATTTGTCCTCCATTAATATCCGGCAATGTCGTGAAGAATTCATAATCTGAGGGGTTAATTATTTTACGTCCAATAGGGACTGAAGGAGCGAGTAGTACGTAACCGCTTCTAACAATTTGAAAGCCTGCTTCCTGTAATAAAGTGCTTGGATCCAAATCATGAAAATCTCTCATAGGAAACTTAAATTGTTTTGATTTCCGAAATAACATTTCTTCCCTTTTCCTCATCTCTCGGTAATGTGGACTGTTTGTGTTAGGCACTGAAATCAACGTATATCCTTGTGGTTTTGTAATTCGTTTCATTTCCACTAATAGCTTTTCGCGGTCATTGGCTGACAAATGTTCAAACACTCCAACATTATACGCAAGGTCAAAATGACTGTCTGGGAAATTAGTTTGATAAAAATTTTCCCTTACTGTATGAATTTTGTCTCCAATCCCATAGTGTCTAGCAAGTAATTCAAAAAAACCCAATGCTGTTTCGGAGATGTCTAACCCGTAAACATCTGCTCCTTCCCTTGCCAGCATCGTAAGACTAATTCCGCTTCCAGACCCTAGTTCGATAATTTTTTTATCGGTAGTGTCCTCAATAATCCTCTTAATGCCGCTGTCAACTAATCTCTTATACATTAAATATCTCCCAGGAAGATAGTCTTCATAACGACCATTTAATAAGCCTATGGCAAACATGGCGGCTGCATGTTCTCTTGCCCAATACCTATCTAGAGCCTCAATCCAATCCGGATTATTTTTATGCACTCTACCATTTAACAAGGCATCAATTATCTCATCAAGTCCCTCATGAACTATTATAGGGGATTTTCCTTCTGTAGAAACAGCTCCATTAGCTTTAAAGTCAAAGCTTTTTCTGGGTAATACCAATCGATTTATTAAATTCAAAACATCTTCTTCCTTTATAGTTTCTTGCATTTGTGTGTTGTAACTTGGCATTTTTGACCAATCAAAAACTAAAAAAACATTCCAATAAAATTTATATACTGCTGTTCATTTATTAGTCTTATAACTACCTCTTTATAGGTTAGATAAACTATCTTCATTTTTAAATCTATCGTTAATGCAAGGTCGTATAATAGCAATCAAAAAAAATATAAACATCAGCAATCGCTGGCCTATTGTGGTTTTATGAAAATCCTACTAATTGGAAATGGGGCAAGGGAGCATGTTATAGCAGAAACTCTAAGAAAAAATGAGCAAACAATTCTATATTCTTACTTAAAATCAAAAAATCCCGG
>JAHFQA010000051.1 GCA_023266475.1 Candidatus Woesearchaeota archaeon | reverse complement strand
GCAAGATGACTTTAACCCAGTCTCTGGGACATGTAGGCAATGGTGTAAATCCACCTAAAACCTACTTATCCATAATCAAGGAGACTCTGAAACAAAATGCGAATAGCAAAATTGGGTGAGTAAAATGAACGAAAGTAGAAACGTGCCTGAAAAGAAATTCAGCACAGGAGTTATAACTGCAACTGTCTGGCAGAATCAAGGCAAAGGCAGAGATGGAGAAGCAATCAGTTACAGAACTGTTTCTCTGCAAAGGAGATATAAAGACAAAAACGGAGTCTGGCAATCAGCAAACTCTTTCAGAGTAAATGATTTGCCTAAAGCAGCGCTAGTGCTTGATAAAGCGTATGAATTCTTAGTGTTAAGGGAAGCACACGAAAATGTTGTTGATTACGTTGATGAAGACGTAATAGAAGAAGTCATTTAGACTTCTTCAAAATCACAAAATAATTAAAGAAGGTGAAACTAATGGAACAAGAACTAATTGAAGTGCAGGAAACAGAATCCAAAAGAAAAAGGAACTCAAAGATGGAAGCAAAGATTGAAAAGGCAGAAAAGACGATTTATGATTTGCCTGGCGTAGGTGCAGCAACAGCTGAAAAATTAATTGCTGTTGGTTTTACTGACTTGATGAGCATTGCAGTCGCAACGCCATCGGAATTAATTGATGCAACAGGCATGGGAGATGCCGTAGCAAAAAAGTTAATTGCAGTTGCAAGGTCATCTTTGGAGATGGGGTTTGAGTCAGGAGAAGAGCTTCTGAAAAGAAGGGAAAAAGTAATAAAGATTCACACTGGCAGCAAGGCCTTTGACAATCTGCTTGGCGGCGGATTGGAAACAGGAGCAATTGTTGAATGCTTTGGTGAATACGGCTCAGGCAAAACTCAATTGAGCCATGCATTAGCTGTCAATGTGCAGTCTGTTGAAAAAGATGCAATTGCAGTCTACATTGACACAGAAAACACCTTCAGGCCTGAAAGAATAATTCAATTAGCAAAGGGTGCTGGACTGGATGAAGATGAAGTTCTAAGAAACATAAAGGTTGCAAGGGCCTACAATTCAGACCACCAGATGCTACTGGTTGAAAAAATTGAAGACTTGATTAAAAAACAAGGCTTGAATGTTAAGCTGATTGTCGTTGATTCCCTGACTGCTCATTTCAGGGCAGAATTCATAGGAAGAGGCACTTTGGCTGACAGACAGCAGAAGTTAAACAAGCATATGCACATGATGCTTAAGCTTGCTGACAGGTACAATTTGTCTGTTTACGTCACAAACCAAGTAATGGCCAAGCCGGATATGTTCTTCGGTGATCCAACACAGGCTATTGGTGGCCATATTGTTGCGCACGCATCAACATTCAGAATTTACCTGCGTAAAGGCAAGAAAGGCACAAGGGTTGCAAAGCTGATTGATAGCCCTTCAATGCCAGAAGGCGAAGCAGGTTTCTATGTTGATGAAAGCGGAATAAAAGACACAGAATAAGTCTTTTATTTTTTTCTTTATTTTTTAAATCAAAACATTTTTATTGACTAATTTAATAGTTTTATTTATGGTTCACGCTATTGCAAGACTTACGCTTTTCCCAATATACAGGCTGTGGGTGCGGGATGTAAAGGGATTGGAAAACGTTCCACAGAAGGGCGGTTTCATAATAGCGGCCAATCATTCCAGCTATTACGATGCAGTGCTTTTGCATTCAATCCTGGTGCCGAAAATAAAAATAAGAATACACGCTTTTGTAAATAACTCCTATTGGAAATATCCAATCATCAGGAATTTTTTAAATGTAGGGGGAGGAATTCCTGTATATTATGGAAAGAATGATAAATTTAAAAATGAAAAGTCGTTTGAAACAGCCTTGAAATTGATTAATGGAGGAGGCATAATGGAAATTTTTCCTGAAGGCGCAAGAAGCAAGGATGGTGAATTAAAAAAAGCGTATACAGGCATCGCAAGGCTCGCGTTAACGGCAAAAGCCCCTGTGCTGCCTGTTGGAATCATAAACTCTAATAAAGTTATACCAAAAGGCAAGCTCCTGCCCAGATTTGCAAAATGCAGTGTAAAAATTGGAAAAATGGTTTATTTAACAAATTATTACGATAAAAATTTAAATACAAAAATACTTGAAGATGCTACAAGAAAAATAATGAAAGAGATAGCAAAACTAATAGGCCAAAAATATAATCACTAAACATGGTATACTCTATTGCAAAAAACATAATTCCACCTGTTGTAAAATTCTGGGTTAAGAAAGTTAATGGAATGGAAAACATCCCTAAAAAAGGGTCATTCATTTTAGCTGCAAATCATGAGAGTTACTTTGACCATTTGATTATAATCTGCACGATTGTGCCTAGCCTAAATCAAAAAGTGCATTTTCTTTCTAAAAAGGAACACTTTGATAATTCTTTAAAGGCTGCATGGCATAGCTGGGCAGGAGCAATTCCTCTTGACAGAAAAAGAGGAGGGAAAAAAGCATTAAAATTAGCAATTAAAGCACTGAAGCATGGAAAAATTATTGCAATACATCCAGAAGGCACAAGAAGCTTGACAGGCAAACTGCAAAAAGCAAAAACAGGCGTTGCGCAGCTTGCATTGCTTGCAAAAGCTCCTGTAATACCAATTGGCTTGATAGGAACTTTTGAAATATTACCGAAAGGAAAATACATTCCAAAAGCTAAAAAAGCTATAATGAATATCGGAAAGCCAATGTATTTTCCAGAATATTACAACAAAAAGATTAATAAAAGAATCCTAAGAGAAGTTACAACAAGGATAATGAAAGAAATTGCAAAGTTATGCAAGCAAAAATATAATTTTTGATAAAAGTTTAAAAACATGTTATTAAAAATTAATTCAAAATCCTTAATGTAATATTAAAATAAGAGTTAATCAATAAATACATGAAAATAATAAAACACAAATGCAAAAAATCTCAGTCATAGGGGCAGGCAGCTGGGGAACAACATTAGCTGTCTTGCTTGGAGAAAAGGGTTTTGATGTAAAACTTTGGACTAGAAGGAAAGAGCTTGCAAATGAGATTGAGAACAAGAGGGAAAACACACAATACCTTCCAGGGATAAGAATTCCAAGCAGCGTCATTGCAGACCATTCTTTGAAAACTGTGCTTGAAGGCTCTGAAATCATAATAAGTGCTGTGCCGAGCGAATTTCTTAGAAAGACAACTAGGGAAGTCAAGCGCTATTTTAAAAATCAAATTGTTGTAAGTGTGACAAAAGGGATTGAGCACTCAACATGTTGGAGAATGTCGCAAGTAATTCAAGATGAATTAGGTAAGCAGGTTAAAATTGCTGTTTTATCAGGCCCAAACCATGCAGAAGAGGTGAGCATTAAAATGCCGACTGCAAGTGTTATTGCAAGTAAAGACAATAATGTGGGAAAATTGGTTGCTGGATGCATTGCGACAGCATCATTCAAAATCTACCAGCTTGATGATGTTGTTGGTGTTGAAATCTGTGCTGCCTTGAAAAACATATCGGCGATTGCAACAGGAATTTGCGATGGATTTGGATTTGGAGACAATGCCAAATCTTCAATTATCACTCTTGGGCTTATGGAGATGAACAATTTTGGCAGGCACTTTGGCGCAAAACGAGGCACAGTGTATGGATTGGCTGGAGTCGGTGACTTGATCGCAACTTGTATAAGCAGGCACAGCAGAAACAGGTTTTTTGGCGAGCAGCTTTCAAGAAATAAATCTGTAGAAGAGATAAAAAAGAGCATGCATGGGATGGTAGCGGAAGGAATTCCAACAACTAAAGCTGTTTATGAATACAGCAAAAAACACAATATAGAAATGCCTTTAACATGTCAAGCTTATGAAGTTTTATTCGAGAAAAAGAACATAAAGCATGCGATAAAAGACCTGCTGAATCTGATTTGACTATTCTTCTGTGAAGTCTTCAAGCTTTTCCTTCAATTCTTCACCTTCCTTTAGTTTTCCCTTAGCCTTCAAGAATTCTTTCGTTAATATACAAAACAGCAATCCAAGGCTTTTCTTGCCTTTATTGTTGCACGGGACCACAAAATCAATGTAATTCGACTGGTTGTTTGTGTCGCATAAAGCAATTACAGGGATTCCAACTTTGACAACATCCAAAACTGCATTCCTGTCAGGCCATGCGTCAACAACAAAAACAATCTTGGCTTCGGTATATTCCTCAAGATTTGGGTTTGTTAATATTCCAGGGGGATACCTTCCTGCAAATGTTCTTATCCCTGTTAATTTTCCAAATAATTCAACAGCCTTCCACCCATTCTCTCTTCTGCAAATTATTAAAATATCTTTTTCATCATATTGCGCAAGAAAAGAAGCGGCAATTTTTATCCTCTCATCAATTTTCTGCAGGTTCAAAACAGACAAGCCGTCAGGCCTTGTTTTGTAGATAAACTGCTCCATATATTTTGTCCTAAACTTTGTGCCAATATGTATTCCAGACTTTAAGTACACATCTCTTGGAACCAAAAAACTTTCTTCAGCCATTTTATTTGGATTTTTACTTTTTAATGATACTAATATAATTGCTAATGGATTTTATCCACTTAAATAACTATTTTTACAGTCCAGAATTCTGAACCGCTTTTATAGCCCGCAGTCTGAGCAGCTTGTGCTCTTAGGCAATACAACAAAGTGTAATCATATCATTTAAAAATCTTTCTGAAGTTCAAAAACGACGCTACCAAATTGACTCTTAAATATCATGACTTATAGGCTGGCAAGTTGGCACGTATTGGGAGTGATGTAATACTTCCTTGCAATTGAAACATTTGTCAGTTTGTTTTTTCCATATTTAATCAAGATTATTGTATTATCTGATTTCGATAAAACCTATGGTTATGATGTTAAAGCTTTAAAAGTGTATTAAAATACCCAACTCTATAAAATTAGAACTCTTAATTAATATAAAAGGTGGACAGCTTTCCCAGGCTCCCACACTTAAGTGCAGTACTACTGGAAACGGAGGCTTGCTTAACTTCCGAGCAACCGATAAAACGCTTAAGCATTTTACTTTCGGAACGGGATCGGGTGAACCAAGCCCCTATGGCCGTCCAAGATAAAAGGAAACTTTTGACGGTTTAAAAATGTTACTATGTTCTCAGCTTTATCGTTTTAAAATTTTTAATGGGAAAATTTTTAAATTCTATCAAAACCAAAAAATTTGGTGGTTTTAATGGAGAAATCTAATGCATGTCAAGATGAGACAATTGAATTTTTCTTATTTGCAGACCCATTAAAAAATATTAATAATATAAATGCTTTGTTAGCATCTGGCCAGAAAGATAATTTGACCAAAGCTCACTATATGTCAGAAGCACTGAGAAGAAACCTCGAATTTGGTATATATAGGGTAGAAAACTCCGATACCAATCCAATTTTTATACTTCAATCACTACTTTCCTATTCTTCTCATTAAATTCTTTTATTATTTTATGACCTTTAACTTTTTCCTTTATTTCCTTCCATGAATATTTATTGGAGGCTTTGTTCAACTCATCTAAAATTTCCTTAATTAAGCCATACTTGTGGTAAATTAGTTCACCTTTCTCCATGTATTCTTTTTCCTCAATTCTTAATTGCTCAATTGCAGCTCTTTGCTCTTCTATTATTCGCTGCAGATTTTTCAGTTTCCTGTCAAATTCTGTCGCTTTCTCTTCCCTGAAGTACGAATAAAAATAAGCTATTGCGCTGCTGAAAGAATCAAATGATTTTTTGGCATATTCCTCATAGAATTCAATTTCAAAAGGGGCAAAATCTAAAACCTTAGTGTTTTCAAGAATAACTTTTGCATCTATTTTCCTGTGTAATACTTTCTTAAGGGAAGCTAAAATTTCTTCAATCTCATTGTTATCAATATCTGCCGGTTTTTTTGCTTTATCGACTCTGGACATCAGGCAGATCTCCTCAGAATAAACACCACCCAATCCCAATTCAGTTGCAAGGCTCACAACTACGTTTTCCTTTTTCGAATTTTTGAATAATTCTCCTAATTGTTTTTTATCAATACCAAACAAGTTATAATTCATCACCGGATAAACATACTTGAGCCTTGGCTTGACAACCCTTTCCCTGAACTCGTGGTGCTCAAGGGCATTTATGATTACATTATGCTCGTCGCAAAGGATAGCATTTCCTTTGCCGAATATCTCAATAAACAGAAATTTGGTAGTATCTTTAATTCTAAATTCAAATTTTATAATCCTTTCAGGCTCTAATTGACATATCTTGTGCAAAAAATATCCATCGAGGTGTTTTCTCAGAAACATTCCAAAACCCAATGTTTCTCCAGTAGATTCTTTTGCATCAGAAATGAAAATAGATTGCCCTATGTGCATATTCAATAGCTTTTTGCCAACATTTGTCTTGTAAAAGCTGAAAATTATTTTTTCCTTTTCTGGCTGGTATATCTTATCTATTTTGGAATCTTCCAGATACTTAAGTTCCTTAATCAAGTAATGCAGGTCTATTGATGATAGTTGTTTTTTCATTAAATACTTAAAAAGAAATAAGTATATAAATTTAATGTGAAGCCCTGAATCTGTTTAAATCAACAACCTGTTGCTCTCGTGCCCTTCTCTCATTTCTGATTCTATTCTTATGCACTGCCCATTTATATATGATTCCTGAAGTAATTCCGCTGAAAAGTCCAGTTCCTTGTGGACTGACACTATACCCAAGCAACTTGGTAGTTACGATGTCTACTTTACTGCTTATGTATTCATAAAAATTCTTAAGCCCATTCAAATTGTCAGAGTTGCCTGAATAGTTAACTAGTTGATTTGCTAAATCAAAGCCAACCAATCCAGCAATACCTACATTCAGCCAGTCTCTAGCACCTCCAGAGACTATTGAATGGTCAAATTGGCGTGATAGGTAAAGTCCTGATAATACTGGCGCGGACATATCAATCAAAGTGTCAAGAGTAGGTTTGTCAGTCAACGCTTCTACGACATTTCCACCTAAAGATATACTTGCATGAAGTCCAGCTGTTTTTATCAGAGCCCTTGCAACAGGGCTTCTGTTTTCATACCACTCTGTAATCTGGCGAATCATAATATAATGGATTTCCTACTAATTTTTAAATCTTTCCTTTATAACTATTAGAAAGTGATAAAATTAAGCCTTCTCTACAATAACCAAATCACCATTCTTAATTTTCCTAAATACAGTTGGATCACCTTTTATTTTTCCAAAGATATTGACTTTTGATGCAGCTTTTATCTCTGTTTCTGTTGAATTGGGAGTTTTTCCGAAGAAAATGCAGAAACAGCATCCTTCAGGCCAATAAGCAATATCACCTACCTCAACAATATCGGTTGAGTCTTTCTCTTCTTCAATTATCACAGGAATCACAAAGTAAATTTCATCACCCCATCTGTTGGTAGCCCCGTCCAAAGGAAGTCTGCTATAGATGAATCTTGAAGTTTTATTGTCTTCCAGCTCAGCAGTTGCTTCTATGTCCTGGGCAAATATTTTAATTTCCATTATTAATGAATTTTAACAGTTGTCTGTTTCAGCCACTTTTCTATTTTGTCTAATCCCTTTTCAATCTCATGCATCGAGGTTGCATAACTTAATCTTACATTATTGTCAGAGCCGAATGCAATGCCAGGAACAACTGCAACCAAGGCTTCATCAAGCAGTCTTGAGGTAAATTCCAAAGACTTCATTCCAGTTTCTCTTATATCAGGGAATACATAAAATGCCCCCTCTGGCTCTATGCAAGAAATTCCATCAATCTCATTTAACCTTTTATGCATAAACTTTCTTCTTTCATCAAAAGCCCTTACCATTTCCTTTACGCTATCCTGTGGGCCATTCAAAGCCTCTAATGCAGCCATTTGGGCTATATTGGAAGGGTTGCTGGTTGAATGGCTCTGTAAATTTTCCATTGCTTTTATTATTTCATTGCTTGCGCCGCAATATCCAATTCTCCAGCCAGTCATTGCATATGTTTTTGAAACTGAATTTACGCTTATTGTCAAATTTTTTATTTTATCATTTAGTGATGCTATGCTTAAGTGCCTCTCGTTCCCATAAATAAAAAATTCATAGACTTCGTCAGATACAACATAGAAATTATTGTCAACTGCAAGCTCAGCAATTTTTTTCATTTCATCAGGATCGACAACAGCCCCTGTTGGATTGTTCGGGGTGTTCAGTATTAGCATTTTTGTCTTATCTGTTATTTTTTCTCCAACGATTTTTGAAGTTAATTTGAACTTTTCATCAGTCCCGCAAAGAACAATCTTGGCTTCTGCTAGCTTAATCATCTCTTCATAGCTTACCCAGTAAGGAACCGGAAGGATTGCTTCATCTCCCTTGTCAAGAACAGCCATCATAATATTAAACAAGGAATGCTTGCCGCCGCAGCTTATCAGGATTTCAGAAATATCATAATTGATATTATTATATCTCTTGAATTTTTCAGCAGCTGCTTTCTTAAGTTCTGGCATTCCGCCAACAGGGGTGTATCTTGTAATGTTATCGTCAATAGATTTCAGGGCTGCCTTCTTTATATTCTCTGGAGTATTAAAATCTGGCTCACCTGCGCCAAAAATGACTATGTCTTTGCCCTCTTTCTTAAGCTGTTTTGCCTTTGCATCAATTGCAAGAGTAGCGCTGGGAGCAATCTTTCTGACTCTTTCTGCTAGCATTCAACCACCGAGTTTTTTGGCTAAGCCATTAATATTAAAACCTTTTGTTGTGTAAACAACAATTACGTTATGCTTTCTTTGTCTAGATTCATTCAAGCAAATGTCAAATATCTCTGCCTGCAGATTCTCTTGTATTTTATTCTTGTTGAAGCCTTTATTTTTTAAACGCTTGTTCAACTCTTTAATATCGCATTTTGTGATAATGCAGAAATCAACGTATTTTTTTGGAAGATAATGGCTAAGATGAGAGTCAATAATTATTCCATTTACTTTTTTGTTCATTCCAAATAATTTTATTTCTTTAATAATGAATTTATTCAGATTTTTAATAGTGATAATTTTTGTTTTTCTTTTTTTGTCATATCCATAATATAATTTGTTTTTGGAAATTAATTTGCCTAACTCCATATAATAGAAATTCAATTTTTTGGCAAGCCTCTTTGATAAAAATGTCTTGCCTGTTCCAGGTGTTCCACTCACACTTATTATTTTCATTTATTATTGTTATTTTGCATTATATTTAAATATTCTTAATAAACACCAGCAATTATGGCAGAAATAATATTACTTTCCACATCACAAAAGCAGGAACTCATAGATATCACCGACAAAGTAAATTCAATAATTAGAAAATCCGAAATAAAAGATGGCATTTGCAATATTTTTGCTGCGCATTCGACAGGCGCAATAATTATAAATGAGAACTTCGACCCTAATATTTGCCTGGATTTATTGGATGCTTTAAACAGGCTGATACCAAGCGGAATTTGGAGACATGATAAAGTTGATGGCAACGCAGATGCTCATCTAAAATCCGCGATTTTGGGTCCAAGCGAGACGTTGCCTATAAAAAATGGCAAAATGGACTTGGGAAAGTGGCAGTCGCTCATCTTCTGCGAGTTGGATGGGCCAAGAGTGAACAGAAAAATAGTTGTTACAATGATTGGTGATAAGAATTAATTGCGACCTTTGCGGTAAAGTTGATGAAAGTTTGAACAGGACATTGATAGAAAATGTTGAATTAAATGTCTGCTCTGCGTGCAGCAAGTTTGGAAAAGTTCTTGAGCCAATCAAAAGACCAAGTGCCAAAGAGCAGCATAAACAACTAATCAGGCTGCATGATGAAAAAGAGGGAAAAATTGAGCTTCTTGTTGAGGATTTTGCCGAAATAATTAAAAAAAGGCGCGAATCAATTGGATTGACACAGAAGGATTTTGCGAAAAAGATTAATGAAAAAGAGTCTACTGTGCATAACATAGAAACTGGCGCAATGGAGCCTCAGTTATCCCTTGCAAGAAAGTTGGAAAAAATTCTCGGTGTAAAGCTGGTAGAGGAGCATGAAGAAAGGCATGAGAACATTAAAAAGCAAAAAGGCGAAGGTTTTACATTAGGAGACTTCATCAAGATTAAACGGTAACTCTTTGCTTGAAGATGAATTGCTCGCATTTTTCTGCTTTTGATGAGTAAATTATGATAAAACTTTGCTTCAAGAATGACAAAAGCTCCCTCTTGCCATCTTCGCAATTAATATCATTTGGCTTACAGCCCAAATCGCAAGAATCTATGAATATAAAGTCTGCATTTTTAGATTCCTTAAACAACTCATTCTTTTTTTCTTCATTAAATACAGGATAATACATTAATTTATCAGGCCTAATGTTGCTAAGAACTGAAATTACTGGGCTTGATATCCATATTTTTGAATTTGCATCAAGACTTTGCAAT
>JAHFQA010000050.1 GCA_023266475.1 Candidatus Woesearchaeota archaeon | reverse complement strand
AGGAAGAAATACAGATTTTGGAAGAGTCTGCTAAGTTATTGAATGTCAAAGTCGGCCAGTTACCATCAAGAGTTCATGAATTATTTGAAAAATGGAAATTAGCAAGAAAAGCAATTGAAAAAAAGAAGGAAATTAGTTTGAAAGAATTAGAATTAAAATCAAAAGACGAATTTGATGGAAATATTCTTGACAAGATCTGCGAAATACTGAAGACGCAACCTGAGCATGTCACCAAGACTATTAAGAGATTTCTGAATGAACTGGAAGAGATGAAAGGGAAGATAAAATGATTATTGCCTTTATTGTATCTGATTTACAATATCCAGACAACCGTAAACCAAAGCTTCATTTTCATTCATACCGTGACCTGTTCCATAATATTTCACATCTTTATAATAGCCTAGAAGTTTAGCAACGCTATGCACCCCATCCCCATTTGAGGCAGTGTGTATTTCTGGATTTTTCACATCAAATTCTATTCCTGTTGCTAATCTCATTGCTTTTACAATAGCGTCTACAGAACATCCACCATTCGCAGTAGCTGATTTTCTTTCTTCATTGATTTTTACTATCAACGTTGCGGTTGCTGGTAAAGAATCCCCACCTTTGGGATTTCCTCCGTTAACTACGTTAAAATACTCAATTTCAATTTTTCTTTCAACACCAGTTGCCATTTTCCCAACACCTTTTAAGTTTTGTTTTATAACATATCCTAGAATTTTGTTTGAACAATGAAAAGCCCGATAAAGAATATGTTATGTTTGTGGGCTTACAACAGCAGAAGCAATAGATTTAGAGCTAACAATAACAATGCAGATTTTTGGTTTAATTTGTTGTTAGCCATTGTAATGCAATGTAGCAATAGATAGTTATTTTTAAATGTTTCTGTTTTTTTTGTTGGCAGGGGTGCAAAAAGTTAATATATACTTATGAATTTGTACATTGTATGCGAAAGGATAGATTGGTGGCAGCAACCTCTGTATTATTGGCACTGCTTGCTCTATATAAAACTGCAGACAAAATTCCAATTTTTCAGAGATTCATTAACCAAAGCAAGGTTGTTGAAACTTACAATAGACTGCAAAGGTCTTCAAAGCAGAATTATAAAGACAATAGGCCTATTTCGGAAAGGTATGGTTTATCTTCCCCTCGAAGTTATACTAGTTTGCCGTTTTGGAATTACGGCTTCAGGGAGTCGATAAGCGGGACTTCTAATGATGAAAGTGCTTTGATTAAAATTATTTCTGATGAATTGGAGAACATGAATGCTGAATATGGATTATGGCTGCAGCATCGAAGGGCAGTAGAGGTCGGAGATTCCAAACTGGCACAGGAAATTGCAAAACAGCTTGAGCCAGAATTAGCTGAATTTAATGAAAAATATAATTTTAAACGTGAGACTTACGAAAAAGAATTAGGTTATTTCTCGATGCTTAGTGATGAAAGAGAAAAGTTGAGCGAAGCGGCAATTCTGGCTAAAAGAGAGCTTAAGTTGGGCAGACAGGATTACAAACTTGAAGATTTAATGAGGACAATGCTTGAAACTGATCAGAAGGTTTACACTGACTTCAATTGGACTCAAATTGATAGGCTTTTGCAGGAAATGGATTTGCATCCTGAAATGCTGAATGGAGATATAAAATCAAGAAGAGATGAATTATATAGAAGACTGGTTGAGCATAAAATAAACGGCTTAAGTGAAATACCCATAAGCTTTAATTTAGAAGATTCGCAATTGGAATCACTTGCCCAAAATTTGGAAAATTATAACTGGCTTTTTAAGCATAGTGTAGATATGATACATCATGGCATTTTCATGATGATTAATTCATCGACGCAGGAGATTTCAGACATTCTGATAAGGCGCAACAGCCAATTATTTAATCTTAAATCTGGCCACGATTTTCAGTATATCCATAATTTTACTGACCATAATTTGGACAGATTGGGTAAATTTCAAAATTTTATTGATATTTCTGCACTCTTGCAACATTATGATTTTTTAAATGATGACTTTTTTCTAGGAGCGTATGAAAAAATGTTATATGATCGATATAGGGATGGTGCAATTGCAAAGAACACTCGTTTGTCAACGTTCGTTTATTTGCAAAGAGCAGGGATTATAAGGCCAGTCGGGCTTTTCAAAGCAACGTATTTAGTCCTCCCTCCTAGATTTTAAATAAACCTCTCCAATTTTGTCTGCTGTTTTATATTCTTAAACAATTTGCTTGCATTCAACAAATAATTTACGTTGTAATTAAACCTTTTCTTGATTAATTTCCGTGCATATTCTAACATCAGCTCTTTTGAAGAAAACTCAATGGGATTGCTGCAAAGTGACTTTCTTGCTGCTTCTCGAGTTACCCAAACACCTAAAGGCATGGTATACTCATCAGTAATAAATCTTAAAGCAAGAACAGAAGCTTGCCTTTTAATTTCTTTTAATTTCTCAAGGATTCCAAGCCTTACTGTGTAGTAACCACCAACAGTTCCGAAAGCATACTCTTTTCTTCCAGAATAGCTTTCGTAATCAGTTGTATGCCGTAATCTGTTGCTAAAATTCCAATTAGGTGGGACATAAGTTTCAAATAATTCATAGCTCCAAATTTCTGGAAACATCAAAATCAAATAATAATTTCCCAAATAATTTCCAAAAAAAGAGTAATAAGAACTTATCTCGTTGAGATCTTTTATTTCATTAATTAATCTTTTTCCAATAATATCATCGGTAGCAGTTATAGACCATTTTGTCGGCACAAGCTTCCTGTCTTTCTTTAAGCCTAGAGTTCCAACACTTAACAATTTGCTCAAGAAGTTTTCATCAAAATTGTTTTCATAGAGATAATTAACTGCATCATTTGTTTTCAAATCGATATCACCAAAAACTTTGTAAACTTTGGTATGTATACTGGGATTTTCAGTAATTGATGCCTTTTTCAGCTTTGCATTTGGGCCTGTGGGGGCCATGTGTAAATCTAGATTAATGCGAAATCTTGGCTTTTCCTGCAGTTGAATGTCAATATCAACTGGCTTTGATGACAAAGCAATATCCTGTGATAATTCCAATAACTTTATTCTTTTTTTGACATTAATATTGTACCTTGAATTCAATAAAGAACTCCTAAAATCAACAATTTGAGGGATTCCAAAGTTCTCTGACGACCAATGTTTAGGGGCATCATACAGCCACGCGTCTTCTTTTTGCTCGGGAGGGGCAAGAATTCCTACATTTATATTTGGGTAACCATATCTGCCGACAAAAGGAGCTACTGCATCGCTTGTAAACTCTGTTTTTTCAAGTGAATTTTTCACCCTGAATATGGCATTGTTTCTTGCGCAAATCGGGCATTTTCCCTTGCCGCAATCGCCTAATGGGTCAAAACCTTTGTGCTGATTGAAAAGTATTTGCATAAAATTCAATAAGCCAATTAAATAATATAAAGATTGTGGTTAATGCCTACCCCCCAGCCATAATTTTTTGAAGAAAGGCAGGGTTAACGTCGACAACATAAACGCAGCTGTCGGGACAATAGAATTTAACCAAGGCTGCGGAACTTTAATTGCTTGAAGGTAAAAACCAATTGTTAGATATGTAAACATAGCAAGTAAAAATCTTCTTGTGTAGCTTATTTCCCATTGCTTATCTAATTCAACTTTTTTGTTTCTTTCCTCTATTTTTCTGATTTTTTCTTCTAATATTTTTATTTTCATTATTACATCAAGCAGTCTTTTGCGTCTGCTCAACTTTTTTCCATAAGAAATATGATATAAACATTACCGCAAGAAACGCCATTGGTGAAAGTGCCATTAAGATTCCATCACCGGCAAAATACATTGATGCCCCTGCGCCAATAAGGTCAACAGTAAAGCCGGAGTAAGCCCATTCCTTGAGAGTTTGGAATTTCCATTGCAGAATTGCAAGTGCGCCTAAGATTTTTGCAATTCCAATGATCGTATTAACATAAATTGGATATCCAAGATGTTGCATGATTTCCTTAGCCTGCTCGGTTTGCATTATCTCTGAAACTCCCGAAAACAGCATAAATAGCGCAAATAGAATTGTTACAACCCAATAAATGATCTTGATTTTTTTTGGCTTCATTTTTATAAGATTACTAAGGACTATTTATTAAGTTTTTGGAATCATTCAGGACCTTAGATGAAGCTATCATTACTGCTCAAAAAATAAAAACACTTAAATAATTAAAGCAAATTTTAATTAGAATGGCATTGTCAAAAATCCAGATACAACAGATTAGAGATCACCTCGATAATTGCAAGAGGCCATTGTTTTTGTTTGATGATGATCAGGATGGATTATGCTCTTTTCTCCAGCTCTACCGCTACAAGGGCGAAGGCAAAGGCATAATTGTAAAGACAACTCCCAAAGTTGGTACAGTTTTCCTGAGTAAAATAGAAGAATACCAGCCCGATAAGGTTTTCATACTTGATTTGGCAGATGTCGAGCAGGAGTTTCTTGACGAGATAAAAGTTCCTGTTATATGGATTGACCATCATGGGCCTTTTGAAAGAAACAATGTAAAATACTTCAATCCGAGAATAGCCAACAGGGAAGACAACCATCCGACTTCTTATATGTGTCACCAAGTTGTTGAAAGAGATTTGTGGATAGCAACTTTGGGGTGCATAGCTGACTGGTTTATTCCGACTTTTTTAAAAGATTTCAGGCTAGAATACCCTGAACTTATTGAAAAAGATTACAAAAACCCAGGAGACATCCTGTATAATTCAAGATTGGGGCATTTGATAAGAATATTTTCTTTTGTGCTCAAAGGAAAAACTGAAGATGTCAATAAGTGCATAAAAGTTTTGACAAGAATTGAAGGCCCTCATGAAATTTTGAACATGGAATCTGCTCAAGGCAAATTTATCTATAAAAGATATGAGCAAGCAAACAAATTGTATGAGCCATTAATCAAGGAAGTTTTGAAATATGCAGAGAAATCAAATGATAAGCTTGTAACCTACAAATACAAAGATGACAAAACCAGCTTTACCAGCGATTTGTCGAATGAGGCAATTTACAGGCATCCTGACAAAATAATTTTGGTTGCAAGGGAGAAAAATGACGAGATGAAATGCTCATTGAGGTCAAGCAAAACAATTTTGCCCATTTTGATTGAGAAGTCCTTAGCTGGGTTAGATGGATATGGCGGGGGGCATGAAAATGCCTGCGGATTGAACATCAAGACAAGGAATTTTGACGAGTTTGTTGAAAGGTTAAAGGGAATGATTTGAAATTATCTTTTATTGAGTCTTAATTTAATGTTCAATAGTTAATGAGTTTTTTAATAATTTTTTAGTTAAACTTATCCTTTACTTTATATTTTTCTTATTGTTTGCCTAGACAATAGGGCAATTTCAATAAAAAACATTCAAAAAATAAAAATAAGAAATCCTAAACCCTTAAATTCTGGTTAATAAAATTAATAATATCATCCTTGTTTTTGTCCCTTGTTTCCTTTTCTTTAATTCTTGTTGTATATATATCAGAATTTTCTTTTTTTATCCTGCTGTTTATTCTTGTTATCTTCTCATTAATCTTATTCAATCTTGTTATCAGCATGTTTAATTTGTTTTTTATTTCATTAGGGACAGCCAGCAATAATAACTTTGTGCAGTTATCGTTTACATAGAATATCTTGCTGCCGCCAAAGGTCTTTTGCTCTTCCTTAAGGAATTCCTTCCATGCGTCAGAATATGCCTCATTGCCTTTCTTCAGCTTTAAAATCAGTGCCTCTTTGTAAGACTTTGACTTTATTAGATGCAATTCAATTGAGTCATTGCCGGCTTCGATGTCTTCCTTAAAATCAAGAACGCTTTCATCATGAATGCCATTAAAGCTTATGTACTCGATTGCATTTAAGCTCCTGTCTATATCAATGTGAGAAATAATATTTTTATAATCGTGCTCCATGCTACCAGCCCCCTTTTTAAACAATCTGAATTAGGTAGTATAAATATTTGTTGGTTTGGAACGACTGAAGGGACTTCGAGTTTTTGTTCACTACTCCCGTAACCTTTAAATATCACCATTACAGCGTTACTATCATGGAAGAGCAGGCTTCAGGCGATATACAAGGAATGCCACAGATTGTGATTGCAGCAGAGGCTTTGAAAGCCACAAGAATAAATAAGATGGTTATGCAGGGCTTCAAGTCATTTGCAAAGCACACAGAAATTTTGTTCGGGCCGACTTTCAACTGCGTCTTGGGGCCAAATGGCGCCGGGAAGTCGAATGTACTAGACAGCTTATGCTTTGTTCTTGGCAAATCTTCTTCTAGAGACTTAAGGGCAGAAAAATCAGCAAACTTAATCTATAATGGGGGCAAACTGAAAAAGCCAGCAAAGCAGGGAGAAGTAAGCATTTATTTTGATAATTCCAACAAAGTATTTCCAACAGATGACAAGGAAGTTAAAATAACAAGAATTGTAAGGGAAAACGGCCAGTCAATCTACAAGATTAATGACAGGGCCATGACTAGGCAGCAAATAACAAATTTACTTTCTCTGGCAAAAATTGATCCAGAAGGCTATAATGTAATATTGCAGGGAGATATTGTAAAATTTGTAGAAATGCATCCAGAAGACAGGAGAGTTCTTATTGAGGACATTGCAGGCATCTCAATTTATGAGGAAAAAAAGCATAAGGCAATGCTGGAGCTGGAAAAGGTTGAGCAGCACCTCAGGGAAACAGACTTAATCCTTACAGAAAGAAATACTTATCTAAAGGAGCTTAAAAAAGACCGTGACCAGGCTATGAAATACAAGGACATGAGCGACAGGATTAGGCAAAATAAGGCTTCTTACTTGAAAATACAGATTGACAAAAAAGAATCTGAGAGGAAAGAAATTCAGGACAAGATAGCTGCAGGCAACAATGATTTGGCTGTCTTAAGGAATAAAATAAATGCATTAAAGCAGGAAAATGAGGAAAAGAAAAAGCAGATAGACACTATTTCGAAGGAAATTGAAGAAAAAGGGGAAATTGAACAGCTTAAACTGAACAAAGACGTTGAGACATTAAAGATTGAATTGACAAAAAATAATTCAAGGATTGAAACATGCAAAAATGAGCTGAGCAAGGTAAAACAGAGACGAAGCGACTTAAGAAGCAGCATTGAAGATACAGAAAAAAGAATAGGGCAATTAACAAATGAGAAAAAAGACCTTGAGGGGCAAATAGATTCAAAAAACAATGACAGGGAAATTATAAATGCCAAAATTCTGAAGTTCAGGGACAAAAACAAGCTTGACAATTTGGCTGGCATAGAAAAAAATGTTGAAGAAGTTGACAGAAAAGCCGACGAGCTTCAAAAAGAAATAACAACTTTAAGGGAGAGTCAGCATAATCTAATAAGGGAAAAGGACAGGACCGACCATGAGATGGGAGTCATTGAAGATAAAATTAAGAAAGTCATTGATGTTGAAAAGGAGTACAAGTCCCAAATAGATACCTTAAAGGAAAAAAGGCAAAAATTCAAGGAACTGACTCTAGACTTGAATAAATCACTAGACGAGGACTCTTCACTTGCAATCCAGCTTTCTGAATCAAGAAGAAAATTGAATGGGTTAAATGAAGAGCTTGCAAAGCTGAGGGCAAAAGACATTACAATTAAGGAATTTGCACGGGGGGACTTAGCGGTAAGAAAAATTCTGGAATTAAAAAGCAAGAAAGCAGGAATTTACGGAACAGTTGCAGATCTTGGAAATGTAAGCTCAAAGTATGCCGTGGCACTCGAGGTAGCTGCCGGTGCAAGAATAAAGAGTATAGTTGTTGAAAATGACAAACTGGCAGCAGAATTAATACAATACCTAAAGGAAAACAAGCTGGGAACGGCAACATTTTTGCCGCTAAACAAAATAAGCGGAAAGGAAGCAAATGATGATGTAAAAAAGCTAATAGGTGCAAAGGGAGTCCATGACTTAGCCATTAATCTTGTCACTTTTGACCAGAAATTTAAAAAGATATTTGCATATGTTTTTTCTGACACTGTAATTGTTGACAATATCCATGTTGCCACAAGATTAGGAATCGGAAAGGCCAAGTTTGTGACTTTGGATGGTGATGCAGCAGATGTCAGCGGCGCAATGCACGGTGGCTTTAGGGAAAGAAAAAAAGAGGCATTTGGCTTTAAGGAGAGGGAGGTTGCAGACAGCTTAGTGGAAAATGAAAAAAAACAAATTGAGCTGGCGAACCTTATAGATATTCTTGAAAAAAGAAGGGCAGAGAATGAGGCAAAAATAACTGAATTGAGGGAGCAAAAGGCTGTATTTGAAGGTGAGATTATCAAATCTGAAACGTCAATGAAACGTGACGTAAGCGATGATGATGCTTCAATGCAGCATAAGAAAGAACTTGAGGCAAAGGTCAAAAATATTGATAATGAAATATCAAAAATAAACAATAAAATTGCTGAGCACAACAAGGAATTAACCAATCTAAAAATTGAAAAGCAAAAACTTAGGAATACAATCGCGCAATTAAACGATCCGACTTTGCTTGCGGAGCTGAATACTTTTGAGCAGAAGTTCAAGGAGCTGAGCGAAGAGATAATAAGGCTAAGCTCTGAAATAAAAAACATTGATGCCCAGATAATCAATATTTTTATTCCAGAAAAAGAAAAAACGCAAAAAATCCTGAAGCAGATTGATAAGGATGAAGGAGGATTTGACCAAGAGCTTAAAATGCTGCATGATTCTGTGATGCAGAAAGAGGATATGCTTAGGGAAAAAGAAGCGCTTGCAAAGGAATTCTATGCGAAATTCAAGAATTTGTTTGCCAAGCAGGGTAAGATAAAAGAAGATATTCAAAAAAATGAAATTTCAATTGACAAAATTACAGATGAAAGCAGGCAGGTCGAGATTAAGGTTAACTTTAACTCGTTGAAGAATGCAGAAGCTGCAGCATCTTTAAGTGCCTTAAGCCAGGAGTTCCAGCAATATGAAGGGGTCAAGCTTGATTTGGAGAAGACTGAAGAGCAGTTGAAAAATGAGATTTCAAAGTTTGAAAAAATGAGGGAGGAAATTGGCTCTGTCAACATGAGGGCTCTTGAGGTGTATGATGAGGCTGAAAGGCAATACAAAGAATTCCTCGATAAAAAGGACAAGCTTGGAAGTGAGAAAGAAGATGTATTGGCAATGATGAATGAGATAGAGGGAAAAAAGAAAGAGCTATTCGTAAAGACGTTTGAAGTTGTCAATAACAATTTTAAGAATTTTTTCGGCATACTTACGACAAAAGGTGCAGAAGCAACTCTTGTCATTGAAAATGAGGAAAACCCTTTTGAGGGCGGGGTTAGGATTAATGTAAAAATAACAGGAAGCAAGTTTCTTGATATAAGGGGCTTATCAGGAGGAGAAAAAACAATGACAGCGCTGGCTTTCATTTTCGCTATACAGGAGCACGAGCCTGCTTCATTTTACGTACTTGATGAGGTTGATGCCGCATTGGACAAGCATAACAGCGAGAAGCTCGCAAAACTTATAAGAAAATACTCCGACAAGGCGCAATATATAATGATAAGCCACAACGATAATGTGATATCAGAAGCTGACATTCTTTATGGAGTTTCAATGAATGAAGATGGAATTTCTCAGGTTGTTAGCTTGAAGATTTAGCTATTTCCTATACTTCAAATTATATTTGAAAACATCGCTTCTAATTTCGCCAATGAAAATCCTGTATAAAGCGGATAGCAAAAGCTTGAGGCCAACCTTGAAGTGCCCCTCTTTCTCAAATCTTCGCATTGCAACATAGCTTTTTGCACTTTCGATGACCCTGAATTTTCCATATCTCCCGCATCTTCTGACATAATCCATGTCCTCGCTTAATTTAATTGTATCATCAAACCCATTGACTTTTTTATGGAGCCATTTTCTGCAGAAAATTCCGCTTCCTGAGGCATTTGGATAGAAATATTGTGTTAAACCAATCCATAAATTGAAAATTCCAAAGAAAATTTTGTCAAAAATGTTGCTGCCGATAGGGCGAATATAGCATCCAGCAGCATCCAGCTTCCTTTTATTAAATTCATTGATTGAGTCTTTTAAAAAATTATTGTCAAACTGAACATCGGCGTCTAGAAACAAAAAAATTTCTCCTTTTGCTGCTTTTGCACCATTGTTTCTTCCAAATGCAGGCATTCCGCCCTTCACAATCCGGAACCCATATTTTTTTGCGATTTGCTTTGTTTTGTCTTTTGAATTAGCGTCCGCAACAATAACTTCGTAATCCTTGTATGTTTGATTCTTAATGCAATTTAAAAGCTTTGGAAGATAATTCTCCTCATTCAGGGCTGGAATTATTATGCTTATCATGAGCTTGAGTGTTATGAGGCTATTTATAAATTTGTTTGGTTGCAAATTTGTTCTAAATTTTGATTTTTACGACAATACCCATGGAAAT
>JAHFQA010000006.1 GCA_023266475.1 Candidatus Woesearchaeota archaeon | reverse complement strand
TTTTCAACATACACCTTATGCCTATTTGCAACAAGCGCTTTTGCACCGTCAGGAGTCAATGACACTCTGCTTTCTTTGTCCTTAATTTCTTTTGGCACGCCGATAATCATATCCATGCACCTCTCACATTTGTGGAATTTTGGTATTGACTAATTAATTCCTTAAGTCTTGCATAAGTTGCATCCACCTGCTCAATGTTTGGATTAAGCGTAGTTACCCTAAATCCATGGTAGTGTGGGCCAAATCCAGTTAGAGGCACAACAAAAATACCATTTGCCATTAAATTGTAAACTAATCTTTTATCTAAATTGAGATTTGGTTCTTGTGACAGCAATGATTTTAAATAATTTTCAGCTTCATCTCTCCTTGAACAATTCATCACAGGCAGCTCTTGTGATTCATTCAAAAAGCCATCCTCAAAAATCGGCGCCATATAAAATGCACCTTGAGGCCGCACAACAGATAACCCGGCAATTTCTTTGAGATGGTTAATCCTCATATCAGCAGCTATTTCTAATTGATAATTCCATTCTTGTAAATGTTTAGAAAATCTCTCGTCACCATATATTTTAGGCAATGCCAACTGCGGCAATGTTGTTGAACTTGCTTGCTGCCTAAATGATTGCCTAATTATTTCAAAGAATTCTTTTAGATGTTCATGCTTTTCTTGATTATAGGCTTCCATCCATCCGCATCTTCCACCAGGCCATGGCACATCTTTTGACATTGACCTCAATGATATTCCTGGTGCACCTCCAATAACATCACCAAGGTGTACAAATTCAGTTCCACCATATACAGTGTTTGCGTAGCACTCGTCAAAAATCGGCAAGACTCCATATTCATCGCATATGTCTACAAGTCCACGAATAATGCTCTGAGGGAATACAGCTCCTGTTGGATTACCTGGATTTATAACAATAATTCCTTTCACCATATAGTTATATGCTTCAAGAGTTCTTTTAATATCTTCAAGGTTCGGTAACCATTTATTCGATGGATCAAGTTTGTAGTAAACTGCATTTCTCCCCAAATTAAAAGCTTGGTATGAAGAATGTGCCGGATAGCCAGGACTTGGAACAAGAAGAATTCCTTGTTCAGACAATCTGGAATTTATTTCAGAGATAATTGGAGAAGAGCCAGATGCAAAGATAACATCTTCTAAAGAAATCTTAACTCCTTTTCTGGAATTTCTATGTTGAGCTACAAAATCACGAGCCGAAGCTTCGCCTTCAGCTTCTGAGGAGTACCCCATGGACCTATCATCTTCAGCGGTGTCTAAGATGATTTTTTTTATCCAGCCCTCAACTTTGACACCGGCTTTTATAGGATCACCAATATTATCCTGAACCATTGTGATTCCAAAATCTCGAAATTTAAAAGCTATTGGTGAAAGTTCCCTAATAACATAATTCAAGAAGATTCCTCCTTCATTAGCTATTTTCCTAAGTGCCAATCTACCAATCCCTTTGACAAAATTCAAAATCAATATAAAAAATTCTTCAAAATTATCTTATCCCCATGCTATTATTTGTCATCTCAATTGACTTCTGGCCGTCTTTAAATCCCATCACTGCCCTTATGCAGTCAATATTCTCAGGAATTACATCTGATTCCTGGTGGACAGCCTGCATGTAAAGGAGCTTGTTGTGGGCATTTGAAATTATTCCAATCGCTTCCTGCCAGACGCAGATTTCAGGCATATCACCCCTTAATCTTCCCATGTCCCTAGCAAACTCCATTATTTCTGCAGTTGAACGCAGATGCTCAGCATTCCTCACAACCCTTATTCTTGTAGAATTCTTAAATAGTTCAATGACTTCGCCGACAGTTGCATTTTTCTTTAAATCACAGGTGATTGTGTGCAGGTGCATTAAAGTTGATGGCACGCTTAATGCAGTCGTAAATATTTCAACACCATGCAACACAGATTGGACATCTGGGCCATGGTGGCTTGGCATTTCAAGAACAGGAACAATAGCATTTATAGGGCCATGGTGAATGTCTCCAGGGTCAGCGCCCCTTCTTATCATAGTTGCATGGACACTTAAAATTCCGTATTTTTGATTGACAGCATTTAAAGTCCTGCACAAGCCTGTTGTGTTGCAGCTTACAATCCTCACATACTCTTTATTAATAGCTTCATTGTAATTGCATTGAGCAACAAATGAAATTCCAATATCACTATGCTTTTCTCCACCTTGGAAAGTGGCCTTCACTTTATTAGGCTTGTAATATTTTTCAAGATTCTCTTTGCCAACTTTTTTAGGAGTTGCGTCTACAATGACATCAACTTCTTCAAGCAAGCTCTTTAAGTCGCCATCAGGATCAATTCCATTTTGCCGCAAGTCATTTTCTTTGACAGCTTCAAAAATTTTGTATCCCTTTAGTTTGGCAACTTCTGTATTGAAGCTGTAAGAATGAGAAGTAACTCCAATTAATTTCATGTCCTTCTGAATTGCAACAGCATCTGCAACTCTCTTTCCAATTGTCCCATAGCCGTTGATTCCGACTTTTATCATTTACATCACTTCAATCTCGTTTTCCATCTCTTCTCTATACTTGCCAATTGTGGCCAAGCTGTTAAGCTTAGCACGCCTTATGAATGCCATTTGTGCAGTATGCAAATTCTCGTCTTTGCCTTTCCAAGCCTCTAATGCAGGCTCCTGCAATGCCCTGGCATAAGAAAAGCTAACATGCCAAGGAAGTTTTTCTCCAAGGGTGTGCATTTTATTTAAGTGGGCCGTTGCCTCTTGAGGTGTTTGCCCCCCTGATAAGAAATTAATGCTCGGAAGCTCTTCAGGGACAGTTGCTTTGAGACATTTTACTGTTTTTTTCGCAACTTCATCCACATTAGCCCTGTTTATGGCTTGCTTGCCAGAAATAACCATGCTTGGCTTCAGGATTATGTATTCAATCTTAACTCCTTCTTTTTTCAAGGCATTAAATACTGCCTTTAAAACTTTTTCAGAAACATTATAACAGGTTTCAATTGAATGAGCGCCATCAATCAACACTTCTGGCTCAACTATTGGGACAAAACCATGCTGGTGGCAAATTTTTGCATATTTTGCCAAGTCTGCAGCATTTCTATTAATTATTAAATCACTTGGAGTATTCTCAGAAATTGAGTAAACTGCACGCCATTTGGCAAATCTTGTGCCTGCTTTTTTGAATACTTCAAGCCTTTCTCCCAAGTCATCCAGTCCTTTGGTAATTTGCTCGCCATTTAACTCTGCGAGCCCATTATCAACTTTTATGCCAGGAACTACCCATATTCTTCTCAAATGCTCTGGAAACAAAACTCCATCATTTGATTTTTGGTGCAAGGTTTCTTCAAAAAGAATAACGCCGCTTATATATTTTTCAATTTCAGGCGCAGTTAAGATTAGATTTCTATATTGCCTTCTAGTTTCGTCTGTTGATTCAACACCAATGCTGGCCAAGCGCTTTGCAGCAGTTTTGACGCTTTCATCAGCAGCTAAAATTCCCTTTCCAACAACAACCAAGTCTTTTATAGTTTGTTTAAGCTCCTGCATACAATCACCCATTTGTTCTTTATTTTGCGCTTTTGTCTTCTTCAATTACTCCAAAAGCATTTCCTTCAGTATCCTGAAAATAGGCAGAGTAACCAATTCCCCTAATCGTTATTTTTGGAACAATTTGTTTTCCGCCATGCTTGATTATTTTTTTGGCAAAATCATTAACAGATGGAACATCTATTATATTTACATAGTTTGAAAATCCCGGAATTCTCTTGTACATTCCGCCGTTAATGCCAATCTCACCTTGAGTACCTGTTGTAATCAGCCAATATTCCTTCGGACCATTATATTTTTCTATTTTCCATCCAAAAATCTCCGAGTAAAATTTGGCAGCACGATCAGGATTTTCCGCTGTTATTTCAAAATGGACTATTCTTGGCATTTTATCTCTTAACGTTTTATAATATTTTTATTGATTTTCAAATAATTGATTAATAATTATTGAATTTTGTTTATTATATATTCTAATAATCAGGAAAATGCTCAAACCTGTGGTGTGCTTCAATAAACCTCACTGTTTTTGTTTTTGCGCGCATCACAATTGAATGAGTTACTGCACCATGGCTTGTGAACCTGACACCCTTAAGTATAGTGCCGTCTGTAACGCCAGTAGCAGCAAACATTGCTTCCTCATTTTTTACCAAATCATCCATCATCAATTTTTTGTTTAAGTCATTAATTCCCATTTTCTTAGCCCTTTGCTTTTCTTCTTCATTTCTGTATTTTAATCTTCCTTGAATTTCGCCACCAAGGCATTTGAGCGCAACTGCTGCAATAACCCCTTCAGGGGCTCCTCCAGTTCCAAATAAAATATCGATGCCTGATTCTTTTATTGCAGGAGCCAAAGCGCCAGCTATGTCACCGTCTCTTATAAGGCGAATCCTGCAACCACATTTCCTTAAATTTTCAATAAGCACATTATGCCTTTCCCTGTCGAGAATGATTGCTGTTACTTCTTGAATGTCCTTGTCGAGCTTTTTTGCAACAGCCGATATATTTTCTTCCACACTGGCATCTAGATCAATTGCCCCTTTGCATTTTGGGCCAACAGCAATTTTTTCCATGTATGTGTCAGGCGCATTCAACAAGCATCCTGAAGGAGCTGCTGCAAATACTGACATTGCATTTGGATCGCCTCGTGCAGTTATTGTTGTGCCCTCCAGCGGGTCAATAGCAATATCGAGCTTCATGCCCTTTCCTGAACCTACTTTCTCGCCGATATACAGCATCGGCGCTTCATCCCTTTCACCTTCTCCTATGACAATAGTGCCGTCCATGTCAATTATGCTGAATGCCTTTCTCATTGCTTCAACTGCTGCATGATCAGCTGATTTTTCATTTCCCTTGCCAACCCAGAAAGCAGAGCTAATAGCGGCAGCTTCTGTTGCCCTTACAAAATCCAAAGCCAGATTTCTGTCCATTTTAATTACAGATTTGACATTATTTTTATAAATATGCCAGACTATTTTATTCTGAATTCTTTAACTTACCCTGTAAATTTGTTCATTGCCCCTTATATTTAAATTTTTCCATTTATCATACTTCATCATATAAAAAACAAAAGCTTTAAATATAACCTATTTATCTGGAACTTGGGGGTACGATGAAAGAGCGCATTACTATAACTCTTGATAAGAATCTAATTGGCCAGATAGACAAAAGAATTGACGGCGTTGATATAAAAAACAGGTCTCAGGAAATAGAATTTCTTCTTGCAGAAGGCCTTGGGACAAATATACCAAGCAAAGCTGTTCTTTTAGTTGGAGGTACGGGCAGCAGGCTGAAGCCATTGACAGATAAAACCCCAAAGGCTTTACTCGAGGTGCAGGGCAAGACGATAACAGAGCATTTGTTTGACTTGCTCAAGAAATATGGAATAAGAGACGCTGTTTTGTGCGTTGGTTATTTGAAAAAAAAAATAAAAGAGCACTTTGACGATGGAAGCAAGATTGGAATGAATATCACTTATGTTGAAGAAAACGAGCCTCTTGGGACTGCTGGACCATTGAAATTTGCGAGAAAATATCTCAAGGACAGTTTTATCGTTTCAAATGGTGACGAATTAAAAAATATCAATATTCCCAGAATGTTCAGGCTCCACAAAAGAAAAAACGCATTAATAACAATTGCATTAACCACAGTTGACGACCCAACACATTATGGAGTTGCAAGGCTGGACGGCTCAAGAATCATTGAATTTGTTGAAAAGCCTTCAAAGCCCAGCTCCAAATTAATCAACGCAGGATTTTACATTATTGAGCCCGAGGTTATTGACATGATTCCAGATGGGTTCACAATGCTTGAGAAGGATATTTTTCCAAAGGTTGCAAAAATGGGGCGCTTAAGAGGATTTCCATTCGCAGGGCAATGGTTTGACATTGGCACCATTGAGAGATATAAAATAGCTGAAAGGAAATGGAAAGGGGTTTCACCAACAGAAGAGGATGAGATTGGGTTAGAGTGATTTTTTAATTCAAATTATAATGCCCTATTTTGATTACCTATTTTAGTGATATAATCATGACGGTTTTCCATTTATAAAATAAATCCAATTTCTTTCTAAACCGCTGGTATTCATTTACCTTGTTTAATTCTTTTTCCGAAAACAAACATTTATAAAAATGTTGTGAAATAAATCCAATATGCTCTCAGAAATCTTCAAGGCTTATGATGTAAGAGGAATATATGGCCAAAATCTTACAGAGGAGGTTGCCTACAAAATAGGCAGGGCCTTTGTTTATTTTCTCAGATGCAAGGATGTTGTTGTTGGAACCGACATGAGGATTTCTTCTCCAAAATTGAGCAGAGCGTTTATGAAAGGAGTAACAGAGCAGGGGGCAGATGCAATATTTATAGGTGAAGTCTGCACAGATGCTGTTTATTTCGCATCAGGATTTCTTGGTAAGCCGGCTGTCATGTTCACAGCCTCCCACAATCCAAAGCAGTACAACGGAATTAAATTCTGCAAAAATAATGCCATACCAATTAATGAAGATACCGGGTTGAGAAAAATAAGACAAATAATTGAAAAAGATGAATATAAAAAAATGAATGCCAAAAATGTTGGGAAAATAGTCAAAAAAAATGTTATACATGATTATGTGCGCCATGTTAGAAAATTCGTAAGTGTAAAAAAGTTAAGGAGATTAAAGATTGCTGTTGACGCCGGCAATGGAATGGCTGGAAAAATAATCCCGTTAGTTTACAAAAATCTTCCTGTAAAAATTATACCGCTCTACTTCAAGCTCGACGGCAATTTTCCAAACCACCCCGCCGACCCTTCAAAATTTGAAAATCTAGCTGAATTGCAGAAATATGTTGAAGAAAAAAACTGCGATTTTGGCGTTGCATTTGATGGAGACGCTGACAGGATTTTTTTTGTTGATGAAAAAGGAAACACTGTAAACAGCTCATTTATTTCTTCATTGATTATTAAAGGCATTCTAACAAAAAACAAAAATAGAAAATTAAAAATAATCTATAACTTGGTATGCAGCCGCATAGTGCCCGATACAATAAAACTGTATGGGGGAAAGGCAATAATAGAAAGAGTTGGGCATTCTTTTATAAAAGAAACAATGCGTAAAACAAAATCATTATTTGCGTGCGAGCATTCCGCCCATTACTACTATAAGGACAATTACAGGGCGGATTCGGGAATTATAACTAGCTTAATAGTTTCAGAAATTGTGTCAAAGAAAAACAAGTCATTATCGATGTTGCTAAATGAATTCAGGAAATACCATACAATTGAGGAAGCCAGTGTCCAAGTCAATGATAAAATATCTAAATTAAAAGGAATAGAAACAATCTACAAGAGGCAAAATCCTAAAAAAATATCAAAGCTTGATGGAATAACTGTTGAATTTGATGACTGGTGGTTCAACATTAGGCCGAGCAACACAGAACCATTGCTTAGGCTTAATCTTGAAGCTAATTCACAAAAGTTAATGATAGAAAAAAGAGAGGAACTTCTTAATCTCATCACAGCTCCTCAATAATCAAAACTCAAGAAACTCCTTTATCTTTTCTTTGCAGGCTTGCTGGAGGCTTCTGATAAATCTACACCGCCGCCAGCCACTAGTCCGGCTCCAATCATGACTATAATTATATTGACTATGTTTGTATTACCAATATAATTTATTCCCAAGTCCCTAAGAAAGAACAATATGCCAACGATCAAAAAAACGAACCCAGTCATCCTGTACGCCAATCTAGTTACCAAATAAATCACCTCATTTTCTAGTAATCATTCTATTACGTATATTTAAATCTTTTTATTTTGAATGCAAAATAGGGCATTATTTGTGAGTTTATAGCTTAGATGAATCCTGCATTTGGCACCTAACAGAATCAAGAAAACTATAATCTTTATGCTTTCAGAAATATTATGCGTTTATCTAACTGAATTCAAGGGTAAATTACAAATTTTAATTATCGCAAACTTTAAATACTATTGGTTTATTCTGTGTTCCAACAGAGAGAGGAAACACGGTTACTAATTTTCTTCTCATATAATTGTGAGATGGTAAAGACGAAATTAAAGCCTATTTTGCCAAGCCTGAGGGAAAAAAAGCGTTATCTGGTCTTTGAGATTATCTCCAAGGAAAAAATAAGCGATTTTAACAGCGTTTCAAACGGTGTAATGAAATCAATGCTGCAGCTCCTTGGACAGCTGGGAACGGCAAAAGCCGGTATTATTATGCTAGATAACAAATGGAATCCGAAAGCACAGAGGGGCATTGTAAAGGTAAGCAACAGGCATGTAGATGCATTAAAGGCAGCATTGGCTTTTGCGCACAAAATAGACGACAAAGAGGTAATCTTCAGGAGCATTGGCGTTTCCGGAATTTTAAAGAAAGCAGAGGAAAGATACTTGAAAACGGCGTTATAAATTAGTAGTGTTTAATATTATCCAATTGAAAAAATATATATTCGAAATAAGAGAGCTAGAAAATATTTAATCGAGGTGTAATAAAAATGCAACAACCAATGCCGCATCAACTGATGGGATATGATAGGGCAATAACCATGTTTAGTCCTGATGGAAGGCTATTGCAAGTTGAGTACGCTAAAAAGACAGTAAGGCAGGGCTCAACTGCAATTGGAATGGTATGTTCTGACGGAGTCCTTATGGTAGCAGACAAGAGAGTTGTTGATACGTTGGTTGTGCCAGAAAGCGTTGAAAAGATATGGCAGATTGACGAGCATATTGGGGCTGCAGCATCTGGCATTTTGAGCGATGCAAGAGTTCTAATTGACAGGGCTCAGTTGAGGGCGCAGCAAAACAGGGTTACATATGATTCAGAAATTGACACTTTGACAATTGTGAAGGAAATGTGCGACCTTAAGCAGATTTGCACTCAGAGCGGTGGATTAAGGCCTTTCGGGGTGTCAGTATTGGTTGCAGGCATAGACGACCATACGCCAAGATTATTTGAAACAGATCCCATTGGAATTTATTTCCAGTACAGAGCCACAGCTATTGGCGAAGGAGAAATCGAGGTTGAGGAAATTTTACACAGCGAATACAAACAGGATTTAACAGTTGACGAGGGCCTAAAATTGTCACTGAAGGCTTTAAAAAAAGTCTTAGGTGAAAACTTTAATGTTGAGAGGATTGATGCTGCATACATCAGCATAACTGAAAAAAAATTCAGGAGATTCCAAAAATCAAAGGTAGAAAAAGTTGCATCAGAATTAAAGGACGACAAGAAAGCAGTGAAGAAATGATGTGAGTTATTATGGTTGCAGTTGATCAGGCAATAATTGCAAGGTTAAAGACGCAGGGACAGAATTTTGAGATTCTAGTTGACTGCAATAACGCTCTTGCATTGCGCGAAGGCAGAAATATGGAATTGCATGACGTACTTGCTGCAATGAGAATATTTTCTGATGCAAAAAAAGGTATGGAGGCATCGGAGCATGCCATGAAGCAGATTTTTGGCACAAGTGAAGTTGATGAAGTAGCAAAGATAATCATCCAAAAAGGCGACATACAGCTGACTCAGGAATATAGGGAAAATTTAAGGGAGGAAAAAAGAAAGCAGATAATTTCAATAATACACAGAAATGGAGTTGATCCAAGGACGCACCTGCCTCACCCTCCTCAAAGGATAGAGAATGCCTTTGCCGAGGCAAAATTCCATGTTGATGAGTTTAAGCCGGTTCAGGAGCAAGTTCAGGAAGCGCTAAAGCACCTAAGGCCAATATTGCCCATAAAATTTGAAATAAAAGAACTGGCACTTAAAATTTCACCTGAATACGCTCCAAAATGCTATTCGACTGTAAAATCATATGGGGCAATTTTGAGGGAGGAATGGCAAAGCAATGGATATTGGGTGGGTGTTGTTGAGATTCCTGGCGGGCTTGAAAACGACCTTTTTGACAAATTAAACAAGATTTGCCATGGAAATGTTGAAAGTAAGATTTTAAAGGTGAAATAAACGATGTCAAAAATAATGATTGAGGATAAAAGCATATGTGTTCCAGGAGAGGTATTGGCAATTGGAATGGACACTTTGCCAGGAGCTGGAACTTATAGAGAGGGAGAAAAAATCATTGCAAACCGGCTTGGCCTTGCGGTGATTGATGGCAGAACCATAAAACTAGTCCCTTTGTCAGGAAGGTATATACCCAAGACAGGCGACACAATTATCTGCAAAGTCATCGACGTTGGATTTAATGGATGGAGGCTTGATACAAACTCAGCCTATTCTGCGATGATGTCAATGAAAGATGCAACTTCGGAGTTTATCGCAAGGGGTGCAAACCTAACACAATATTATGATTTAGGCGATTTTATCGTCTGCAAAATTGTGAATGTCACAAGCCAGAAGCTAATCGATGTCACAATGAAAGGCCCTGGGCTGAGAAAGCTGGATGGGGGCAGGATAATTGAAGTTGACCCTAACAAAGTACCAAGGATAATTGGAAAGCAGGGCTCAATGGTAGTTATGATTAAGGACGCAACAAACTGCAATATTGTTGTAGGCCAGAATGGGTTAATTTGGATTTACGGTGAGCCAATGAATGAACTGCTTGCCATACAGGCCATAAGAAAAATTGAGAAGGAAAGCCACATGAGCGGGCTGACTGAAAAAATAAAGGAATTTTTGGAGAAGAATCGGAAAAAATAGTTTTTATTTTTTTGACATTTTGAAAGAATGCGTTAGGAAATAAACAAAAAACATGAATTAAAACATTGAATCACGTTAACAAAAACATATCAAAAACCAATAATGAAAAAATAAATCCAATAACGATTAAACATTAAATAAAATTCAATAAAAAATCAAAAAATATTCAAAACTCAAAGGTGAACTTTTAAATGGCATACAAAGAAAGACTGAATGGAAGGAAATTTGATGAAATGAGGCCAATAGAGGCAAAAGTTGGCGTAGTTAAGAGAGCGGATGGCTCTGCTATGTTCAAGATTGGAAATACATGGGCTTATGCTGCAGTTTACGGGCCAAGAAACCTTCATCCTAAATTCTTGCAAGACCCACAAAAAGGGATTTTGAGGTGCAGCTATAACATGATGCCTTTCTCGAGTTCAGGTGAAAGGGTAAGGCCTGGTGGCTCCAGAAGGTCAAAAGAGATTTCATTAGTTACAGAAAAAGCACTTCTTCCTGTCTTGAATCTTGACGAGTATCCTAACTCAGTAGTTGATGTTTTTATTGAATTGCCTCAGACGGAAGCTGGCTCAAGGTGCGCTGGGATTTGTGCGGCTTCAATGGCATTAGCTGATGCAGGGCTTGAGATGAAGGATCTGGTTTGTGCTGTGTCTGTTGGCAAAGTCGCTGACAAATTGCTGGTTGACTTGGATTATTCTGAAGAAAGCTATCCTGATGTCCCAGTTGCCGATGTTCCAATAGCAATCATGCCAAATTCTGGAAAAGTGACTTTATTGCAGATGGATGGCGAGATAAAGAAAGATGAATTGATGAAATTGCTTGAAATGGGAAAAAAAGCGATTGCAAGTATTTACGAAATTCAGAAAAATGCCTTAAAGGAAAAATATCACGAGGTTGAAGTCTAATGTACAGAGAACTTAGAAGTCACATAATTAGCTTGCTGAATGCCGGCATAAGGCTTGACGGGAGAAAGCTAACCGATTACAGAAAGCCAATTGAGCTGGAATACGGTGTTGTGAAAACTGCAGAGGGTTCTGCTCGCGTAAGGATTGGCGACACAGATGTGATGGTTGGAATTAAATTGGATGTCGGCGAGCCATATCCAGACACGCCTGACGAAGGCACCATAATTGTAGGTGCTGAATTATTGCCATTGTCAAACCCTGAATTTGAGCTTGGGCCGCCTGGAATACAGGCAATTGAGCTTGCAAGAGTGGTTGACAGGGGTATCAGGGAAAGCAAGGCTCTTGACTTTAAGAAGCTGTGTATAACACCAAAAGAAAAAATATGGATGGTCATAATTGACATTTGCCCGATTAACGACGCAGGGAACTTATTGGATGCGTCTTCGCTGGCAGCAATTGCAGCATTGAAGGACGCCAAATATCCAAGCTTTGATGGCGAGAAGATAGACTACAAGCAAAAAACTGATAAAAAGCTTCAGCTTGAGAAAACGCCTATTGCAGTTACGGTTATAAAAATAAGCGACAAATTCATAGTCGACCCTGATGTTGAAGAAGAAAGAGTCATTGATGCGAGGCTGACTGTTTCCTCAATTGAAGACGGCACTTTGTGCGCCATGCAGAAAGGCGGAGATTTTCCCCTGACAATAGACGAAATCAGCAAGATGATTGACATCGGCATTGAAAAAGGAAAAGAATTGAGGAAGTATTTGTGAGATTTTGAATTTATTGTATTAATGGGGCTCAAAATGAGGCTATATATCGAATCTTCTGCCATAAACTTTGCATTTGCTACTGATGATTAAGAACGAGCTAAAATAACTAAAAGATTCTTTGATGTGGGTATTCAAAATCATGAACCATCCATTTAGCATTGGCTTCTGTCAATACGATGGAAGTCCTAGTCAGCTGGAATATGGAGCATATAGTCAAGCTCAAAACAATTGTGGGCGTCAGTAAAGTTAATAAGGAAAGTGGCTATGCCGGCATATTGATAATAACGCCAGAAGAGGTTTTAGAATGAAAAAGTCAAAAACAATGGACGAACTGCATATGATTAGAGAAGAAATGTCTAAAATGACAGAAGATGAAAAGGCTGAATTGTTAAATTCCGTTAGAGAGAAGTATAAGGATATGATATATGAAAAAGAACAGCGAGCATGAATAAAAAAATTCTGGCACTGTGCGACATAGGAATTGAGAAAGTATTTGTGATTTCTTTTATTTATTTTTTGTAGTCCACTTTCAAGGTTATTGATTTCACAGATTGGTCTAAAAATTCAGGCATAGTGCAAATTGCGACGTATTGGTGCTTTCCAGTAGGATATTTCCCAAAAGTTCCGAAAGCAGGATCAACTACGAACCATGTGTCCCTCCTGTTTTCTAAAGGTACATACACTTCAGTCCAGTTATGACCCCCACTTCGTTCAGTTGTTGTGCCTGGCTTTAAATCTTTCAATTCTTTCTCTAAATTTGTGATACATTTAATAATATATTTTATCATAACTGCTGGAGCATTTAGTCTCTTGCATTCTTCGAGTCTGGCATAGTTCTTATCTATCAAAAATTTGTATCTAGAAATTGTCTCTCCATAATCCTCTGCTTCGAAGATTGCACCAACTAAAACTCTTGCATGAAGACCAGCACCAATTGCTAAACCTGCTGTAAATATTGAAACAGATTTACAATCGCCGCTGAATTTGCCTGTATTCAAATATTCTTTAACTAGAAAGCTAAGGTTTTTTTCAGTTTTCATCTCTTCATGCTCTTCACCGCTTGTCGCTTTAGATATTAAATCATATATATTTGCCAAAGTTTTTATTAGTGATTTGTGTTCAACTTTTCGAACAATATCTTCAAGGCCGACAGTATTAATGACATCACATACATCTAGCGTTCTAAATCGCTCACCAGCTTTGATTGCCTTTTGCAAGGATGGGAAAACCTGTGGAAGTTGGCGGTAATCTGCAACGAATTTATAATTTGGTCTCTGACCTTCTTGAATTCTTTGATTAAAAATTGGGTTTGCATCATTAATTGTCTCTACCCAATGATAATCCCTTTCCATACTTTCGTCATCAATAAAACTAGGCGATAGGTTAATTTCCCCGTTATACTGGAATTGCACAATAATTCTTGTGCCATGCATAAGGGGCAGTGATAAGCTTGACGAAGTGAGAAAATTTTCTCCGAGTCTTGGACGTGAAACTTCATAATCCTTGCCAAGTTCCATAACTATCATTTCAATTTCTTCAGGTAGATCAGATGTGACCTCAAAATAATGTGGATTCATAGCACTAAAGGTACAAATAATCAGTTTATAAATCTTTCTATTTTTGTTACTTATAAAAGGTAACAAATAACCGCAAAATTTATATACTCATCTATAGCTACCTATAGGTACAGGTGAATAACATGAAAATAACAACTATCCAGCTATATGAAAACACAAAGAGAAGGTTAAGCCAGAAGAAAGAACACCCAAATGAAAGCTATGACTCTGTGCTAAAAAGGATGCTTGAAGACGAGGAAATTCCAGACATAAATGAAATGTACAGGAAATGTGATGAGATGAAGGAAAAGAAAAAATTCAGCACACGGCAAGTAATCAAGTTAAGCCATGAATTGAGGCATAAAAGATGATGCAATTCGTTGATTCAAACGTGATAATAAAGGCATTTACAAATAATAGTGAAAAAGAAAATTGTCGCAGAGTTCTTTCTGAAGAGTTTATTACCAATGCCCTATGCCTTGTAGAAGCCCATCACGCAATTTCAATAATAAGAAAGGATAAAGATTATGCAACAAATTCCATTAAATCCTTGTTCAAGAATCAAGGCCTTATTATCGATTTAGACAAAGATTTGCTTTTTGAAGCATTTAGAAGAATAGAAAAATACGACCTTAATATTTTTGACTTAATAAATTATGCTGCAGCATTAATTCACAATTGCTCAAAATTTGTTTCGTATGATAAAGATTTTGATGATTTGAAAATAAAAAGAGTTGAGCCTTAAATGAAGCTCAAAAATACTATCTATTTCAAAAGTGAATCTTTAGAAAATATGCCCATTTCTGAAGAAACATTAAAAAAAGACTGAAACAATAAATATGATGAACGCTGGAATAAGTATTAAAGATAAATTAACAAAATACTTTGGTCTTACAGCTAAAGCCCTGAAAAAAGTTAAAATCGTTGAAAAGCATAAAAAAGAGGCAGAGGATTTGCTTGACTTGGCGCAAAGGTATTATAACGATGCAAAATACTTTGAGAAAAAAGGAGATCTGGTAAATGCGTTCGGTGCAGTTGTTTACGCACATGCTTTTCTTGATATTGGTGCAAGGCTTGGATTATTCGATGTTGGAAAAGACAGCAAATTGTTTATGGTTGATTGAAATATTCTCCTTTAAAATAATACGGATTTTGAGTTTATTCGGTGTCCGATTATTCGACCGTGAAGATATATTAACAAATAAGAAAGAAAATATCTGGAAATATACCTGATTGGAAACGCATTGGGACTCACGTTAAATATTCCTACGACTGAAAGGAGAATGCAATGAGGTTGCGAAGCAAAGTTTTTTTTGGGGCAAAGTAAATAAAGTGCGAAGCACAATAAAGTAAAATACATTAAGGGGCAACAGAATTAAATAATTACTTCATCTGTAGATAGGATTCCCACGTTCTTGTTGGAAGTCCTGTATCAAAATCAGCTATTTTATCGCCTTTTTTTACACTTCTAATTGTCTGTCTTAATTCGGCATTTAATTCAGGACTATTGGCTTTTACTTTTTGGATTATATCCTCGATAATGTCATCAACAGTAGTATAACCCATTGCTTTCAAAGCTCTGTTCCATTCTAAATTATCGGCAACCCCATCTTCATTACCACCTTGAGCTTTTGAGTCGGCTTTGTGAAACACTTTACCCATTAAAGTTCCTGTATACTTTCCACCTGAAGTAGTCTCTGGTTCAAGCAATTGGTCCCATTCTGGATTTCTAAATGAAGAATTTTTCTCGATAAAGTCTTTCAAAACTTTGAAAGGAATATAAATTCCTCTGCTTCCATCTTCATCTCTTAAAACTGCAAATCCAAGTTGTCTGTAAAGATCAAATCTTTTTTTATCATGCAATGGGTTATTTTCATCAATTCCTGCAATTTGGAATGCTTTAGCTCTTGCTTGCTTATAATGTTCAGGCATTACATAACTCATTTTTCTCCACGGAGCTTCTGTGGCTCTAACTATTGGCATCATATAGGGCTCAACTTTATCCATCAAAGTGAGAACTGCATCTTTCTTTACATTCCCTCTCCTATTTTGAGTCCTTTGCTCAACTGCTCTTGGATTATGATACTCATAGACTTCTGAACTATTAACAACAATCTGCCCCATCAATAATGTAAGCATCCCATACATCATCCCTCCGCATGCTGTGAACAATCCCGTCTGAATTAAACCGTATTTGTGCTTTCTAAAGAATCCTTGTTCTTCATTAGAAGTTGTTGGACTTGCTCCACTAGGTGAATATGTTTTAGCATCCATTACTATAGATAGAAATAAGGAGGTATATTTAAAATTATTGCCGTCAGCTGTCAAGCTCTCGTATTCTATTGCCCCAATCTCGTCTTTGCCCCGAAAAAATTGCAACTAACTTATAGAAATTCTTGTTAAGTTCATTTTCAGCTACGAAGTTCTGAAAACCTGCGTCCGCAGAATTGAGAAAGAGGGCGTCGTTCTATCAAATGAGCGAAGCGATACATCAAGAACAAGTATCAAGGCGAGAAAACCTAATGGAAATCGTAACATTTATATACTATTAAGTGAACACTTGTTCATATAAAGGTGAACATATGTATATCCATAAGTCTACAGCCAAGATATTACAATTATTTACTAGTTATATCACTGAATCGTTTACTCTAAGGGAGGTAGCAAGAAGACTAAAAATGCATGTATCCCTTACACATCGAGCAATACAGCCATTAATAGATTCTAAAATTGTTGGGCAAGATAAACATAAAAATCTTAGCTTAAATTACAAGATTCATCATGAAACTCTTGCTTTTGCTGAGTATTTAAAAAGAGATAACTTACTTGATAGATTCAAGGACATTAAGCTTTTTGCAGATGAAGTTATTAAAAAAATCAAACAGGATAGTTTTGTTTTGCTTGTTTTTGGCTCAACTGTTGATTCGAGTAAACCAAGAGATATTGATATACTACTAATTGTGGACAGCACTAATAAGATAGAATTTCATGAGAAATTTTTACATAACATTGCATCAAATTATGACTTGTCCTTTGAGGAAAGAGTTATAGGATTTGAAAGTGTTTACGAAATGCTTTCCAAACGTGATGAAAAAAATGTGATGAATGAGATTTTGAATAAACATATAATCTTATATGGTGCAGAACTGTTTTACAGATTAATTGAAAGGGGGCGATCATAAATGTTGGATGAAAAAAAGTTAAAAGAAGCAGAAAACAGAGTTAAGCAATTTATCAGTGATGGTGCAATAAAATCAAAAGGAAAGCCAGAACATGTAGATTTTTTCCTCAAGAACGCTAACGATTCAATCGATTCTGCAAAAGCACTATTTGAACTATCAACCAATCCTAAAAAACAGGAATCTCTTGGCTTTACTAGCTTCAATGGCTTGCTCTGGGTAGTCAATGCCAGTTATTACAGCATGTTTTACATGGCGAGAGCACTCTTGGAAAATAATGGAATTAAGATAAAAGCTGACCTTTCTATACATGCTGTAACATTTGATGCGATGATATACTATTTTTACCTCACAGGTAAATTACAGAAAGAATTTTTGGAAGATTTTATTGAAGCAAAAGAAGATGCTGCTGAACTTCTTGGAAAGCAAAAAGCTGATGAATTGATGGAAGATTATTTCTTTGAAAAAAAGAAAAGAAGTTCATTCACTTATGAGATGGGAACAGTGCTTGTGGAATCAAAAGCAAAAACTTCTCTGGAACGCGCACAAAAATTCAGGAGAGAAATAAAAAAAATTATTGACAAAAGCAGTAAGTAAGATGGTCCACTATCTTATAGAATTCAGGTTTCTTGGAAAAGCAAAATATGAAATAAAGAAATTGGTTTATGAAATTAATAGACGATTTAGATTAGGATATAAACGAGCAATACCACATATAACTTTAGTAGGTCCATTTTATACAAATGATGAAAAAAGATTAATTGGCGATTTTAACCGATTATGTTCTAAAAGCCCTTTAATGAATTTTGAGATTGATGGTTTTAGCGCTTTTGAAAACAGCAAAGTTGTATTTTTGGATGTTAATCCAAGCAAAGAATTAGAAGAATTTAGATGGAATCTATCCCAAATACTAAAACCGTATTGTCAGCTTAGACCATTTGATTATGAAAAAGATTTTGCATTTCATGCGACAATAGCAATGAAACTACCAGAAGACAAATTTTCTGCTATAAAGGATTACATCAATAGAAAATCAAAATTGAATTTTAAGCATGTAATGGTAAGAGCAACATTGTTAAAGGGCGGGTTTATATTAAGAGAATATGATTTCTTACTCAGAAGACCATTAGTAAGAAGATTAGCGAAGGACAAAAGAGTTTATGCTCAAACATTGGATTTATTGAAAGGTCATTTTGAGAACAAATTTAATCCGAATGAATTTATAGAAGAAAGAATCAATGTAGAATATAAAAGTTTTACTGAAAAACTGAAAAATGTTTTCAGAAAACCAAGGACTTTTGTTACTTCGGACTTACATTTAGACCACACGAATATAATCAAATATTGTAAAAGACCATTTCTAAATACAAAAGATATGAATAGGACTCTTGTCAATAACTGGAATAACACAGTTAGCAAGAAGGATAAAGTTTATTTCCTTGGCGACATGAGCTTTGGAAAAGAAAGTAGAAGCGCTGATTATTGGCTGACTAAACTTAATGGGGATACATTCTTCATTAGGGGTTTTTCTTATAAACCCACTGGAGAAAGAAACCAACATGATAGAATTTCCAAAACAAAGAATGTTTTTGATAGCCTGATTATAGAATACAAAGGCAGAAGATTTTTCCTGGTGCACGATCCTGCCAATATCCCATCAAGTTGGGATGACTGGGCAATCTGCGGACATCACCATAACAATAAGTTAGATGAATGCCCTTTTATTGATAAAAAAAATAAGAGAATAAACATATCAACAGAATTAACAAAATTTCGTCCGGTTGATATGGACGACTTAATGCAAAAGATTGAGGAGTAGTTTAGGATTTCTCGCCCTTCTCCGTTTCGTTCGTTAGCCCCCTTTCTCAATTGAACTTAACAATTATTCTACAAAAATATTTAATTAGATGCCATTTACCCAGAGTCATGGATATTCAGGGAAAACACAGGGAAAAATATATTAATCCGTCGAGAGTTATATCACTAGCTGGCAAAGCGGTTAAACATACACTAGATGACTTATGCAAAGGCAATGTCTTATTCTTTCCATCCGGCATTGTTGCCAAAGCTACACCGAGAGGCGAAGGCACATACGGCAATATTTCACCTGATAATGCAGTTAGCCTTATGGAACGATATGTTAAGGCAAACAAATTATTAAGAGTCAACATTCAAACGTCTCAAGGATATATTTTCAGTGGATATTCGAGCAATTTAGTAGCCCAAAAGGCAGTTGCAAATGCATCTATCTATCAAGCAGTCGATTTGACTTCAAATGAGTCAGCCATAATTGGCCTTTTGCGTGAAAGTCAAACAAGTGAGCGAGGATTATACTTTAATGATAAATACATTGCCTACTATACAAAAATCAATGATAGATCAGGTGCTCTTAATTCCAAGCAGGCAACTCAAATTCTGGACTCCTTAATCAGCAAAGGCCTCGTGCACAAAGTTGAAATTTATAGGTCAAAGAGAAGTTTAATTGGATACGCTGCTGTAAATAAGGATCAAAAGAAAAGAGGAAACTATTTCCTTCCAAAATAAAAGAACTTGTCAATGCTTACATCCTTTGGCTCGTAATCGCCGTACCTTGGCCTTATAGGATCTGCGTTCTTTGCAGCGCCGCTTACAAATTCCTGCTTTCTCTCATTGTCAGGCCTGCAATCAACAATCTTTACTTCCTTTTTTGGCTGGATAGTGGAATTTTCAACTTGCGGCGGCTCATCAGTTAATGTCCTCTGCACAGCATGCTGCTGCGGCTGAAACTGCATTCTTGACATTTGGCTTTTTACTGAAGTTAGTTCACCATTTAATGAATTAAATGCTTCCTTCAGAGAATTAATTTCCTGCTGAAGCTTCTTGGTAGCCATCTCAACCATAATTTCAAATCTTTTTTGAGTGAAAGCATCCATTTGTTGTTCCATTTTTATCAAAACTCTGTTTATTTGATAATGTTTAATCTGATTTTTTATCCTTACATCTAATTATAGCAAATCACACTAATATCCGTAACTTTTTATTGTGATTTGCTTATTAGGAAATAACAAATGTATCCGAAAATTAAAGTTATTTCCTATAGTTTAAAATCAAAAAATAAATTTAATAGCTTGTAAGCTTGTTGCCGAAGTTTTCCCTGATGAACTGGACCATCATGTCGTTTCCTGCTGCAGTATACGACTTAAGTGCAGTGGCCAAAAGCCCTTCCCTAAGGCAGACGTCTCCTAATCCGCTGAGTTTGTCTTTGTCATGAGCAAGCTCATAAGCCTTTGAAGCATAACCAATCTGCCTTTCTTTAAGGCACTTGTCCCCAATTTCAACCAGCTTGTGGGTGTTGTTGACAGCGCTGAAGATTTCAATTGCATAGTCCCATTTGTCCTTCTGGAAGCACTCATCACCAACTTTTGTCAGATTTTCAATATCATTGCAGAGCCTAAATGCCTTGATTGCATCAGCAAAATGCCCGTTTTCAAGGCATTTTTTTCCAATCTTAAGCAATCTGTCATTTGCATCTGCAAGCCTGTAAGTATCAATTGCATTCCCAAACATGCTCACTTCTTCATAATGCTCGCCTACTTCCACAAGCCTTGGCCTGTTTCCAGCCAGTATAAAGGCTTTGACAGAGTCATTCATGTTACCTTTTCTTATATACTCTTCTCCCAATGCATTGAGAAGCTTGCTTTTGGTAACCCCATCAAACATTGAAAGGTTGACATTGTCAATTCCCTTCTCAAGAAGAACTGGCACAATTCTTTTAAAATTCTCTATATCTGAGGATGGATTGCCCATAAACCTCTCATTTGAATCAGCTATTTCAGCAACCATTTTCTTAACAATTCTTTCTTCGTCTACTGGCATAATAATCACCTTTTTAATTATTAAAGTATTTGTAATATATAATATTTTAATTATTGTTCAATCGTTATTGGTTTTTTGCTAATGTGTTCGTTTTAATGATTTGTTTTAGTTAATGTTATCCTTTAGTTTATTCTTTTTGTTCTTCTTGCCGTAGTCAATAGGGCACTACTCAATAATTAAATTTAAAAAAATAAAAATTAAACTACTTAGTCTGTGAAGTAGTCTATTCCAAGCTCGTCGCTGAATCTTTTTGCTTCAATGACTCTTGTCTTCTTGTCTGCCTTGCCAAGTATCCAAGGTGAGTTAACACCAGTGATAATTGTCATAACAGCAACCTTTCCTTTCATGCTTTCTGAGACTCTAGCGCCCCAGATGACGTTCGCATCCTGGTCAAGGCTTTCAGTTACTAATTCGCCTATCCTGTTTACTTCATCAAGAGTCATATCTGGTCCGCCTTCAACATGTATTAGTGCGCCTGTTGCACCTTTGTAACTTATTTCAAGCAATGGGTTGCTTAATGCGCCTTTGACAGCTTCCTCTACCCTGTTAGTTGTGTCGGATACTCCAACACCGATTGCTGCAACACCTCCATCTTGCATTATTGCCTTTACATCAGCATAATCCAAGTTGACTAGCGATGGAACTGCAATTGTCTCAACAATTCCTCTAATCATGGTTGACACCAGCTCGTTTGCAACAGCAAATGCCTGTTGAACTGGCAGATTGCCTGCAATGTTCACAAGCCTGTTGTTATCAATAACAATAACTGTGTCGGAAGTTTGCCTTAACTGCTGAAGCCCAAATTCTGCTTTGTCAATCCTTGCCCTTTCAATCTTGAATGGCATTGTGACAGTTCCAATTACAATTGCACCTGCATCTTTTGCAACCTGTGCAACCACTGGAGCAGCTCCTGTTCCTGTTCCGCCTCCCATGCCAGCGCATACAAAAACCATGTCAGATCCTTTTAAAACATCCTTGACTTCCTGAATTGTTTCTTGAGCTGCCTTGGCCCCTTTGTCAGGAAATCCACCACAGCCAAGTCCTCTTGTCAGTTCTCTGCCAATGAGAAATCTCTTGTCAGCTTCTGTAATCTCCAAATGCTGCTTGTCTGTATTGCATGCCAGGATTTCAGCTCCTCTTATTCCCTTTCTGTACAGCCAGCTTACCATATTGCTGCCTGCTCCACCACAGCCAATAACCTTAATATTAGCATGGCCAACCTGCAAATCATCGTTTTGCGCAACCTGTTGCTTTAGTGCGCTTTCAATAACAAAATCCATTCCCATTCTATTCACCTCAGTTCAAGACTTTTTTAAGTATCTAAATCCAACTTTTTCCAAAATTGGAGTATTGTCTATACATGAACTAGTATATAAATGTAACGTTTTTGTATACTGGTATAGTGAACTAATTTTAATGAAAAGTCTATTATTTTCAATATAGAAAGATAAAATTGTTGTTTATAAACGGAGGATAGACTATTTGAGAGTGGTGAAAGTATAGTAGTTACAAGATCACGTGTAACAAACATCTTAATAATCAAATCTCGGATCAGAAGAATCCTTAATCAAGTCGTTCTCATCTTTATATTTCTTGACTATCATCAGCTTTGTTCTGCTGCAATACGGGCATTTTACTGTTTTTGGCGAGCCTTTTTTTATGGAGAATTTAAATCGGCAGCTTGCGCAGATGAATTTTATTTCTTCGCCTTCGACTGCCTTTTCCAACTTTAGCCTTTCTTTCCTTTCAATCTTTTTCTGCTTTTCAAGGCATTCCACACAAATCAGCTTATTGTTCTCATCGTATTTTATGTTATCAAAATCAAATTCTCTTCTGCATCTTGTGCAAGTGTACTTTGTTGTCAGAGGCATTTTTACCACAAAATAATGTTCTTACTTTAGAATTATAAATATTTTTTGGTTTTTGTGTAATAATATTTAAAAAGCAAGTAATAATTCCTCTAGTAAGGTGTGAAAAATCAATAGGAGACAATTTCCCAAAAGACAAGGAAGGATTATTAAGAGCAAAAATGTAATCTTTAAGGAACAGGTATTATACCGGCAAATCGTATAAAATGTAATCATTTTCTAACCTTCCCCTTCTCAATTTCCTCAGTCAAATGCTGAATCTCGTGCATATCGGTAATATCATGCTGCTCTTTTTTCTGGGAAATGTTTTTATCTATATATTTTAATAATTTTTTATTATATAGTTCCCTCTCTTTTTTTGGAGTTGTTTTTCTCTTTTCATCTTTTAATTGCCTTTTCTCTTGATTTTGCTCATCTTGTTGGTGGTATTTTCCAATAACCTCATACACAAACCCTTCACTTGGCCTTATCGTGATGTATCTCTTAAAAAAAGTATGCCCAAGTCCGAGTTCAATCAATCTTGCTTCTTTCAAAGCCGGCAAAAAGATTATCGAAACAGCCAATCTTAAAATTCCTGAGACTAAAAATACAATTGGTATGCTTGAAATAAATATCCATGGAGGGAATATGTTGATCAAGAAGCCTCCAAAGGCAGCTCCTAAGAAGATTGAAAGACTCTCGAAAAACTTGAAATAGGCTATGCATCTAATCCTGTTTTCAGGCCTGACTGCATCAAAAATAAAGTTTGAAGAGCTAAGGTTAAAGCCAGCCCATGATACTCCGGAGAATGCTTCAATAATAATCAAATAATAAAAATTGCCTGAAAAGAGCCATAACAATGGAATAATTGGAGTCAAAATGCCTGAAATATAAAGAACAAGTTTTGTACCTTTTTCATCTATTAGCCTTCCCCAAATTCCCATTGCAATAAAACTCGCAACAAGTTCAGAAGCTATGAGAGCTGTAAACTGCAAATAGCTAAAGTGAAGGTCTTTTAGCATGTACACAGCAAAAAAAGGGGCAGCAATATTTGTTGCAAACTTGAACAAGGTTGTGAAAATAACAAAATGGCCATAATTTGTTTTGTCCATTCGCTTGACAAAATCCACTATTGAAAATTTTTCCTCATGGGAAAGGTCAGCAGGCGGATTATACAGCAAGCTCTTGAATAAAGTTGATATTAGCCTCGCCACAAAAGCGATGGAAAATAGTATTGTGAATCCAAAAAAAGGGTTTCTTAAGGAATAATAATTTAGGATTACACCAGCAAGCAAGCCAGCAATAAAGGAAGTTGCTCCAGCAACTCTGTTTCGAACGCCAAAAAACCTACCTCTTTCATACTTTGGAACAATATCACCCAGCAAGGAATTGCCTATAGGATTCATGGGCTGCCATACTAAATTTTGAAGGGAAACAAATACAACAAGAAGGTATTTTTGGCTGGGCGTTGCATATGGAATAAGGAGCAGAGGTATCCATAGCAATGCATGAATAAAGGAGCCAGTAACAAGAATTCTTTTCCTGTTCTTTGCAATTTCAACTATCTTTGCCGCAAACAACTGCACAATGGCACCTATTAACTGAGGGATGTAAGTTAAAGCTGCAATAAGGCTGACAGAAGAGCCCAATGCAATAGCAAAAGGCGTCAAAAAAGAAGCTGTCGCACCGTCCATCACAGCAAAGGCAGTGCCATCATAGACAGAATATTTCAAGCTCTTTTTTATTTTATCTTCAGGCATTTAAATCACTCAGAAACCAAGAATTAGTCAAGTTTTTTAATCCCGTTTCTTTTTTATGGTTTCCCCGCATTCAGGGCAATAATCTTTTTGAGATTCAATTTCGCTTCCGCACAATGGGCACTCAAGAGTTGATTTCATTTCAAGCAAAATGAGTATAAAGCAAATATTTAAAGTTAACTGTTAACCAGATTTCAAGTCAGTAAAATTTATAAAACAACCTTAATAATTATGTATATCATGAACTTAATTCAAAGAGTTTGTATGATGGCTGAAGGGCTTTCCAGAAAATATAATATTCAAAATTTCGATGAAGCTGATCAGTTAGAAGCGCTCGAAGAGCTTGTCAAATCTCATCCAAATACTGCTGTTTTAATAGTGGATATGCAAGAAAAATGCCTTAGAAAACTTGCAAATTCTGACAGGAGTGTCATTTTGTCTTATCAAAAGGGGGTTTTGGAATACTGCTCAATAAACAATATTCCAGTTATTGTATTAGAATATCAAGGAAAAGGCAACACAATTCCAGAGCTAAAGGAAGCTGTTGAAAAAGTTCCAAACAGATTTTATCTGTCTAAATCATCGGAAGATGGGTTTACAAATCCAATTTTGGCTGAAAAGATTAAGGAATGTGGTATAAACCACTTATTTTTGATGGGAGTGTATGCCAGCGCTTGCATCATCTGGACAGCTAATGGGGCATTAGAAAATGGTTTTTCTGTGTCTACTTCAAGATTTGCAATTGCAACAAGACCGCAATATAGGTATAGGCCTTACCTGCAATGGTTTGAGGGACATGGCAGATTAATATAGGAATATAGAATTAAATCTATGACATTTTTATTTTACAAAGCCTTCGTAGTTTTATAAGTACCGGGTACCATAAAAACTTTTTCTGTTTTTACTGCAATTCCTTTTTCTCCGAGCATTTCCTTTGAAGTTATTTGCGCTTTTCCTAATGCAACCAATTCATCCTTTAATGTCATAATTGCAACAATATCATCTTTTGCAATGTTATCATTTAGTTTGCTCGTTCCCGGTACCTTCAAGTCAATACCATGGCTTAAGCTGTCAACTGTAGAGTCAAAAATCCAAACTTTAGGCAGGTGATTGATACCGTTTTCAATTGGCTGTATAACTTTTCTCAGAAACTTTTCATTATTTTCCCCCTTCCAAAAATAAAAAGCATCTGTCAAAGCCTGCATTGTGCACAAAGTTGACTCATCAAACGGCCCTGCTTTTGTTCTTCTCAACTCAGCCATGTGCGCTCCGCAATTTAATTTCTGGCCAAGATCATGGATTAATTTCCGGATATAGGTTCCTGCTTCTGTTCCAACTTTGAATAAAATATCCTGGTCGTCGATTTCAAGAATGTCAAAATAATACACAGTTCTTTGCCTCAGCTGTCTTTTGACAGAACTTTTTAAAGGCGGCATCTGCATAATTTTTCCGATAAAATTTTCTTTAATAGTTTCTCTTAATTTATCTTCATCGACATTTTTGTGTAAATGCATGATTCCAACATATTCCTTTCCTGCTGAAAGCAATGCTTGCACGATTCTTGTGCCCCTGCCCAGCGCAACTGGAAGAAGACCGACGACGTTTGGATCAAGGGTACCTGAATGCCCGCTTTTATTTATGTGAAGAATTTTTTGAACGTAATCTGCAATCTGATGAGATGTTGGGCCTTTTGGCTTGTCAATATTGACAATTCCATAATTTATGATTTCTTCTGTTTTCCTTTCCCCAGGGGTACAACCATATTTTTCATTAGTTTCAGCATCTTTTCTGACCAAAATTTTTCTTTCAATTTTTTCAAATGGCAGTAAATTTTCCATAATGATAGAAAAAATTAGGGTTTAATAAAGTTAATTGATTTAAATTAAACGCTTCTTGGCGCTGTTGGATGCTGCTGCTGCAATCTTGGCTCCTTCGGCATTTTCGGCGCGTGAACCTTTGGATGCTCTTTCTGAAGTTCCTTTATTTCTTCGTGCTCTATTTTCTTTGCTTCTTCTGCATTTTCTTCCTTGACTTCCTCAACTTCTTTTTCAAGCTTTTCTACTGGCTTTTCCAAATTTTTTATTTCTTTTTCTTCCTTTTTTACAGATTTCTTTTTTTCTTCAACTTTTGGCTCTTCTTTTGGAGCGCCAACAATCTCTACAAAAACTTTTCCCTTATCGTCCTTTGCTGCGTTAACCTTGACGTGATGCGGTGGATTTTTCATGCCATGCTTCCAGACGTACAAATTAAGGTATTTTCCTACCATAACGTTTTCTGATTTCATATGCTTTGCAATAAACTGCCTAATTGTTTTCATAGCCTTGTTCGCTTTTGCCTCAAACGGAACTTTAAGAGTTTCCCTTCTAAGAGGAATTACATAGACTCTTTCCAAAATTGTTTTTGAAGTTTCTTCTTTCTTTTTAGCCATTTTAAATCTAATCTGTTCCGCCTATTTTTGTGAAATTCATTTCATAATCCGGATTTAATGATATCACCACGGAATTGTTTTTACCTTGGCTTACTTCAACATCTCCTTTGTCTATCATCAATTTCAGCACGTCTAAAATTGTTTCTTTTGGCACATACATAAATCCGCTATAATATTTACAAATGAAATCTATGACCTTCCCCATTACTGCATGCCCTTTTAAAAGTTCTCCAGCTATCACTCCTCCAATATCGCACTGATGAGCTGTGCTTGGCCTTGGGTCAAATTTAAATTCTAAATCCATTTTAATCACATGTTTAAGCCTTATTCTTTGTCCTTCTCCAGCTTCTTTTCAATTTTGTATGCCTGCCTGGATGAATTTTTCTTGTTTTGCCGTATATTTTAGGCACTGTCCAAAAAGGCGCCCATCGAGTTTGCTTTCTAAACCTAGCCAGCCTTTTCTTTCTGCTTGGATGCTTGTAACGTGCCATTTTATTTTCTGATTTATGTTCAATTTATTTTTTATTGAATAATCTTTAATGTTCAATCGTAATTGGATTTTATATCCAAACTGATTTACACTCTCTTTATTTTAAATTCTCTCGGTTTTGGAGTCAGCTGCTCCAGAACTTTTTTTAATGTTGAATCATCAATCTTGCTCTGAATCTGCCCTTTTTGTATTGCCTGAAATAAGATTAAGAGCAATTGAAGCGCTTTTTCCTGGTGCGCGGATTTCAAATTTCCGTAGCGAACCAAGGCTTCTTTTGTCAAGAGCTGCTTTACAGCATTTTCCATAATTTCTATCTGCTGCTGTACCTTGGCCTGCTCCTGCGCTTGCTGCTGCTGCGACTGCATCATCTCCTCAAGCCTTCTTTTCCTGATTTCGTCTAAGGTCGGCATTTGAGTTTTTCATCCAGCAATAGTTAAGTTGATAATACTTCAATTTTAATTTGATTTATTTTGTTCTTTATTTTTCTTAATGCGCACTATTGGATACTTACAATAATTTAAAATATTTAATGTTTTGCTTGTTAAACTATTCTTATTGATTAGGTGTCTTTTCATCCAAATTTTGCGCTAAGCCTGATTTAGGCTCTTCAGGCCTCTTCACAGCTTTTTGCTCATGCTTGACTTCAACAATTTCTTTTTTTGTTTCAGCTTTTGCCTCAGGCTTTAATTCCTGCATTGGCTTTGCCTTGTTGATTTGAGTTGCTATTTTATCTAAAAAGGATTTTCCTTTTGGTGTTATTATTCTTCCCTTGTGAACCCCTTTTTCTGCAAACTTAACAAAACCTGCCCTTTCGAGCTGCTGCAGGGATTTTCGCAATATGTTTCCAGAGCCTTTGTAGAAATGCTCCTTCTTGACGCCATTATTCTTCTTGCCGCCGTATTTTGTCCTTAGTTTGGAAACTCCAATAGGGCCAAGCCTGTAAATTGTCCTTAAGACAGAAGCTGATCTCATGTACCACCAATCACTTTCTACAGGAGGCCTGTCCTTGTGCATCCCCGTTTTAACAAACGGCGCCCATGCAGGCGGCTGTATATCGGGAAGTTTTTTTAACTCTTGAGATGCTTTTATGATAAGCTCCTGAGAATCCACATCATACATTATTGTCATTTTTTAATATTGATTTTTTTGTTTTTAATTGAGTATTTTAAAATATGGATATTTCAATCCGTGCTTCGCACAAAATTTTGACTCACCGCATTACTCGCCTATTTATTATATAACTAAACAAATTGTAAATTTATTTATTCTTTACACCTTTCGGTGACAGAATGGCTAATTAAATTAGCGCAGAATACTGGAATATTAAGCTGTTTAAAAAGCTTTTGATTAAGGTCTATAAAATCCAATGCCTCATGCGCTGCATATAGTAGTCCAGCCCAATCAAATTATGGCTGCTAAATCTCCAGTCAAATCTTCCTATTTTGTCAAGATCTATTACTCGGAACTTGTGTAGGTAACCATTGGCTGTTCTGAAAGCAAGATAATAAGAACGCGCTAAATCCTCTTCACTACGATAAATTGGTGGCCTTGATTGAAGGCGACTATATCTGGACCTGCCTATCGCACCCAATTTGCTGTTATGCTCAAAAACAAAAACAACATGATCAGGTTCTTCTTTCTCAGAACTCACTAAATCCAGAACGGTTGGACGGTGCCCATAATTTTCAAGTATTGCAGCGGCAGTAAGTGCGCCCTCCAAGCAATTAACTTTTCTTTGCCTAAGAGCGCGCCGAAAGGAATTAACTACGTCTTCTCTAGAGCTAAAATAAGCCAAAGAATTCAAAAAAACCTGAGCATGGGCTGGAGTCCTGTGCCCATCTATCACTTCTCTTTCATCAGGTGTATAATTTCGTGCAGCTTTGCTGGAGCTTAGCCATGTCATAAAAGTCGGTATTTCAAAACTTAATATAAATTTTATGAAATTAGTTTACTAATAAATTGAGCAGTCATTCTGAAGTTTAAACCTAATAATTTAACATCATGATATTAAAAATTATTACATTACTCATTAGTGGTGAATAAGCGAAAGTATTAAATATTATATGCTTAACTCCATGGAAAATGAAGCATCTATCCCTTAGAAACTCACTTTGTTCTTTAGTATTGGCAACGGTAGGATTTGCAGGCTGTGCAACAAAGACAGAGCAATGGGAAGTTTCAGACAAATATTACAAAACTGAAAGAAATTGGGTACAAATGGTCACAATGCCGAGAGAATATAAAGTTTCCAATGAAAAAATAATTATAAATTATGTTATACCCATGCATCACCATGTCGATGGGATTTATCTTATCAGAGCGACTCGCAATAATCCGCATGGTCAAAATGAATACATCACATTTCAAGTTGATAAAAATACTTATGATAGATTAATTATACACAGAAAATTAGAATTTCAGCCAAGATTCAACACAATTGAAGATAATTTTTCTCGTCGGCCAGCAACACCGGAAGAAATGGAACAAATGGGTGTCTTAGGTGTAGAACCAGAGCTACAAATTTATGAATATAATAAGCCAGATCCTTGAATAATATTAAGTTGGCTAATTGTCAATCCTAATTCTTGAAAACACAACTATTATATATTTATGTTCGATATTATAAGGTGACATTTTGATAATATCTCTTTATTTTCCATATAGAGAAAAATAAAACCATGGATAAAAATGATAACATACGCAGAGAAACCAAGCAGGCCTGAGGAGCTAAGGCACATCTTGAATCCAATAGTAGACGCATGGTTCTTCAGCAGATTTAAGGAGTTCTCACTTCCGCAGCTTTATGGAGTTATGGAAATCCATTCAAGAAATAATATTTTGGTTAGCGCTCCAACTGGCGCAACAAAAACACTTACCGCTTTCCTATCAATATTAAATGAATTAATTGATTCAAGCGAAAAAGGGATACTTGAAAACAGAGTATATTGTGTTTACGTTAGCCCTTTGAGAGCCTTGTCAGAAGACATCAAGATAAATTTAGTCGAGCCATTAAAGGAGATGGAAAGGATCGCTGGAAAAAAATTAAGCATAAAGGTTGCAACTAGGACTGGAGATACATCACCTTCAGAAAGAGCGTCAATGTTGAAGCATCCACCGCATATTTTGATAACAACTCCAGAAAGCCTGGCCATAATGCTGACATCAATCAAGTTTAGCGAGCTTTTAAAAAATGTAGATTGGTTTATAGCAGACGAGATTCATGCGCTTGCAGAAAACAAAAGAGGGGTGCATTTGTCATTATCAGTAGAAAGATTAAACAGGGTTTCTCCAGCCATGACAAGAATTGGGTTAAGCGCAACAATTGCGCCGTTGGAGGAAATTGCAAAATTTCTCGTTGGGTACGAAAATAGAAAATTAAGAAGCTGCAAGATTGTTGATGTACAGTTCATCAAGAATATGGATTTAAAGGTTTTATCCCCTGTGCCAGATTTAGTTGAGATGGAGCATGCGATGATGCATAATGCCATGTACGCCCTGATTGATGATTTAATCCAGAGCCACAGGACAACATTGATTTTTACAAATACGCGATCTGCAACTGAAAGGGTTGTTCACCATCTAAAGGAAAAGTTTCCCAAGAAGTACGCAGAAAATATAGGCGCGCATCACGGCTCATTATCGAAAAGCCTGAGGCATATTACGGAAAATAGGTTAAGGAAGGGTGAATTGAAAGTTATTGTATCCAGCACGTCCTTAGAATTGGGCATTGACATTGGATATATTGATTTAGTAATTTGCTTGGGCTCGCCGAAATCAGTTGCAAGATTTTTGCAAAGAGCAGGAAGGTCAGGCCATAAATTACATGATACTGTAAAAGCAAGAATCATTGTTCTTGACAGGGATGATTTGGTTGAGTGTGCTGTTCTTTTAAAATCTGCAATTGAAAAAAAGATTGATAAGATTCACCTGCCCAGGAACTGCTTGGATGTTTTGGCCCAGCAAATCCATGGAATGTCGCTTGAGCAAAAATGGAAGATTAAGGAATTGTTTAATTTAATTCAGCAGAGCTATTGTTACAATGAATTAGAATGGAAGGATTTTATTGAAGTAGTTGATTACCTTTCAGGAAAATATATTTCATTGGAAGACAGGCATATTTACGCAAAAATATGGTATGACGAGGAAACAGGCGAGCTAGGAAAAAAAGGAAAGATGAGCAGGGTAATTTACATGACAAACATAGGCACGATACCAGAAGAATCCTATATAATTGTTAAAGTCGGTGAGCAGATTATTGGACATGTAGATGAGGCCTTTCTTGAAAGGCTGCATCGCGGCGATGTTTTTGTTCTCGGCGGAGAAAAATATGAGTTCCTTTATGCCAAAGGCATGGTGGCTTGTGTGAATGCCTCTGTTTACAGGCCGCCAACAATTCCCTCATGGTTTTCAGAAATGCTTCCATTAAGCTTCGACCTTGCCTTGGAGATAGGAAGATTTAGAAAATTGATGAACGATATGTTTTGCGCCAATAAATCCAAAAAAGAAATTTTGGAATTTATCAACAGCTATTTATATGTTGACAAAAATTCTTCAGAGTTAATTTATGACTACTTTTACCAGCAGTTCAATTATGCAGAAATACCTTCGCATTCAAGGATAATAGTGGAGCATTACAGCGATGACAATAGCAAAAGAAAAATTGTGGTGTTTCACACTCTTTATGGGAGAAGAGTCAATGATTGTTTGTCAAGGGCAGCTGCCTTTGCAATTGCAAGAACCCAGCATCGTGATGTAGAAATCGGCATCAATGACAATGGATTTTACGTTGCATCAGAAAAAAGTGTCAATGTGCTGCAGGCATTCAATTTAATAAAGTCACAGGAAATGAGAAAGGTCATGGATATGGCAATCGAGCAGACAGAAGTCCTGAAGAGAAGGTTTAGGCATTGTGCATCCCGCGCAATGATGATTTTAAGAAGCTATATGGGCCATCAGAAAAGAGTCGGAAGGCAGCAGGTTTCTTCAATGATCCTGCTTAATGCTGTCAAGAGGATTAATCCAAATTTTTGCATACTGAAGGAAGCGAGAAGGGAAGTTCTCGAAGACCTAATGGACATAGGGAATGCCGCAAAAGTAATAGAAGGCATAGAGCAAAAAAAAATTTTGATAAAGGAGATTCATACAAGATTGCCAAGCCCGTTCGCTTTCAATTTAATAATCCAGGGCTTTACTGATGTAATGAAGATTGAAGACAAAGTTGAGTTTATCAGGAGAATGCACCAGCAGGTTTTGGCGAAGATAAAGGTAAAGTAAGCATGGGTTTTAGTCCAAAGATGCAGAATGAAAAATTGGGGTTAAATCATATTCCGGATTGGAGTGAACATAGTTTTTTATTATTTTTTAAACAACGGAATTCCACCAATTCTTTGAATGGTGGAGTGAGTAGTGCTCAAAAACCACACATCAGATGGTGTAATTCCGAGCATCAAAAACCACTGGCTTATTATCAATAATGCAAGCATGCCACCCATCTCTGATGGGTGGTTTTTGACAGTTTGTCGCTGAATTATATGAATTACTACGAAGAATGCATGATGTCCGAAGGACTGAAAAGTTGGGGGTAGTATTGTTTTTGTTAATTTCAAGTTTTTCTTTGGCGGCAAATTCTTACTTCTTTTTCTCCGCTAAGATTTTCACTCGTTCCAAGGCCCTGGGGAATCTATCCTGAAATATTTCCTCCAGCCCAGGTGGGACGTCGATGTTAACCGTCAAGTTGGTGCTATTGTTCTTTTCGCTAAGTTCAAAGCTTTCCTTGCCTCCCGTCCATTCCTTTTCCCGCTCCTGCTTTCCGCTATCCATGGTGTCAGCGACTTGCCTGAACGCTATATACTCATGCGGAATCAGCTTTTCTACGAAGCTGGTAACTCCAAGACCTTCGGAGGAAATAAATTGCACTTCGTTTCCTTCTGCCATTTCTCCGACCATATATTGCCCTTCATCAATAATGTTCCCCCAGTCGCGAAATGTTTTATCTTCCCAGAGCGTTTGCCAAACTTTTTCCCTAGGGGCTTCTATCTCAATTGAAAATTGCATTTTTTGCATAAAGTTATTTTACCAAATCTTCCATTGGAACACTTAACGCCTCGGCGGCAAATTCTTATTTCCCTTCGTATGCTTCCTGTAATTTTGCAATATCAAACTTCTTCATTTTTAGAAATGCTTCAGTAACTCTGGCAATCTTTTCTCTATTACCACTTGTCATCATTTCATTCATAGCAGCTGGAACGATTTGCCAAGACACACCATACTTATCTTTGAGCCAGCCACATTGTTCTGCTTCAGGCACCGCAGATAACTTTTCCCAGTAATAATCAATTTCTTTTTGAGTGTTACAGTTAACTACAAAGGATATGGCTTCATTAAAGCAAAAGTCATGTGGTAGCGAACTGTCCATTGCCATGAAATTCTTACCACTTAGCGTAAACCGAGAGTGCTTGATAAACCCTTCTTTGTCGCCATCATCTTTGGCGTAGGGTACAACCATCTCAATTTTAGAGTTTGGAAATATGCTCGTGTAGGTGTCAATGGCCTCTTTTGTTTTACCTGCAACATCTTTGGTAAACATAAGTAAAGGGGTTATTTTTTGTTCCATCTTATGATGTTCACTCCAAGATAGCTGCCATGAGAGTCCATATCTATCTTGCAACCATCCGTATTTGTGTGCCCACGGATAGGTGTTATACGGCATAAGCACTTTGCCCCCATCTACTAATTTATTCCACACAGATTCTATCTCTTTTTCATTATCAAATACTACAAAAAACGATATTGATGGATTGAGTTTGAAATATGGTCCTGCGCTGATCGCCTTAAATTCTTGTCCGGAAAGATTAAATGTAACAACATCACAATCTCCAGAAGGGGTACCGGTAATGGTTGTTACGTTTTTAACGTTTGAATTTTCAAATAGCGAAGCATAGAATGTTGTAGCTTCTTTTGCTTCCTTATCAAACCATAGATGTGGGACTATTTTTTGCATATGCTCATTTCCTTTTCTTCATCTCTTCTGGCATTTTACTTTCATCCATATAGAATACTTCCCAAAGATGCCCATTAATATCTTCAAATGCTCGTCCGTACATCCATCCATAGTCTTCCGCTTTTCTTGTCTCTTTTCCACCAGCAGCGATGACTTTTTTAATCATTTCATCTACTTTTTTTCTGCTTTCAACAGATAAAGCTAGAATTGCTCCTGTGCTTTTTTCAGTATCGTAAATCTTCTTTTTTGTAAATCGTTTGAAGAATTTCTCAACTAAAAGCATTGCAAATATATTCTTTCCAATAATCATGCACGTGGCATTCTCATCAGTAAACTGGGGTTTAAACTTAAAGCCAAGTTTAGTAAAGAATTCGATTGTTTTATTCAGATTTTTCACCGGTAAATTAACGAAAATTTGTTTTGCCATTCTATTCACCTCACATCTTAACCTTCTTATTACCTTTCCAACAAAGAGGACAGCCGCTTCCTCTGTATTTGTGCCTGCGACTACAGACTTTCCAAGGCGATTTCTTTTGTTTTGCCATTTTTATTACCTTATGTCTGATAAATTTATATCAAATTGCCACAATTATCTATTGCTTATTAAATTTTTGTTTATTCGTTCAGCCCCCAACCTTTCTCGTTGGAAAACACTAAAAAACCTTCGGTTTTTTGTGCCCAAAAAATTCAGAGAATTTTTTAGGGAATTTTGATGAAGCGAAGCGTAATCGCTTATCCTATGTTAGAGGAAGTTCAGAATTTCCGTATCGTTTTTCGTTGGTCGGATAAGCGAAGTTTTTTCCCGTAAATATGAGGTGACAATCTTGTAATTAAGGGGTGGGTAGTCGGGGGTTTCAAAGTTCGCTTTAATTGAAATAACTTAAGCGTCGCTGTTATGTGTTTTTTCTGCAAGAAAAAATCGCGGAGTGAAACGGAGCGACAGTATGACGCAGGGAACTTTGCCTTATTGACAAACAGGTTCGCATTTATTATTTTTACATTCAACTTCGGGGCAATACATACAATCATAGATGCAATTAGATTTAAAAGAAGCGATTATGTTTTGTATTTTATTGACTTCATTTTTATTTACATAAACATAACATCCAAAAGGACATTTGCCACCAGCATAAACACAATCTTCTTTTGTGTCACAATAATTTGCTTTTTCAATCTCGTTTTTTATGGATGATTTGCTTCTTGATAATCCGAATATAGAGATTAATACAATAGCAAGTATTACCAAACCTACTAAACTAAAAATAATAATTTTTTTCATATTACTTCATTATATTGATTATTGTATTTAAATCTTATGATAACTTCAAAAGCAAAGTTCCTGAGTAATATTGCACATAACTTAAGGAAAATTCCTGTTATACGCCCTGAGCGAATGCGAAAAGTGCAACGTGGTTGCTGAAAGCAAAGTTTTTTCGGGGGCTCGTTTCTATCAGGCGAACAAAGTAAGCAATTAAGAACTACGTTAAGGAGCACACTCGTAAAAAGTATCAAGAACCTGGGGCTTAAAATCGAAAAGTATATAAGTAAGATATGTTTTACTTATCCTACAGGTGATGTAATATGCAAGTTGAACTAACAAGGATATCTGAAAAAGGACAAGTGGTTATACCATCTTCTTTAAGGAAGGAAATGGGAATAAAAAAATCAGACCAGTTTATGGTATTTGGTGAAGCTGGAACAGTTATACTAAAGAAAATAGAAACTCCTGCGATTAAAAAAACATTTGATGAAATAGCAAAGCCATTACGGGATGCAGCAAAGCAAGCAGGATTAACAAGAGCAGATGTAAAAAAAGTTATTAAAGATGTTAGAAATACTGCTTAAACTAGTTCTTGATACAAACATCATTGTTTCAGCTTTCTTTTGGGAAGGGAATGAAGCTGAGCTATTAAGGAAAATTGAGCAAGGTAATGCAGATTTGTACATTACAATTGAAATTCTTAAAGAGGTTGAAGAAGTGATAAAAAGACCCAAGTTTAATGAAGTTATGAGAAAAGCAAATTTAACACCAGACCAGATTATGCAAAAGTTTGTTTTGCTTTCCCATTTGGTTATCGCTCCAAAATTGAACATAAAAGTTTGCAGAGATGAAAAAGACAATAAATTTCTTGAATGTGCAGAAAGTGCAAAAGCCGATTATCTTATTAGTGGAGATGAGGATTTGCTCTCTTTGAAGGAATATAAGGGAATTTCAATTGTCAGAACTTCAAAAATATTGCAGTTATTGAATGAATAATTTAAAAACCATAAGATTTATTTTTTATTTTCTCATAGATTTTGTATATGATACAACTAACAACATAACAGACTATCTGATAAATAGACAACGCAAATAAAATAAAAATAGCACGAATTGTATATTCTATTGGAGTAGGATATTTTCTTTCAACTGTATGAGTATTTTCATTTATGTAAGTTATTTTATACAATATAGAGTCTGCTATCTCATTTTGAATATAAAAAGGACTATAAGTAAATTCAACAAATGGAGAGAGAATTCTAGAAAGACTACTTTCGCTTGGACAAGAAGGTTGAACACAAAGGGCATAGGAGAGTACATATACAAAAGAAGCAAAATTCAACAATATTACGATAAACGCAATAATGAATTTATATTTGTTTGGTTTAAGCCAATCAGAAAATTTTTCCAAGACCATAATACTATATTTATAGGAGCCCATATATTAAATTATCTAAGAATGAACCCTTAGCCCAGATTCTATAAAATTAAAAATAAAGTGCGTAGCACAACAAGAGAGTGTGCCCCAATATCGTCGTTAGCCCCCGAAAAAATTGCGTTGAACTTATGCGCGCTGTTAAATACGTTTTCAGCTACGAAGTGTGGGAAAACTGCGTCCGCAGAGTCGAGTTCTCTCCCCCTCGAAATCATTTGTAATAGATATTATCGTGATGATCATAATCTTCAATTATTATGTGTTTTTTATTTTCATCAACAGAAAAGACAAGTATAAAACTTTTGTCGATATGGGTTCTTTTAAGATGTTGTAGTGGTTTTCTTAAATTCTTATAGTGTTGTGGATTTTGCCTGATTTCTTGAATTTTATTTTCAATAATAAGAAGCTGTTTAGGATTCCTCTTTGCTAGTTTAAAGAATATCTTCTCAACACTTTTCCTTAATTCATAAGAATACATTTTATTCTCGTAGGCAAGAATACTACACAGTTTCTGTGTAGATGAATTGCCTTGCCTAAAGTTTTTCTACTTTCTTAATAAAAAATTGAGCGTGCAACGAATTTTTGGCACGCTCAAT
>JAHFQA010000049.1:1899-10780 GCA_023266475.1 Candidatus Woesearchaeota archaeon | reverse complement strand
TGAAGCACAGATTGAAAAAATAAATTTTCGAGTGGCATTTAGGATAAAGTGTATTTAAAATATAAATAAATTGATTAAATGCAATGAACTTAAGGAAATTTCTGTTGAATGTTCGAAGGAATCCGAAAGTGCAATGTGGTTGCTGAAAGCAAAGTTTTTGCGAACGCCGTCTTGTTCTGATCTAAGCGATGCATAAAGACAAAAAAGAAAGGGGTAAATGGTTATTCTCTATGCTAATTCTTCTTTTCTCGTTGATAAATTTGTCTGTATTTTTTTTAAAACTTCATAAGGAGAAGTTATATAAGTAAATCTATCATATTTTGGTTGCATTCTTGAACCGTGTCTTCCAGTACTAACAGTTTCTATTTCACCTGTAAAAATTTTTATGCTTCCGACTTTAAAGATTACACCTAAAATACCAACATCAACAGATACGTTTTGCATTTTGTCATAATCTATTGATTTAAAGTCTCTTCCTATTATCCCAGACTGAATAATGGCTCTTTTGTTAGTTATAGCATAATGTGTTCTCGTATACGCCATATTCCTTAGAATAATTCCTAAAATAATTATAATAATTCCAACCACAATAGCCCACATGATAGATTTAAGATAAGCCCCTATAAAAATCCCTATAATTACTGCAACTATAAGACTTCCAAAGATGGCGGCAACAATATATGGAGCATATTCAGGTTTGCCATAGTAAATTACTTTTTCTTTTGGTTCAAGGATCTGTGGAATCTCGTTCATTTTAAAATCTATTTGAGAACTAATTAATAAACCTTTTGCCCCTCATTATTTTTAGGCGGTCGCAAAAATTGCGTATAATTATTATTCCCCTAAATAATAGTAGTTTTAAGAGTAATTCTATTTATAGCCCAAATTGGGGAAGCGACTTTTTACTCCAGCGGTACAGCACTCCAAAGCGTCCAGTCATTTGAGGGAGAATAGCCACCGAAAATATAGTAAGGCGGCTTGTTTTGCCCAAAGAAGGAATATTGAACGTCGCCCCATGTTTGTGGCACTCCTCCGCCTCTGAAGCCCATGCCGTAAACTGGGCTTCCGAAAAATTTCCAAGTCTTCATTAATCCATGAAAGTCGCTTAAGTCAGTCGAAGCATCAGCTCCTGGCTCAACAGTGTACGCTTTGTTGTAGCCATATTTTCTTAAAGTTGATACAATTTCCTTAACTGGGCTATTGCCTTGGCCAGGGGCAAGATGGTCGTCATGGTAGCCGTAATTGTCAGCAAGATGAACATTGCCAATCATCTTGTCTTTTGCAAGGCTTTCAATTGCTTTAACAGCCCACTTGTTGAAATTAAGATCATTCTCTTCCTGCGATTTTCTTGGATCATCCTGCCAGTATTTTCTCCACAAGTTGATATGTCCAGTGTCAATTGTCGCCTTTATGTGCCTTTCAGCAAGCTTTTCAGCTTCTTCTCTGCTTATTCCCATGTAATAAGGGTTTGGCTGCATTAAGCCACCTGGCTTTAATTTTTGCTTTGTAAGCTCTTCAGGAGCCATGCTTGCACCAAATTCTATCTCTGGTTTTGTAAGGAAATCTACCATTCTTTCCCTTGATTTTTTAATAACCCATTTTAATTCTTCAGGATGACCTCCAAACCTTTCAGGAAATATATGCTCAATTGCTACAACAACGGGATTATTTGGGTCTCGTGTTTTTTGCAAAGCATGAATCGCAGCCTCTGCATAAAGCCTTACCCCTTCTTTTTCAAGCCTTTTGATTGGCGTGATAATGTGTTCTTTTGTTTCAGCAGTGTCTATTGCTTGCTGTTCCTGAGACGTTGCAGTTGAACGGTCATACTCGAGTCGTCTTTTGGTGTCAAAAATTGCCCTTTCTATGATTTTCAATGGATGAAGCATTTCAGGTTGGAGTATCCCGGCAGCTTCTACATGTCTTAAAAGATCTTGGTCCTGCCTTAATATTTTCCATTGCTCTTCTTTTGGGATCTCTTTGTCAAGTTTTTCATAGAATTTCTGCGCTTCCTCAAGCTTATTTAATATCTTGACAAGTTTTTGAGAATCAGCAGAAAATTGCAAGCTCCAGCCTCTTGCAATGCCCTCTTGCGCGTCAAGCGTGGCTTTCACATAAGCTTCTTCCGGATATCTTTTTTCATAGTAATTAGGTTTTCTATGATATGTTGCTTCATGCCATTTATTATACTCTTCAGCCTCAGCTTTAAAATCGTCGAATGTTTTAAGCTGAACTTCAAACATATTTGTGGTTTTGTTAAACTTAGGAATCCTACCTTTCAATGGGTCGTAAGGGTTTTCTATTTTCCTATTTTGATAATCCACATAATCTCCTTTCTTGATTAAGATTCTTTGCTTCTGGCTGTCTGGCTTGTCAGAATTGTCATAGCCATAGTAATCTTCTTCTGCCTTGTTCCACACAGGAGAAGATACAAGCCTGTTTTTTTGCACAGTCTCAATCTTTGCTGATGTCCTGTCATCAAGCAATTCGAAATGCGCGTCAACTTCCTGAGTATGTGCTTGTTTGAACATTAATCTTCCGCTTGGGTCTCTTGCAAGGTTTATTCTTCCTGATTCATCGTCAAGATACATGTCTGTCATCGGCCTTTCAAATTCTCCTGAATGAATAACAACAGAGCCTCCGCCTAAATCCGCCTGGAAGTCAATTGCTCTTTTTAATTCAAACATATCCTGAGTTGCATTGTTTAATGAGAAATTTCCCCTTTCATCTCTGCCCATCATTCCCATCAGCTGGAAAGAAGCATGTGTTGTGAATTTTACTTCATTTGCCATAGACAATTCTCTTATTGCTTGTCGCTGGTCCTCGCCAAGCATTTCAGGAGTCTGCGCATTTCTTGAGCCCATCCTGTAGCCAGGAAACTGAATTTCAATGTTGCCAGCGCCCATTCTTATTTTTGAGTAGATGCCTGCAACGTTTGCAGCAGAAATCCCCATTGGAACGCTCATTCCAATGTCTTTGATGCCTAAATCAGCCCCATATGGCGGCTTTTCGCCATAAGATTGCGGGTCCATTGCATTAAAATAGTCCACAACAGGATGATGAGAGTAATAGCCAGAGTTGAATTGCATGAAATCACCTTCTTATTTTGGATTTTTAATAAACTTATAGGAAATAACTTTAATTTTCGGATACATTTGTTATTTCCTAATAAGCAAATCACAATAAAAAGTTACGGATATTAGTGTGATTTGCTATAATTTTGATTTCTTAATCCGTTCGCTTCGCTCACAATAATTAGTGCTCGCCCTCACTTCCCTGCCAATCGTTCGGGCTCGCCTAACCGTATTATTTTAATTTATAATTCATATTCCATTAAAAAGGTTGTATTTATAGTTAATGGTTTTGAAAAAATTTGTTTGAATTGCGCAGCTAATCCTTGCCCGACAAGTGGAGGGCATTTTCCCAAGTCTCGCAGAAAATTTTATGATTTTCTGTCGCCATCGAAAATCTTCGATTTTCGAGGTTTCGCAAAAAGGCTTTACCAGTTCAACATCCCGTGCTGCTTCTTGAAATGATGGTATGTGTTCCACATCACCTTGTTGATAGATTCCTCTGCTTTCTGCCTGGCAATTGCAAGTTTCATGATTTCAGTCTGTGAGATTTTTTTCTTTGCTTGCTTTACCTCACTTCTTGCGCTGAACGAAGTAAATAATTCAGCAAATCCGGCAAATACTGAAGTGAAAGGGCCATGTTGTTTTGGGTGAGGCTTAGGCAATTCTTTTTTCTCCTCAAATTCCTCTCCTGCTTCCTTCAAGTACCTCATTAATTCATCTCCTAATGATTCCAACGCAGCTTTTACAGAGCCGTCAATGACTCCAAGGAGCTGAAAATCCTCATTCTCTTTCACTTTTTTGTAATTTTCAATCTCCTTATCAGTCCAAGCATATGCCCTGAAGTCTATTTCAACCCTTCCAAGATGCAAAGGGCCTCTTTGATATTCCTGAGAATAGCTCATTTCAGGCCTTGTCCTAAACAAATAATGCATCAAAATGCATTGTTTTATCTTGTCGTCATCTTTGCCCTTGACTGCCAAAATTTCCACTTCAATCATTGAGCTTTCGAACGCAACAATCAAATCAGCCGTGTCGTTTTTAGTTTGGTCGAGTTGCATTCTTTGAATGTTTTTCAAATATGGCTTAACCCAAGTCATGTACATTCTTATAATTTCAAAATGCTGCCTTAGATATTTTAATGTAAAAACCCTTCTGTTTTTTAATTCTTCAAAAGTGTGCTCCTTCCATGCCAAAAATGCCCTTAACTTTCTTTTCAAAACTTCCCTTACCTTTCTGTTAAATTGGCCTCTTTCTTTTTCAACAACCAAATCAACATCTTCCTGTTTTTTCGGATGCGTGCTGAAAAACAAATCCGGCAAAGTTGTAAATTGCACTTCACGGGCCATTCCATAAACAGAAGCAGGGTTTTTTGCCCCTTGCTCAACTAAATCAACCCAAATTCCCTTTAAGGTTATTTCAGCGCTTTCAGAGCTCTGGCTTGCTGTAAAGCTGTCCACATAATAACTCAACCTTTCGTCAAGAATTCTCATTTCCCTAACCAATTGGAATAGCTCGCGAACCATTTTTCCAATTGTAGCAAGAAACTGGCTTACCTTGTCCTGTTGCAAACCCAGTCTTTGCTGTGAAGCTCCAAAAAAGGCAGAATTTTCAGCAGCGGCAAAAACATCAGTTATCTTGTCTATCCTTGAAAAACCTCCATAATATCTCAAGTAATGCAAAGTCCAGAAATAAGGCTCTTCTATAGAAATGTTATAACCTTCATAATGCAGCCTGTACCTTCTTGCTGGTTTTGGATAGCCTGTCTTTATCTTAGATTGCCTAAACTCTTCGCTAATCTCACTTTCTTCAAAACCGTACTTTCTAAGGTCACCGTCAGTTACCATTAAGCCTCTTTTTTTGTTTCTTTATGTGCTGATTGTTATTTAAATTTTTGTTTTATTGATTTTATTTCAAATTATTTTATTGGATTTAGTTTTTAATGAGTTTTTTTTGTTTTTATGAATTTTTGCTACTTAATGCTCAAGCACAAATGATTTATTGTTCTTAATGTTTTTTCTTTCCTTGATTTAATTTTTTTTAATTCGTGCTCTGCACATTTTTTACTGCTCAGCATTGCTCCGATTGCCACATCGCAACGCCTCGCCAATGAATTCAGTTATTTAAAGATTTATTTATGGTGCTGCGGGTGCTCATGACCCATTATTTTTCTATTTTTTAATTCTTCAAGATGCCTGACTTTGTTGTCGATTATTTTGTTTAAATCCTTGCCAAAAGTTTCAAGTATCAGCGAAACATGCTCTCCTCCCAGGAAATGCGGAAGTATAACATAATCTGCGCCCGCATTGTAAAGTTCCAACGCTTCATCAATTTGGCTGCCAGTCACAAAAACAACAACCTTCTTGTTAGATTTTTTTGCTTCCCGTATCAGAAGCATATTGTCATTTTTGTCAGGCACTGTTGATATTACCATCGAAGCGTCCTTTAAATTAAGCCTTTGCAGTATTTCTATGTCACCCACATCTCCGTAAAGGCACGGCACTTTTTCAGCGATTAATTTTTTAATAATTTCCGGATTAAAGTCAACAACTATATGGCTTTTTCTCATCTTTCTCAAGCTTTTTATTATACTGTAGCCTATCCTGTTATAGCCGCAAAGCACAACATATTTCTTCATTTTCCTTGGAATATACTCTAATGATTGGTAAGCGGAAGTTAATTTGTCAAAAAATCCCAGCATAGGCGCGAACGACCTATAAATTGAGTCTGAATAGTTTATAAAATAAGTTGTAATAATTATTGTTATAACGGCAAGCAAGACAGTAAGCGAAAAAACATCCTGGCTTATGTACCCTGAAGACATCCCAATAGCTGCCAAAATCAAAGAAAATTCCGATATTTGCCCAAGCGATATAGCTGAAATGAATGAGTTTCTTTTGCTGAAGCCGAAAAATGAGCAGAGAAACATTATAATTAATGGCTTTAAAAGTATCACAAGAAGAATGAATATTATAAGAGGGCCTATGATTATTCCTAAAGTTTTCAAAGAAAGCTGGGTTCCCAATGACACAAAAAACAAAACTGAAAAAAAGTCCCTCAATGGCTTTATTTTTCCTATAATCTCGATGTTATATGGCACATTAAGGGTTATTCCGGCAATGAACGCACCAACAGCAATTGAAAAGCCTATTGAGTTGATTATCATAGAAAACAAAAATGCAACCGCAATTGAAGCAATAAATAAAAGCTCTTGCGATGCTGCTGCAAATTTAAACAAAGGCGGCAAAATGTACCTTCCAACAACAAATGAAACAATTATTACAATTGCACCCTTAAAAAGCGATAACACAAGAGATTCAGCTGAAAAGCTGCCTCGGTTTAAAATCGATAATGCGAAAATTGCAATTATGTCCTGAAGAAGCAATATTCCAATAATAATCCTGCCATGAAGTGTATCAATTTCCCTTTTATCTGATAACAGCTTAACGACAACCATTGTCGAGCTGAATGCAACTATCAGCCCCAAATATGCAGATTCAATTGCATAGAAGCCCAGTAAACTGGAGATAATAAAAGTTAATATAAAAACCGCAGCTATCTGAAATAAGCCACCTATAGATGCGATTAATCCAACATCCTTTAATTTTTTAATATCAATCTCTAATCCAACAATAAAGAGCAAAAATGCTATTCCTATCTCGGATAAGTTGTTTATTACATCAATATTTGTTATAAAGCCAAGATATGGCCCTAAGATAATTCCGGCAATAACATAAGCTGGAATTAAAGGCTGCTTGAGCAATCTAGCTATGCAGGCTAGCATCGCCGATAAAATTACAATAAATCCTATGTCAAAAAAAATATTTTGCGTCATCATTCATAAATTTTCAGGTCATCCTCTTCCCTGCTGGATTTTGGCTTTCTTTCACTCAAATTTAGCTCAATTACATCATTGTTCTCGAGCATCTCTTCAATCTCCAGCCTATTCTTTCCAAGCAATTTACACAAGTCTTCAATTTTCATTTTTTTCCCACCTTCCCTTTTTTAATTTCCAAAATAAAACCATCTTTATGCTTCTTGAAGTCCAATTCCATCCCTTTTCTCAATCCTTCATATTCTGCAAGAAGCTTAGGAATAGTAATTACCAATTGGCCAGAAGGAAGCTTTTGTATCTTTACCATCTTTAATAATAGTATTTTTAATAGTATTTTAAATATTTTTAAACATAATTTTTATAATATTCAAAATAATAGTATATAAAGCTTGCGGTTTTGGAAGAGTCAGCAAGGTAACTATTAAACCAAAACAATTTTAAACACGCAAAAATTCACAAATTGAATGGCAATTGACAAACCAGCGTGGGTTAAGGACAAGAAAGTTGCAGATGATTTTGAAGTAATACGAACGAAGCCATACGATGATTATAGAGACCACAGGAATGATGACGGATGCTATTCTTTAATCAGGATTTACTGGGATACTCACGAAATTGGAGTGGCTGTATGTGATTACCAGCATACAATCCTTAAGGAGTTCAGGGGCAAAAGAGCCCAGGACATTTATGTCGCTATATTCAAGTTTAACGACGAGCATAAGAAAAACTGGTTCAAGGTGCTAGACCATGCAGCTTATTTGGGAAAAGAACTGAAGAAAGCTGAAGTTTGCCTTTCTCTTGGCGTGGAATATATTCAGGAATAATTAGATAATTTCTTCTGCAAACAATATTCCAAAAGTAATTGAGCCGGTTTGAGATATAAAAAAAGAAATTTCTAGCTGTTCCTGCTTAAAGTTATTTCAATTAAAGAAACTCTTACATCTCTTCCTTCACTGTTCCTGAAGCCTTCTGAGTCAATCCTGATGTTTGTGACTGCAATAGAATTATCCATAAACCTTTTTGAAGCTACTTCCGCAACATCAACGGCCCTGCTTATGAACTTGCCCCTTGCCTTTATAATGACATCTTCAGCATTTTTTGTTGTGAACTGCATAACGACACCCATCACATAATTCATAAAGGGCTTGTTGCCTATGAAAACGCTGTTGTCGTTTAAGTCACTAGACCTGTAATCAAGCTCTGTAGCAACTGTCATTAAAATTACCCCCAAAATACACCGGTTCAAATTTAATGTATTTAAAGTTTTTGGAAAAATTGGCTTCAATGCCGTTCTTGGCTCGTTAAGTCTCATTTTCTTCAAAATTCTTTGCCGTCGAGAAAAATAAAAAATTGCATAATTTATTGGCTTTTTGGGGGTTTACTTTCTGGTGTACTTTTTCAAATTTCAAACACTTTAAAATTACTTTGTGAGATTAACAGAAACATCTGCCTTTGTTTCAGTCAAGTATTCAAAACTATCAACTAACCCATCATACATGCTGTCGCAATAGCCATGGTTGCAAGAAGTGTCATTAACATAAATAAATCTTTTTGGCTCCTGTGCCTTGGAAAATGTCTTGACAGCCGAGCTAATAGGAATGTTCTTGTCATTAATATTGTGAATCATAACAACTTTTCTTGGGGTAATCAAATCAATGTAATGGTCAGAGTCAATTGACTTGATAAAAACATTTTTCTTCTCATCTGGACCGCCGGCAAAGTCAAAGCCAGCAGAGCTAATTATCAAAATCCCATGTATATTTCTGTCTATTGCAGCCGCTATTGTTGCAATCCTGCCACCTAAGCTTTCACCTGCAATTATAATATTCTCTTGGTCAACAAAGGGAGCGCTGTACAACAAATCATAAGCCCTTAGCGCATCATAAACCATTAGATGCTGATATGGCTCCTTAGATGCTGAAAAGCTTACATAATCTTCATCCAAAGTTGGAAAATTACCACCAGTTTCACCAACACC
>JAHFQA010000049.1:0-1799 GCA_023266475.1 Candidatus Woesearchaeota archaeon | reverse complement strand
TTTTTCGGATTTAAAACATGATGCGTCCTTTCAAAATCAATCAAATGCGGCTTGCCATCACTCACTATAATGTGCTTAACAGGATGATGCATCTCTTCTTTGTCAATTTTCATCTTATCCAAGACAAACATCTGCTCGAAAATCTTTTTAATTATTTTTTTTATTTTAATTTTATTGGATTTCTGCATATAATCAATAATCCCATCACCAAAAATGAATTTATAAACAAAATAACTTTTTTCTGCAATTAAGAGTTCTGGCCCAATTCCATGTCTATTTAATTTCTTCAGCCATTTCGCCTCATTTTCAATCCGTCCTATTGCAGAGCTTTTTGGATTTTCAGTTTTTACTGCAACTTTTTTGCCATGGAATTTACCGATAAACAATAATCCGCGATGACCCTTTGCCATATATTTAATATTTATTATACCTTTTTTTTCAAGGGTTCTTAATAAGCCGCTTTTTCTCAGCAAATAAACATAGATATCCTCAAAAAATATATGGGCTTTTTCAAGCATTTCAAAATCGAGCATGTTGTTTCTTATAAACTCCTCGACTTTCTCTTTTTTTGTGAATGTTGAAAAGACCATCAAGATTATTCCATCTGGCTTCAGGAAATTGTTGACCTCGTCAAGAAACCTCTCAATCACTTCATAGCCCTTTTTGCCGCCTTCAATTGTCAAGTCCCTTAATTTTAGTTCCTGTGGCAGGTATGGAGGATTGAATATAACAGTATCAAATTTTCCTTTAATGCCCCTAAACATGTCAGACTGCAAAAATTTTATTTTTCTATTTTTTATATTTTTGTAGCAGTAATCAATAACACCTTCTTGCACATCTGTTGCCAGAACGGATTTAACTTCTGGATTTTGGGCAGCAGTAATTGACTGTATCCCAGAGCCAGTTCCAATATCAAGAACAATTCCTTTTGCATATAGCCTAACATAACGCTCGAGCATTGAGCTATCTTCTTGAGGCTGATAAACTGATTTACAGGCTGCCATAGCCAACAAAATATTAATAATATTTAAATAGGTTACTTAAATCTCTCACCGAATGTACAGCAACTCATTTCTAAATAAGATCTTAGACTCTTATTACAATGTATATAGACAAGAAACTATGGAATTATAGCAAATCACACTAATATCCGTAACTTTTTATTGTGATTTGCTTATTAGGAAATAACAAATGTATCCGAAAATTAAAGTTATTTCCTATAGGTAGGACGGGCCCTGTAAGGTGTTATGTTTTTACTGATGAAGGTAAATTATTTGCATCACAGCTACTAAGAGAAGGGATTCCTAACCCTGTATATTTAATCTCGGTGAAATTTTTTATTGGAAATTTATATTCATTTATGTGTTCTTTTTTATTTTTTGCTGGCGAAATTGCAATGACTTTTCCATTATTCTCAAATGCGCCCTTTGCAGCTTCATATGGATATCCCCAGCAGCCGCCAAATCTTAGAATATGGTTATTTAATGCAATTTCCCTTCCAATTTCATATGCTTTTTTTAATATTTCTTTGTTAAAAGGGGGCAAAGATGCTCCGCAAATGGCTATTTTCATATTTCATAGAAATATTTCTATTTATTTAAAGTGTTCGTTTAATTGATTGTTATACGCAATTTTTTCTGGGCAAAGACGAGATTGTGGCAACAGAATTCAATGCAACATGTGTTATCCAGAAACTATTTCCCTACGATAAGTTTCTTTACAGTATGAAACTTACTCAAGGGAAACTAATAGAAACCATAAGGAAAAAAGACCAGGGTTGGACAACATACCAAGCAAGG
>JAHFQA010000048.1:6163-10952 GCA_023266475.1 Candidatus Woesearchaeota archaeon | reverse complement strand
GATTGAGCGTGCCAAAAATTCGTTGCACGCTCAATTTTTTATTAAGAAAGTAGAAAAACTTTAGGCAAGGCAATTCATCTACACAGAAACTGTGTAGTATTCTTGCCTACGAGAATAAGAACTGACAATTTCAATCTTGTTCCAGTTGGTCAGCCTGTAAAGGACAATGACGGTCATTTTCATGTGTGGCTTGACAGCGACAAGAGGCTTGGACCAATGACATCATTTATTTTTGAAAATATTACATCAGGCAGGCATTCAATAGTTATAGAGCTTGTAAAAAGCGACCATTCCTCTTTAAATCCAAAAATTACAAAGTCAATAGGTGTAAATGTTGAATCTGATTATGTGCCTCAAATTCCAGTGCAGCAGCGTGGAACAACAGAATTTGCTGTAGAAGCCGATGACCGCGGATTTTATCCGAACAAAATACAAGCCAAGATTGGCGACCATGTAAAAATAGGCTTCAAATTCAGAGATGACTCAATTTATTATGCAGGGCTTGACGTCAAAGGCCCTTTTGAAGACATTAAATATAAGCTTAAGGGCGAACAACCTATTGACAGGGTGTTCGTTATGAAAGGCGAGACGAAAATAGTTTCGTATTGGCCATCAACTGGAGTTAAAAAGGCAGAATTGATTGTTGAAGTTGTTAAATAAGTTATTTTATTTCCATCATTTTCTTCAATAAACCTTATAAACCCAAAAAATACTCTAAGCTTATGATTAAGAACTTTGAACCGAGGCTTTACCAGCAGACAATTCTTGCAACAGCAGCTGAAAAGAATACCCTTGTAGTACTGCCAACCGGAATGGGCAAGACAAATATCTTCTTAATGCTTGCCGCACAAAGATTAAAGCAGTACCCAAACTCCAAAGTGCTTTTTATCGGTCCAACAAGGCCATTGATTGAGCAGTACTTCAATGTGTTCAAGGAGCATTTCGAAATTGATGAAAATGAAATGGCTATTTTTACAGGCATGGTAAGCCCTGAAAAAAGAGGAGAATTATGGAAAAAATCAAAAATCATCTTTTCAACTCCACAGGGCCTTGAAAATGATATAATTAGCAACAGAATAAATCTTGAAGAGATTTGCCTGCTGGGAGTTGATGAAGCCCATCGCGCAGTTGGTGACTATGCGTATGTTTTTGTAGCAAAGCAGTTCATGAAGCTTTCACAATTTCCCAGAATCATTGCTTTGACCGCATCTCCTGGAAGCGACATGGAGAAAATACAGGAAGTTTGCAGAAATTTATTCATTGAGGACATCGAAGTAAGGACCGATGACGACCCTGATGTAAAGCCATATGTGCAGGAAATGCAGATAGACTGGGTTAAGGTTGATTTACCAAAGATTTTCACTGACATTCAAAGGCTGCTTCTTCTGTTTTTAAGGGGAAGATTTGAGAAATTAAAAAAAATTGGAATTCTAAAAAGGGTTGAGTTAAAGTACGTTACAAAATCTGATTTACTTCAGCTTCAGGCAGAGCTTAGGAGCAGGATTGCTCAAGGCGAAAAAGATTTTGTTGTATGGAGTGCAATATCGATGCTTGCAGAGGCAATGAAGATTTACCACGCGCTTGAGCTGCTTGAAACGCAAGGAATAGTAGCCTTGCATAAATATTTCGAAAAGCTTGTCTCTGAATCAAAAGTTTCCAAAACAAAAGCAATAAGGTCTATTATGGGTGATTCAAATTTCAAGTCAGCAATGATAAAAGCAAAAATTCTTTTCGAGGAAAAGGTAGAGCATCCAAAATTGATAGAATTGCAGAAAATAGTTGAGAATGAAATAAAGGAAAATTCAAATATCAAGGTAATGGTATTCAATCAATATCGTGACAACGCTCTTGATATTATTCAAAAGTTAAATGCTATTTCAAATGTAAAAGCAAATATTTTTGTTGGGCAGCAGAAGAAAAATGATACTGGGTTGAGCCAGAAAGAACAGAAACAGCTTCTTGATGACTTTAGGAATGGTTTGTTTAATTTGCTTGTTGCGACTTCTATCGGAGAAGAAGGGCTTGATATTCCTAAAGTCGATCTGGTTGTCTTTTATGAGCCTATCCCAAGCGCAATCAGGAGCATACAGAGAAGAGGCAGAACAGGACGCCAAGACAAAGGAAGAGTCATAATTCTGATGACGAAAGGAACAAGAGACGAAGCCTATAGATGGGTTGCTCACCATAAGGAAAAAAAGATGTACAGGAATCTTGTCAACATTAGGAAAAAGCTGAATCTTTCACTAATCAAGAAAAAAGAAACTTCTATTGCAAAATTTGTTGAAGACAAAATAAAAATCTATGCTGACTACAGGGAAAAGGCAAGTGGTGTTATAAAGGAGCTTGCTGAAGACAATGTAATTATAAATTTAGAAAAATTAGAGTATGCCGATTATGTTCTTTCATCAAGATGCGGAGTTGAAATTAAAACTGTTGAAGATTTTGTTGATTCAATAATTGATGGAAGGCTGTTGCAGCAGATTAAGAACTTAAGAAATAATTTTGAAAGGCCCATTATTGTGATTGAAGGCACAAATGATATTTACGGAGTCAGGAACGTCCATCATAAATCTATCCTGGGAATGATGGCCACAATTGCTGTTTCCTATGGAATTCCAATAATACAGACAAGAAATTTTAAGGAAACTGCTGGCTTATTGCAGATAATTGCAAGAAGAGAGCAGGAAGAAACCTCAAGAGACTTCAGTTTGCACGCTGACAGAAAGCCTGCAACGCTTAAGGAACAGCAGGAATACGTAGTTAGCGCCTTGCCAGGAATGGGGTTGGGATTAGCAAAGCCATTATTAAAGCACTTTAGGACAATAAAAAACATTGTGAATGCGAGCGTTGAAGAATTAAAAGAAGTTGAAAAAATTGGTCCGCAGAAAGCGAAGATGATAAAGGATGTGGTTGAGGGGGAGTATAAGGAGAATTAGAAAAATATAAGATTTAAATAAAATGTTTTTGAGAAAAATTGCGACTTGGTTGATAAAAAATCTTATTGTTTTGCTTCTCATCACCCTTATTTTCTCAACAGTTGCCCTTGATTTGCCAGTTATGGTTAAAGGTGTCTTCAGTGATATTTTCCTTTATGCTTCTCCTCAAGCGCAAAAGGATATAGTAAGCAAATTGGCCACATCATGCTCTTCTCTTGAGGGGAAAGATGCCTCTGAGCTCCAGCAGGAAGTTTCCAAGGGCCCTATTCCATTTGATTTAAGCAAAATCGGAGCACAATGCAAGGATTACAGCAGCAACAAGATAAATGACAGGGAGTTTTTCTTTAATGTAATCGGCAGCGCAATTCCTGACAAATTTGAACTGCCAAAGACAAGTGCTTTTGAAAAGTACAACAAAATTATTGATATTCTGACAAAGAACAAGTTGATTTACTTTTCAGTTTTGGCAGTCTTGTTGATTTTGCTATACGTTCTTATAATGGACACTAAATTATTTATATTAACTTTGTCGGGGATTTCATTCAGCTTAGGCAGTTTCATCGTTGTCCCTTATTTCATAATTTTAGCTTATGAAAGATTTGCAGGGATTAACACAACCCCCATCTTGTCCTCAATTCTGCAGGGGAGTTTCAGTTTTGACATAAAAGCAATTATAAGCGTTATCCTTCTTATGGTTTTAAGGACATACACAACATTTATCCTTGCGTTGGGAACTTCACTCTTAGGAATAGGGATTGCCGGAAAGATTTACAGCTGGAGATTAAGCAGGCAAACAAAAGCAACTACACCAACAGAGAAAGAAGCAATAAAAGAAGACAAAAAGAAAAGCAAAAAAGAGCAAACGCCAAAATCAAGAAAAGATGATGATGAATTTGACGAAGCCTACCGGCACAGGGACAGGACTACAAAAGAAATTCTTGATGAATTGGATGAGATGCACGCAAAAAAATTAAAAGGCAAAGAAACAGAAGATTAAAATTTCATTGCTCTCAATCTTTTAGTTCTTTCCGCAGTCAAAGGATGAGTCATAAAAAAACTTAAAAAGCCAATATTTCTAAATGGGTTTGTAATAAATAAATGTGCTGTTGCTGTGTTTCCAAATCTTAAAGGGTTTACATTAATGTTCTTTTCAATCTTTTCTAAGGCATCTGCAAGAGCTTTTCCGTCATGAACGGTTTTTGCACCTGTTTCGTCTGCCAAATATTCTCTGCTTCTCGAAATTGCAAGTTGAATTAAGGTTGCAGCCAAAGGAGTGATTATTCCTAAAATCAGCAGGCTGATAAGATTGTTGCCCTTGTTATCATCTCTACCACCTCCAAATATCGCGGACCATCTAGCCATCGCGCCTATATAAGAAATAACTCCTGCAATCGTGCCTGCAATTGTAGATATTAAAATGTCCCTATTTTGTATATGACCGAACTCGTGCGCAATTACTGCTTTCAATTCATCTTCATTCAAGATCTGCAAAATACCTTCTGTTGCTGCAACAACTGCATTTTTAGGGTTTCTACCAGTTGCAAACGCATTTGGCGAATTTGTTGGAATTATGTAAACCTTAGGCATTGGTATATTGCTTAATCTTGCAACTTCCTTTACAACTTTGTACAATTTTGGGTACTCACTTTGCTTAGCCTCTTTTGCTCTGTACATCCACAGCACAATTTTGTGGGAAAACCAGTAGGAGCCAAAGTTCATTAGGCCTACAAATATTAAAGCAAAATAAAATCCTGCTTTTCCAAAAAAGCTGCCTATAAAAAGAAATATGGCCGTAAGTACTGCAAGCAATATTGCGGTTTTGATTTGATTTTTCATTGTCATAGTTCAAAACG
>JAHFQA010000048.1:0-6063 GCA_023266475.1 Candidatus Woesearchaeota archaeon | reverse complement strand
CCATTCTTCTGCAAATCCGAGCTTAACTTTCCATATAATTCTCTTCCCTTCTTGTCCAAATCAGTAAGAATTATGCATTCATCATTTGAACTTGAGATTTCCTCAACAATCTGGAATAATGGCTCTTTGCTTAGTTCCATTAAATTCATAATTCCTAGTTTCTCCAATGCTGCCCTGTCTCTCCTTCCTTCAATTATTACTAAAATATTGGAATTTTTCATCTTCTCAATTAATAGGTTAAATTCTTCTATTTTATGATTCATTGAGTCTTATTTATTGGGCATGTTTTTAAATATTATTAAAATTCTACACAAACAATTAAAAACCTAAAAAAAATCCCCAGGTTTATGATTCCAATCAATATTTCATTAAGCCATTACAAAAGGGCAGATATTCAAGAAGAGATGATTATAAATTCTAAAGACAGGGAAGTTGTTGCAAAATTCAGTGACAGCTTCTCAAAAAGGCCCGATGTATTGAGAAATCAAAGCGATATTCTGGAGCTTGCAAAGCAAGGCGCAACTTCATTCCATGCTTCTGAAGAGCTGTGGAAAAACCCGCTGCAGATTGACCCATCAATGAAAAGGCATGAACTCGACAATTTAAGAATCGGATGGGATTTGGTGCTTGATATTGACTGCGGAATATTTGAGTATTCAAGAGAAGCAGCTGATTTGGTTATTAAGGCTTTGAGATTCCACTCTGTAAAATCAGTTTCGTGCAAATTTTCAGGCAACAAGGGATTTCATATTGGAGTGCCATTTGATGCATTTCCAGAGAAAATAAGGAATGAGGAAACAAGAAAGATTTTTCCTGATGCTCCAAGAAAAGTTGCGCTTTACATTCGAGAAATGATCAAGCAGCCGCTAGGACAAAGAATAATGGATCTTGAGAAAGACAATTTCAACTCCATTGTGGAAAAAACAGGGAAAAAGGCAGCTGAAATGGTTTATTATAACAACAAGATTAGAACATTGAACACTGAGCCTTTCCTGAACATTGACACTATTTTGATATCCTCAAGGCATTTGTACAGAATGCCATATTCATTGCATGAAAAATCCGGCTTGGTTTCAACTCCATTGAATCCAGAAAAAGTTTTGCTGTTCAGAAAAGAATTTGCAATTCCAAAAAATGCCAGGGTCAGCAGGCACCGGTTTCTTGACAACTCAGATTCTAAAACAAACGAGGCAAAGCAGTTATTGATGGAAGCGTATGATTTCAGCACAAAGCAGGAAAATGTCAAATTAAGAGAGGAAAAAGATTTCCAACTTCCTGAAAATGCATTGCCAGAAGAGTTATTTCCGCCGTGCATAAAATTAATTCTTAATGGGATGGATGACGGAAGAAAAAGGGCATTATTCATATTAATAAATTATTTTACATCTATCGGCTGGGACTATGAAATGATTGAAAAAAAACTTAAAGAATGGAATAAGAAAAATAAGGAGCCCATTAGAGAAGTCTATCTTCTTGGACAGTTAAGATACCATAAGCAGATGCAGAAAAAGGTATTGCCTCCAAATTGCAGCAATGAAATGTACATGCTTGGAATCGGGGTATGCAAGCCTGACAATTTCTGCCCGAAGATAAAGAATCCTGCGCAATACACGACAAGAAAAGCATGGGGGATTAGTAGGAACAAAGCCAAATCTAGTAAGAATGAAAATGCCAATCAGAAGGCAAAAGCCTCATTTTCGAAAACTTTATAAATAACCAGATAAATAATCCCTAATACTAAAAATTGAGGTGATTAGATGGTCTTTGGGGTTCAGGAAATAACACTTGCTATTATCATTGGCACTTTGGCAGCTATTGTCTATTCTTTGAGAATTTTAGTTCTTATGGAAAGAAGGATTGCAAGGATAGAGATGCACATTGAAAGGGTAGTTGACAAGATTGTCAAGGAAGAGATAAAAATTGAAAGGTCTGTCAAAAAAAGGTAAATTCTAATATTTTTGTCTTTATTTTATTAATTCATCAATCAATAATCCTCTTCTTTCTGCAACTTTTGAATCAATAACATAGCCTTTTTCTGTTTTTCCAATATCTTCAAAGCTTAAGAAAAGCCATTCCATTCCTGAGAACTTGACGGCAAACCACGGCTCTGCGCCAAAAATTTCGCAGAATTCCTTCAATTGTTCAACATCATGCTTGTCAAGGTATTGCTTATTGCTTTTTGTGGTCTTGCATTCAATGGCCAGTTTTCTTACTTTGTTGCTTGCAATCAAATCTGGTCCAGGGTATTTCATCGAGCCAGAGCCGGCAGATCTTACGCATGCAAAACCCCTGCTCCAGAACACATGAAGCAATTCCCTTTCAGCGTTGGAGCCTTTGGTTTTGACTGACATTTTGAATAATTCTAATTTTTCAAAAATTTCCCTGTATCCTCTACAATACTAAGTACAAGTATATTAACAGATTTTCTAATTTGGTCAGTAAAAATATGCAAAGAATTACAAGGCATAACTAAAAAATCTGCACCAGCTTTTTCAAGTATTTTTACTCCACTAACAAGGTATGGGAGATATCTTTCTTCGCCTACAGCTTTTTTTAATAAATCTTCCTCAATTGCGTATTTTAAAGGAACATTCCATACTAAAATTGGAGGTCTGCTTTCCTTATTTTTGTTGTAGCAACCGAAAATTAATTCTAGATAAAACTCAGATGTTGTTTCTGGTCCTAAACTACCTATAATTCCGGCTGTTTTCATCTTTATTTAATTTTCTATAAATCAATTTTCATCAAGTCGTTTGCACAGATTACCTTGTCAAATACATTTCTCGCGTCTTCTTCCAGTTCCTGTGTGTTTTTGTACCTCGCGCTGAAATGTATCAATACAAGCTGCTTAACGTTTGCTTTGTTTGCCAATTGTGCAGCTTGCTTTGCAGTCATGTGCCCATATTCCTCGCTTTTATCAACAAGCTTTGAAGCATAAGTAGCTTCTGAAATTAGCAAATCAGCATCCTGGGCAACTTTATAGCAATTATCACAAAGTACAGTGTCTGTTACATAAGCAATTTTCTTTCCGCTTTCAATGTAAGTCACTTCATCAGCATCTATTTTCTTTCCATTATGCTCGATACTTTTTCCTTGCTGCAATTTTCCGAGCAAAGGCCCTTCTGGAATTCCAAATTTCCTGACTTTTTTCATATCAATCCTTCTCTTGTCTTTTTCAATAAATTTAAATCCCAAAGTTTCTATTCCGTGCTCTAACTGGTATGTCTCCAGCTGGAATTCATTATTTTCAAAAAAAATGCCTGATTTTAATTCTTTCACAACAAAATCCAGCCTTTTGTCAAATACAAACGCCTCAAACATTTTTTCTATTCTTTTTTTAGTTCCAGATGGCCCATAAATTTCCAAAGTGCTGTTGTATTCACTTGAGCTTAATGTCTGCATCAATCCTGGCAATCCAAGAACATGATCTCCATGCCAATGGCTTATGAGAATCTTTGTGACCTTTGTCAAGCTTAATCCCGCAATCTTAAACTGCCTTTGAGTTCCTTCGCCGCAATCAAACAAAATTCCTTCAGAGCCATAGCTAAGAAAGACTGCTATCTGGTTTCTTTCCTTTGTCGGCACCATTGAGGATGTCCCAAGAAATGTAATTTGCATAATACATCAAATTGGTATAGAATTTATAAGGGTTTTTGTTTTTTGTATAGAAAAATCGCATAATAATTTAAATAAGACACATTTACTTGGTAATATGAACAAAAAGAAAAAACGCCGTTTATTTTTGATATATTCTGCAACAATACCAATATTGCTGATATTATTTTTTATTCCGCTGCCTTATATTGTAATATTCCCAGGCGAGCTTATTAATTTAAGCAAAGTTGTTTCTATTGAGAATGAAAAAGAGAATAAATCTCATTTTTTTGCTGTATCTTCTGATGTTTATTTTAATCCTTATGCAAAAACTATAGGCTTAACTAAGAATAGTTTTGAAACTAATTTGTTTGTTTTTTTGATTGGTAAATTGTCCCCTAATGCAGAAATAATGAAAATTCCGCCAGGTTATGAAAATATAACCACTAATGAGATTGCAGATTATAACTTTATGCTTATGGAACAAAGTCAAGAAATTTCTAAGAATTTAGCTTTGAAATATTTGGGTTTGAGCAAAGCAAAAATAAATATATCATTTGGGTCATTGGCTGGTTCATCAGGGAGTTTAATGACAACACTTGAGATTATCAATCAACTCAATTACCAAGATTTAATTAAAGGAAGGAAAATTGCAGGAACTGGGGAACTAAATGAAAGTGGGGATGTTCTAGCTATAGGAAATGTTAATCAAAAAATATACACTGCTGAGAAAAATGGAGTTGATATAATTATAATTCCTGAAGCAAATAGGGGAAATGTTAGTATACAAACACAACTCAAAATAATATACGTAAAAAATCTTCCAGATACAATAAGTAAGCTCAAATAATTCAAATTCAACAACCTTTTTAAACCATCCAATATACCATTATTAATCATATTCATGACGGCTAAGAAAAAGGAAGAATCCGAAGACGTTCTTCCTAAGAAAGAAATAAAGGAAGAAAAACACGAACACAAAGAGCCTGTCAAAGCATATTTTTCAAATGAAAGGGTGCTTACAGAAAGCTCAGATAATGCTAGGGAGCTCTATAATCAAAGCAGATATGGTAATCTTCTCGAAGACGGAAGGGTTCAGCTTTCCTTGATTGAAGCCCTTTACTTGATTGATAAGAAGAAGCTGATTGCATATGACTCTAAAAACAAAGCCATAGATTTTGAGAAATTTCTAAAAAAATCGCAAAAAGTAGAGCCCAATTTCTGGGTCAGGTATTTCGTTTACAGGGACATAAGGAACCGAGGGTATATCATCAAAACTGCCTTGAAATTTGGGGCAGATTTCAGGATTTACGATCGGGGAGTTAAGCCAGGCGAAGACCATGCAAGATGGGTAGTCTTTCCAGTGCATGAGGGATCAAATTTCACGTGGTATGAATTCTCAGCAAAAAACAGGGTTGCGCACAGCACAAAAAAGAGATTGTTGATAGGATGCGTAGATGATGAAGGAGACGTCACATATTGGGAAGTCAGGTGGCTAAGGCCTTAATATTCTGAATTCTAACAACAAAATATATAAAATCACCTTCTTTTGTTTGGCCTATGGACAATCGTGACAAGATTCTTGAATTTGTGAAGATAAAAGGCCCTGTTTTGCCAAGCCAAGTATCAAAAGTAATTGGAACGGATATGATTATGGCGTCTGCACACCTTGCAGAACTTACAGCAAGCAGCAAGCTAAAGATATCCTCCATCAAAGTAGGCGGCTCGCCGCTTTACTATCTTCCCGGGCAAGAAGCAATGCTGCAAAAATTTACAGACAGCATGAACGACAAGGAAAAAAAGGCTTATGACTTGCTGCAGCAAAACAAAATACTAAGGGATTCTGAGCAGGAGCCAGTTGTCAGGGTTGCATTGCGTGAAATCAAGGATTTTGCTGTACAGCTGAATGTTAACTACAACAACAGCACAAATGTTTTTTGGAAATGGTATCTTATCAGCAATGAAGAAGCTGAAAAATTAATCAAAGCCGAATTAAATATTTTGGAAAAGCCTATAGAAAAAAAACCTGAGGAAAATATTTCTGAAGTTTCAAAAGCTGGAGAAGAAAAAAAGAAAATCCAGGAAGAAATTCAAAAGCCAAAAGATAGGATAAAGGCAGCCAGAAAATACGCGCCAAGGCAAAAGGACAAGGAAGATGAATTTTTGAAAGATATAATAAAATTTTTTGAAAAAAACAAGATAAATGTTGTAAATACGGAAGTTGTAAAGAAAAATTTAGAAATAAATTTTATTATAGAGCTTCCAAGCGTTGTTGGCAATCTGCAATACTATTGCAGGGCAAAAAACAAGAAGCGAATTAGTGATTCAGACTTGAGCAATGCCTATGTAAAGGGCCAGTTCAAAAAACTTCCAGTCATTTTTTTAGCCCCAGGGGAATTGTCAGCAAAAGCCAAGGAAATAATAGGAAAAGAGCTAAATAATTTAACGTTCAAAAAAATATAATGTGAT
>JAHFQA010000047.1 GCA_023266475.1 Candidatus Woesearchaeota archaeon | reverse complement strand
TCATTAATTCCTCTTTTATGACCATTGGCTGGCCACCGCAAACATAAATCGGTATGTTGACGTATTTTTTAAACTCATCCCTGAAGTATTCCATTTCTTCCTTGCTGTAAAAGAAGAAAGTGTCATCTTCAATTCTAAGCCTGTTGATAAATGGAAATTTTTGCTTTACGTACTTAAGCTCATCAATCACATTTTCAACAGGCCTCTTCCTAAACCTGAACTTGAATCTTTTATTATAGATATTATGAATGCAATAGCTGCATGTGTAAGGGCAGCCAAATGCAAATATGGTCATATAGTCATTGCCATGAAAGCACCTAAACAAGTTATAAGTCATTGGCTGTATTTTATTTTCAAAAAGAATATAATGATCTTCAAGATCATAATCTGGAATCGGAATTTGATCTGATTTCTCAAAAAGCTCCTGCTGGTTTTTTATTATCTGGCCATCTTGCTTAAATTGTAGGTTTGGTATTCCTGAATAATCTGTTACTCCTGCCTTAATCCTTTTCAGGAGCTCCAGAAGCGTTTCATCTCCTTCACCTACGCATATCATGTCAACTTCTTCCAAACATTGCTCTGGATTCGTGCTTGGATGGGGGCCTCCGCCAATAATCAAGGAGTCAGAATTCATTCGGAGGACCTTTATCAATTGAACTGCGTTATGCCAGTAATTGCTCATCAGGGAGACTCCAATTAATTTTGCATCTTTGCTTACCTCAACAACCTGCTCAAGAACCTGTGGTGAATAGCGCTTGGAAAACGGTTGCGGCAAAAATATGATTTTAGTATTGAAGCCGTACTTTTTCAAATACGCAGATACCCTTCTAATGCTATAACATTGTATATCAGAAGCTGTAGATATAAATACAAAATCTAATTGTTTTTTTTTATCAGACATATTTTGAGGTTAATAAGCAATAACTCCTATTTAAAGGTTTGTTTTAGCCTTTGGCCTGGATTGATAATTTTAGTGATTATGTCTGATGCCTGACAAGTTTTAAAAAGGGCGCTTATGTACATTGTTCTTTATGAAAGTCTTAATAACAGGGGGAAGCGGCGCACTGGGAAGCTCATTGCAGAAGGTATTCAAAGGCGCGTATTTTCCAAAACACAGGGAAATGGATATTGCCAATCCTGATTCTGTAAATAAAGCTTTATTGAAATATAAGCCTGACATCTTGATTCATGCTGCAGCATTGGTTGGCATAAGGGAATGTGAAGAAAATAAGAAAAAAGCATGGTTAACCAATGTTGAGGGCACACAAAATATTGTAAATGCTTTGAAGAGATTGAACAACAACTGCTATCTTGTTTATATGTCCACAGCTTGCGTTTTTGCAGGAGAAAATGAAAAATATTACACTGAAAATGATATTCCCTCTCCAAAAAATTATTACTCCATCACAAAATTATGCGGAGAGATTGTTTCAAGGCAATATGAAAACACGTGCATAATTAGAACTAATTTCGTGCCGAAGAATCGATGGAAATACCCAAAAGCATTTGTGGACAGGTTTGGAACTTATTTGTTCAGCGATAATGTGGCAAAAGGCATATATGATGTATGCAAAAAAAGGATAAAGGGAATTGTGCATATTGTTGGCAGCAAAAGAATCAGTATGTATGAACTCGCTTTGCTGGCGGGCTCAAAAAATGTTGGAAAGATGACCATGCAGGAATATAATGGGCCGCCTTTGACGATTGACATGAGCTTGTCTACAAAAAGATGGAAAAAGTACAAAATAGAATGAAAAGCAAAATAAAGAAACTTAATCTTGGGTGCGGATCGGACATAAAAAATGGTTACATTAATTTGGACAAGTCGAAGCACAAAGGAGTTGATGTTATTCATGACTTGGACAAGTATCCATGGCCTTTTCCAAGCAATTATTTTAACGAAATTTATAGCCAAGATGTTTTAGAGCACTTAAATGACTTGTTCCAGGCAATGGCTGAGATCCACAGAATCTGCAAAAATAATGCAACTGTTAGGCTTATAGTTCCATATTGGCACTCAAGCGGCGCGTTCTACCCAAATCATAATTATTTCTTCAATGTTGACAGCATGAAGTTTTTTACCGAAACAAACAGAAGCTATGATTCCTATCCAGGATTTGGAGTGGAGAAAATAAAGCTTATTCCTTCAAAAATTGGCTGGATAATCCCGCCTTTGCCGGTGCCGAAATCATTGTTCCCGAACGCTTTGGATTTGAGGCACCTTGTCAGCTATCTTCTCGGAGAAATTATTTTAAAAATAGACTTCACAATGAAGGTTATCAAGAAATGAAAAAGGGCTTAATTTCAATTATCATAGTTAATTACAACGGAAAAGATCTGCTGAAAAGCATCCTTTCCTCTATTGAAAAATCAGATTACAATAATTTTGAAATAATTGTCGTTGACAACAAATCAAATGACGGAAGCCAGGAATTTATTAAAAAAAAATATAAAATTGTTAAATTGGTTTCAAACAAAAAAAATCTTGGCTATTCAGGCATAAATTCCGCATTAAAGTTTTGTAATGGCGAATTTATTTTATTTTTAAATAACGACATGGAAATTGATAAGAACTGCATTGGCAATCTTGTTAATGCATTGAAAAGAGGAAAAAATGCTGTTATGGCTGCTCCAAGGCTGGTAAATTTCTATAATAAAGAGCTAAAGTCAGGTGGCACATGGATTTCAAGGGCATTTTATAATGGGCACATTAAAGGAAATGTTGGTGATTCAGTAAAAGAAATCCCTTATTTAGGTGTTGGATTGATAAGAAAGGATTTTGTTGAAATGTTTGGCTATTTGTTTGACCCTGATTATTTTATTTACGCAGAAGATGTTGATTTGGGATTAAGGATAAGGTTGGCTGGCAAAAAGGCTGTTTTTGTTCCAGATGCTATTATGCAGCATATGCACGCTGTGACTATGCAGAAAGCAAACAAGTCTTTTTCAACTTATTTGATGGAGAGAAATTTACTAATAACTTATTTTAAGATTTTGTCTTGGGGGGATATTATATTATACCTGCCTTATGTCCTATCAGCCAGGATTGCTGCCCTAATTAAAGACCTTGTGGCTATGAAAATAGCATCTGCTTTTGCAAGATTCAAAGCAATATTTTTTGTAATCTTTAATTTCACTTTTGTACTGAAAAAAAGGCATCAAACCCAAAAATTCAGAAAAGTAAACGACGAATATATTTTAAAAATTTTTACAGAAAAATATCTTTTCAAGCCAAGGATTATTATCTAGTTGAGTATATTGCTGTTCCTGTGTTCTTATTATTATAAACGATTTTATAATTTTTTGATAGGATAGAATTTAACTCTTGATCATCCAAAATTGACCTCTTGTCTAAATTAAAGTTCTGGTTTATCCAAATATATTCAGCATATTTCAAGTTTTCATCAGTCACATACAATGACTTCCGCTCAATGTTATAAGGAACGCACTGGCCATTGGCTATAAATACTGCGTTCTGGTTTGTGTTTGATTTCACCCATTCAAAGTCTTCCCTATAAACATTCCACGAATTTGCAGCAAAATTGACCTTTATAGATTCTGCTGAAACAAGACCTATGACAACTAAAATAAATGCTGCCTTGATTATTTTTAGTTTCGAAATAGCTATTGATTTTTCATATCCAAGAGCCCAGAAAACAGCAAGAGCAGGAAATGCCGGAAGAATTATTCTTGATACAGACCAGCCGACATTTATTACATAAAGGAAAAAGAGCAAGATAAATGGAATTATCCATATTGAAAAAAGTTTTCTTTGCTTAAACTTGGTTAAAAATCCAAAAATTAACGGAATAAAAAAAATGAATGTTACCAAAAGCCAGATTGCAAGCAAATACTGCAAATTCTGAAAATTAGCAAATGTTAGTGAATGATAATTGCCGTCAGGAACTCCAAATATTCCAAGATATGTGAATATTATGGTGTTTGGATGGAATAAGTGTGAAAAATTTGCTGCCGAATAAGACTTCGGAGCATAACCATGAAAAATGAAATTAAGGAATGGCCATATTGGATTTCCGAGTAGCACCCAGTTTCTTATAAGCCACGGCGATGAAATAAGCAAAGGCAATAAAATAATTACACCTGCATTTTTGTAAAGGATTTTTTTAGTTTTGGATTTAATATAAAGGATATACAATAATAAAGGCAAAATAAACAAGCCGTTATATTTTGTCAATATTGCAAGTCCTGCCGCTATTCCAGACAATAAAATCCTGTCATTGATTAAATAATAGATGCTTAATACAACAAAAAACACAAGAGTGCTTTCTACATATTCCAAAACGCTGTAGTCAATGAAGATTGGCACGAACGCAAGGAATATTGTCGAATAAAAGGCAATTCTTGAGTTCACTAATTTCTTGATTATTAAAAATAAAAAAATCAAAGATAAAATACCAAAAATGGGAGAGATAAATTTAACCGCAAAGTTTGCAGCATCGTGACTAAATGCATTGAAAACAGAATAAACAGCTGCAACTAATATATGGTACAGAGGCGGGCTCCAGAACGGCTCGTCCCTTCCAAGCGGCTCAAACAATGGGAATTTTATGTTTTCAGCTATGAATTTGCCTGCCGGAATATGCCAGCACCCGTCACCGGAAACATGATAGATTGAAGTTAAATAAAATACAATTACAGAAAATATAATTATTACAAAAATGGAATATTTTGTATATTTTTCAAATTTGCTGAATTTAATTATAAGGTTCATTTTAATAATTTAATTATTGCTTCTGCAAATGCCTGATTGTCATCCTTTTTTATCAGGACTCCATTCATTACAACTTCAGGATGCGAGCAGACATCGAAAGCCACCACTTTCTTGCCGCATGCCTGCGCCTCAGCAGCCGGCAGGTTAAAGCCTTCCCACAATGAGGCTGTCACATATAAATCGCATGCAGCATAGTAATATGGCAGCTCTTTGTCATCAACAAATTCTTTAAAAATTACATTCTTATTTGCTAAAGTTCTTAATTTTTTATAATAACCATGAAATGTAGGCTTTCCAATAATTAATAATTTTGAATTCGGCAATTTTTCCAGCACTAAATCAAAAATTTCCAGCAAAGTGTGAACATTTTTATGAGGAGAGATCCTTCCGACAAAAAGCAGCAGATTTTTATTGCTTCCAATATTCAGCTGCTTTCTTATTTTACTTCCATCAAGGCCTTTTCTGAATCTTGCTTTGTCAATTTTATCATATACAACCCTGCTGTCCATTCCTGTTTCTCTTTTCAACTCACTTTTCATGAACTTGCTTATTGAAACAGCTGAATCAGCGTTTTTCAGCGACATTTTGTTGAATAATCCAAATAATTTCATATATATTTTCTCAAAAATGCTCCCAAAAAGGCTGCTGAAACCTATGCCATGGTTATAGTAAATATACTTTACATTGTATTTTTTCCTTGCATAGCTGGCAATCCAGTTCATCGGATAGAAATGCGAGATTACTATGTCATAATCCTTTAACTTCTCTGCATTGTTTTTTATTTTATATGCATCAAGAAAGAAAAATAACCTGTATAATCTTTGCAAAAACAAATTTTTAGGCATGCCAAGAATCTCTAGCTTGTATCCTTTAGGCTTTAAGCTCGATTCAAGGGCAAAAACTGTAACTTGATTGCCTTTTCTTGAATAATCCTGGGCTTGCAGTTCTACAACCCTGTCAATGCCGCTATAGTAGGAAAATGTTGGCGTCAAAATTGCAATTTTCATGTTTAGTTTTATGTTCAATGTTTGTTTTTGAAATGTCTTTTTTATTGTGAAATTAATGTTATTTTGATTTTTCTTATTATTCTGAACGCATTATTTTTATTTTCAATAATAAAAAATCATAAAAGTAAACTAAATAACACCAAAAATATTCTTTATCTTTAACTTCGAAACCATAAAATAGCCTGCTGCCAATTGAGGCATTCCAAGCTTTGAATTGCCTTTAGTCCGATTAACAAAGGTTATGGGAATTTCTTTTATCTTAAACCTTTTCAAATGAGCCTTGAACAAGACTTCCTGCACAATTGCAGGGCCTTTTGACTCTAGCCTTGCAGCATTTATTTTTTCCAAAACTTCTCTTTTGAAGCACCTGAATCCTGAATTGCAGTCTCTTACTTTCAATCCAAGCATTGATCTAATGTAAAAGTTAGCTATATATGTTATAATTCTTCTCATAAGGCTTCTTCCGATTTCTTTTGCACCTTCAACTCTCCTAGAGCCCAAAATGATGTCAGCATTATTCAATTCCTTTAGCATTAAGGGTATGTACTTAGGGTCATGTGACAAATCAGCATCCATCTCAACAACAATATCAGCTCCATGATTTAAGCAATAAATATATCCGTCTTTTCCAGCTGCGCCTCTGCCTTTGTCTTTTTTCCTCAGCAACAGATGAACATTCCTGTTTTTATTTGATAAATCCTGAACAATTCTCCATGTTCCGTCTGGGCTATTATCATCAACAACAACTATGTGCAAATTCTTTATCTTTAATTTTAGAATCTTATCTATCAGGCTCTTTATGTTTTCTTTTTCGTTATATGTTGGAATCATTACAAATGTTTTCATTTTAAATTAATTTCTTAACAGCATTCACTATCTCATCAACTTCATAAACTGGACTTACATCGCATTTCGGCTTGTAGCAGCATAAGCAGCCGATTTTTGGTAACACTTTTATCCCTCTGCCGTAAAGCTCAATTTCTGTATAGGAAGTCGGTCCGAAAAAACAGACAACTTTTTTCTTTAAGGCTATTGATACGTGTAATGCCAGGCTGTCGCTTGCTACAAGAACTTTGCATAAATTAACCAATGAAGCAAATTCCATAATAGAATTATTGCATCCTGCATCAATAATCTTTGTTATTGCAAGATTTCTTATTTCTTTATTTCTGTCAGTTTCCTCAGGGCCGCCAAACAGCAATATTTTCACATCTTTAATTTGATTGTTTAATTTATCAATGAGTTCTGCGGTTTTCTCAATGCTTAATTTCTTGTCTTCCCATCTTCCGCCTGCACCCGTATTAATTCCAATTACCAAGTCACTTTTTTTTATATTATTTTTTAATGTAAATTTTTTTGAAAAGTCTAATGATTGATTATCTAAAATTATAATTGGCTCCTTCTTTTTATATTTTAATCCAAGAATTCTGTACATTATTGACTGGTAAGTTTTCCTGTTATTTGCCTTTAATTCATCTGCCTTTTGCTTGCCAAGCTTTGATATAAGCCCCATATCAAACCATAACGAAGAATCGTTCGTATAGGTTATTTTATTTCCAATTGAAAATGCGCCAATTATTTTCTTTGGGTTAATTTTAGAAGCTAATTTACACGCTTCAAAATCATCGTCTAAAGATATAACCAAATCATATTTCTTATTTAATTTATTATCAATCAGATATATTTCATCTATTAGTTTGTTGTTATTCAAGACATCAAAAGATTCGCTTTTAGTTACCCAGCCTATTTTGCAATTTTTGTACTTTGATTTAAGCCCATGAAGTATAGATGTTGTTCTAATTACATCACCTATGGCTCCTAACTTGATTATTAATATGTTCATCATGATTAACAATTTCCAGCATGTTTTAAAGCTTTTTCCTTAAGCCCAGACAAATATTTATAAATCCAGTTGCTTGGCTTAGGTATATGAAGTTTAACAAGAATTACATCCAGACTTTTATATTCATATTAGTGTACCTTTTTGGCATCTATTTCTGGACCCAGCCGTTGCAGGAAAGAAAATTGCCGTATGGTGAATACGATGCAATGTCTCATTTTGAGGTTGCGGATTACTTGGCTTATAATGACAAGTCATTTGTTAACCTGCCGCCTTATATTGATTTAAGGTATGGTCTTGACAACAAATTCAAGCCGCATACTTTATGGTACCCGCCTCCCTTTCATACAGCATTGGGAATCATGGAAGTTATTGGAAATGAAAGAGTAGTCCCAGTATTCCTTTTAAATGCAATCATGGCATCTTTTATCATCATAACAGTTTATTTTGTAATAAATTCTTTGTTCGGGTTTTTGCCTGCAATTTTATCATCTTTGCTGTTAATCTTTTCGCCGAGAGATTTCATGCCGTATTTATGGGGGCAATGGCCTGAAAGGTTTGCTTATGCCCTTGTGCCTATCATTTTGTATTGCTTTTACAAATATTTAATTGACAAAGAGCGGAAGCCTCTTTTTTTGTACCTTGCTGCTTTATTCCTCGGCATTAACATTCTTATACATCCACTTGCCTTCTTCCATTCTGTATTCGGATTAATTGTGCTGTACGTGTTTATTTGCATAAAGCAGAGAAAATTCATCTTCAGCGTAAAGCACGTTTCCATTGCTGCAGTTATTTTTTTAATTCTTTTTATGCTATTTCCATACCAGACTTTCAATATTTTTCCGCAGCTTTTTAGCAAGCCAAGCGGTGATCAAAACAAGCAATCTTTAGACTTATCAAGATTATTCCAATGGTCATTGAACCCAAAAGATTATGCTGGAAGCGTTCCTGAAAGCTACTTTTCATTCACAGAAATGCATGCACTTTGGACTTTGCCGTTTCTGCTGCTTGGAATTATTTTATTAGCCTGGAGACGGGAAGAAAGGGATTTATTTATGCTGGCATGGCTTGTAAGCCTTTATTTTATTCTCCATAGGGACATTTTAGGAAAAGCCTCATTCTTGCACAGGTCTCTTTCAGCCTCAGCCCATATATTTGCGCCTTTAACCGCAATTGGAATAGTTTACATTGCATCTATTGTAAAGCACCCATCAAAGCTTAACAAATTCCTAAAATATGGGCTTGCTGTACTTTTTATTTATCTTGCATTGACAATCAACATGGCAAGCGCTTCCAAAATGCTGAATAAAAACACATATAATCCAAATACTCAAGCCGGATTTTTTGTTTCATTAAATGAGCAGGAATTTGAAGCATCGCAATGGGTGCTTGAAAATGTCCCTAAATCTTACAATGTGACATTAATTGGAATACCCTACCAGGATAATTTTGTATCTGCAACTGCCAAGAAAATAAGATGGGTGGCTGCAGCATCTCAGCATGTAACTAGATTCTATTATCTGCTGCCTAATAAAGAGAATGTTGTAAAATCACCAGATTGGTATGTAATGATGGATTACACCATGGTTGGGTCACTTAATGACAAGGCAACGTTTGATGAAATGCAGTTATTTGAAAAGGATATTCTTGCAAACCATACTTTGGTTTATAATCAAAATAATATAAGGGTGTATAAGCTTGAGCCTAAAAAATAATGATTCAAAGGAACTAATTGCATTTTTAATTATTATACTACTTGTAATTCTTGTTTTTTCATATGTGCTTTTTGGAGCCATAGGAATCAGAATTGCTCTTGGAATTATTCTAATGTCCTTGCCATTTTACATAGTGCTCAATAATTTTAGTCTTCTTGACGGTGAAAAATTTGTTTTCTCGGCATTGCTTGGTTTAACAATATTTCCGTCATTAGTTTATCTTCTGGGGCTTGTAATTTCCTTCAGAATGGCAATTGCTGCAATCTTTGCAGTCCTTATTATTTTAGTTATTCTTCTGAATAAAATTAGAAAAAAATAACTGATTAGTCATACTTCTTCTTTAAAATTATTATAGTTCCAGCAACTATCAGCACTACTGGAAGCAAAAAAATATGATACTTAAGATTTAGCCCAGATAATCCAAGATAATAGCTTGAAATTCCTGTTATTGCAGCTGCCAGAGTAATTCCGATCATAAACCTCTCAATAAACTCGAGATTTGACTCCCAATAGAACATCAAAATATAGCCTGGAACTACAAAAAGCCAAAAAAATGAAAGAACAGCTCTTAGCTTAACAAGGAAATTTTCTTTGTAGAATATAAAATTAAAAAGCACAAAAAGTAATGCAAATATAATTAGCACATAAAGCAGCTCTTTCTTTAGCTTCTCAAAAACTTCTTTTTTCAATGCAATCCGCCCCTACCTTGTTGTTTTTCAAAATAATCACTTCATTGTTCTCAAATGCCTTTGTTATAAATTCCTTCTTTAACAAATCATTTGCGATCAGGAAATTATACTGCACCAAAATGGGCTGCCTTGAGACTTTGTCAAAAACATAATAATCAAACTTGCAGATGTCAAGCGGCCCAAAATAATCTGATGTATTAGCCTCAAGGAAATGATAGCCGTACTTAAAGAATGAAATCCTGTATTGAAGCTCGCCATCGTCAGCTGCAGCAACGTTTAGAGTGTAATATCTTTTTATTGTTTTATTTTTCAAAGTATTTGTAAAGTCATCAAAGTCAACCCTGTAGCCTGTTCTTTTTGTTGTGAATACAACAGCTTCCTGAGTATAAGGATCGCCGTAAAAAAACAATATCCTTGAATCAGGATCTGTGTTTTTCCATACCCATGTGAATGCCTTCCAATGCTCATCGTCCATCAGTCCTTGCTGCGGTGTTGCTGTATGATATGCCTTGACAAAAGCAATAGCAAGAATTATGCTGATTATTACAGAAAAATACAATTTCCAGTTCTTTATAGCAAGCTTAAGCATAAAGTATATAGATATTCCAAAAAAAACAGAGAGATAGACTGGCCACATATACCTTATCTGCATTGCCCTTGGGCCAAAGTCGCCTATGAAATTTGTATAGCCGGCAAAGAGCAAGAACAATCCAGCTAAAGGGGCAAAATATTTTTCTTTTGTTAGAACAATGTAAACTGCAATAACTGCGCCAATTACGATAAGAAATAATGACACACCGAAATGATTTATTATGACATCATACCGTTCCGGCTTTGTGATTCTAAATGAAAAGTCACTTCCAGTTCTTCCATAGCCATACCTGAAAATCGGAAGGTAATAAAATGCCAGTATCAATGATAATATTCCAGCAACGAAAATTTTCTTTATATCCGAGAATTTCATTTTTTTCCTTAATAACTTTATTACAACAAAAATAACTATAAACAATGCCAAATAAGCTGCTTCTGTTATGTGAGTCAAGGCAACAGCAGCTGTGAATATGCCCAAAAGAACAGACGAATGTTTTATTTCAAGCCTGTCCAAAGCCCACATAGAAGCAAGTACAAAGGATGATGCAACAATAATGTCCCAAATGCCCCATAGGTATACTATTGTGAAGTTTCTTATGTAAAGAAAAACAGCCAAAGCCAAAGAGATAACAGCTATGTTCTTATTGAAATTTCTCATAATTATATAGAAAATCATAGCAGAAACTATGGAAAAGATAAAAGGAATTATCAGATTTGCATCATGAACCGGAAGTCCGCTTGCATGAGAAAACAATACAACAAGATGCCCAAATATAGGCATGTGGAATCCAACAGTATCTTTGAACCCAGCCCTCATGTAATATGGCATGTACCTGTAGTTTCCTGAGTCCTGCAAAAACATCTGCTGCGCCAAGTCCCAAAAGGCATCAGAAGCAGAGTATCCATAAG
>JAHFQA010000005.1:33316-41466 GCA_023266475.1 Candidatus Woesearchaeota archaeon | reverse complement strand
GATTGAGCGTGCCAAAAATTCGTTGCACGCTCAATTTTTTATTAAGAAAGTAGAAAAACTTTAGGCAAGGCAATTCATCTACACAGAAACTGTGTAGTATTCTTGCCTACGAGAATAAGAAATAAATTTATTTTATTCCCTTTTCATTCTGCCAGTGCCTTTGCACATTATGCATTCCTCGTCATAGTAAATTCCCTTGCCTTTGCAGACAACACAAGTCAATGTTGACTCATCTTTATTTTCTTCCGTGCTTTCCATCAATTCAAAGACTTTGGCTGCAATATTTAAATTTTGTTGAACAAAGATATACAAATATGTCTATTTTGCCCATGTTTTTTAACAAACTTTATATATCCTGTAAATTTTCCTTATTTCATCAAAGGTGGTTTGGATGAGCATAAGCGACACAAAAAACCAGTGCAAAGTCTGCGGCGGCGCCGGGAAGGAGCCGATAATGATAGAGGACCAGATGGCTGGCTATACGGAGGAAGACTGCAAGGCTTGCAATGGAAAAGGGCATAATTAGAAATTTTATAAAATCGTAGGGCGAATACCCACTGATTTATCTGTGGGATGAAGCCCGTCGCCTCATTCTTGTGTTTGTGCAAGAGGCAGAAGCAGTAAAAGCATTTGATATATATTTATTCCTATTGGCTCTAGCTTTTAAAGCAATCAATATCAAGAAGAGTGTTGCAACCAAATAAATAGAAGCAAGGATATAAAGATTTAGTTGATTTTAAGATGTCAAACTTGGTTTTCTATAAGTGATATTCAGCGGTTGCCCGTTCATAAGTAATTCGACAATTCTTGCTTGTCCTGTATCGTCTATTTTCACTTTAACTGAATCCATTCTTGGGATATGTGCATCCCTTTCAAAAAAATATTGTTCAATGCCATACTCAACGCCTCGCCATGATTGTCTTGCTTTCCCTTTAATAAAAATACCATTATATGGCTTACTTAAAGATATATTTGTTGAATGCCATATTTTATCATCTCCTTCTTTCAAGGAAACGTAAATAGTGTCTCCCTCTTTTGCATCTGCTAGATTAACTCTGCTTATTTCATAGTTTATAGTCAAATATTGCCCCCTCAACATATCAAAAGGGTCAACTGGCTGTGTTTTTAGTATCACAGTTTTTCCTGTCAATAGAGGCATTGATAGGTAAAGCACAAAACCGCCTGCTGCTGCAATCAGAAGCACTAATACAATTATAAGACGGGTATATTGTTGATTCATCTTCTAACACGACTAGATTGTTGCACACTACTTTGTTGTGTTTGTGATTTTCCTACGAGATTTCTACGCCATTTCTCTATTGAAAATCCACCGCCAAGCAAAACAATTCCACCAGTAATAAAAATCAATGCTAAGCTTGTATAACCCCAGAAGTCCATAATAAATCCTATATACCTAGTCAATATGTCTAGTGAAAAGAAAAATATACCTAGGTTAATTACATTTGGAAGTTTCTGCCATGTTCCGTAACCAATAATACCGATTATGATTATCAAGAAAATTACATTCGAAAAAATCCATACTCCCCACAAGCCTAATGAAACGCTTTCAACTCTTCCGCCAAAAGGAGATGAAGTTTTTTGGTCGGCAACAAGAGCTGTTGAACCAACTAAAATAAGTAATAAAACAATGCACGAAACAGCAAATCCGATTTCCTTAACTTCAACATTCCCGCTTTTAATAGATGCTACAATTCCAATAATTAATGAAATAAGGGATAGCAATGCTAAAAAGAATAAAAATATTAGAGAATTTGTTGTGTAAGCTGCATCTTTTGACCAAATGTATGGCAGCAAAACCTGAAAGGAGAGGATATAAGCAACAACAAGGAAATAAATTGTAGTCCAATGCTGATAAATCTTACCAAATTCATGTTCCCCTGACCTATGCCAGAGGCTTAGACCGTACATTATGATTCCGCAGCTTAAAATGTAAAAAGCTAAAATTCCAAGCGACGGCATATTGTTAGATTTTTCATGAAAAGCAAAAAACTGAATCGTAAGCCATGATATAAATATAATCATTGAAGCTGACAAGCTTGATGATGAATTAAAATTATATGAAATAAAAACTAGAATTATTAAACTTACTAGAATAGTCCATGCAGAGCCTTGAGTGGTTGAAACTTTAAGGAAAAGAAGAGCAATCCAATAAACAAATTCAGAAATGACAAGACCAGCAAATAATTTCTGTGAGTCTGTCATTTCAATGTTTTTATCAGAAGATGTAAGTGGCACCATAAAAAATCTGAAAAAATATCGTAAGAAATACAACAATGCGAAAAACACGATTACAGCAATAAATCCTTTGCCATGAAATTTTTTTTCTGTTTTAACAGGTTGGTAAAATAAAGATATAGCAGTAAATGCAGTGGCTATTCCATTTATCAGGAAAAAAGCACTTAAAATGTAATTTCTGTTTCCAAAGAAAGCAATTTCTTGAGATATTACCCAAATCCCAAATTCAGCGACAACAATCCAATACATTTCTGGAGAGACTAAAACATATGCTGATATAAGAACACCAATCCAGCAAATCATCCAAAGCCAAGCGATTCCTTGAGGACTAGAACTTGTGAAATATATTTGTGCAATGAGAAACACGCTTAAAGAAAGAAGAAGCCCTCCTAAGATAAATAATGCTTTTGCTATGCCAGAGTATTCCCTAGTTCGCAGGATTGTTCCTGCAAAATAAGCTGCACTAGTTGCTCCAAGAAGAATTATAATTTTTAGTGGAGCTGGCATCTGATGCCAATTTTGAGCAATAAGCCAAGCAACTCCAAGAGCGATTAAGATAGAACCGATAACTCCAACAATAGTTCCGAAAGATGTTTGTCCTTTCTTATTGAACATTATCTTCTATACTTTTTATTAGTAATTTAAATAGTTATCGTTTTTCATAAGCTTGGTATAAAACTTTGGATATTTCTCTATAAATGCTTGGTATAAACATTTGTATATGAGCAAATACAACGAGCTTATTTTATCTGTTCTCTCAAAAGCAGAAATTAAAAGTACAAATGAAGTTTTGAGCGAACTTCAAAAGAAAGCAAACAAAGTAATAAATTGGCATGCCTTATATCGTGTCTTAATGGAACTGCAAGTAGAAGGAAAGCTTGAGCGATTGCAAAGCAAGGCAGGAATCTTCTGGAAGAAAAAATAAAATCATATTCCTGTGAAATCCACAATCTTTAATTGCCCTTTCAAATGTGTTGGGCATCCGTAAATGTCATATTCAAAAACACTTTTTCCCATCTGCTCTTGAATATATCTTTTGACTTGTTCTTGCGAAACATGTCCAGCGGAACCGCAATAATATCCTCTTGCCCATAGAGCATCAAAACCTTTTCCAAAGTGCTGTTTGTATCCAAAATATTTCAATTCGGGAAATACTCTCCTTAATTGAATTGAAGTATTACCCTTTAATTTATGAATTATCTTGAAAGGTGTTACTGTCGGCTTTGCACCCACGAATAAGTGTAGATGGTCTGGCATGATTTCCAATGCAAGATTGTTTAAGCTTAATTCTTGGCATTGTCCGTCAATAATTGTTTTTAGAATTTCTCTTACTTTGCCTATCAAAATTGGCTTCCTGTACTTTGGAATCCAAATAATGTGGTAGTTGATGTTGTACTTGCAGTGATGGGATGTCCTCACCGTTGCTATTTTACTCTCAATTTTATGCACTTCTGGATTAAAGTGTAGATATAGTTTTTTAGTCATTGCGACCACCTCAACTAAAAGGTGGTTGCTTGTTTTGCTAGGGTGTTTCTCGTTTAGCGAACCATACATTAAACTTTTAGCGTAGCGACCTCGCAAGAGGGAAAAGTTTAAGTAAAATGGTTTGCGTGAGAAACCCCCAGCTTTAGCTGGATTTATTTTGGGAGTATGTCATTTTTTAATATAATTCTTAAATTTTTTAATGAATTTTTATTTAATATTTTTTAAAATAATATTGTATTTGCCCCAATGTATATGGCAAGAAGAACAAAAGGTGATAGCTTAAGGAGAACTTGAACAAAAACATTTTAATAAGTTAGATCAATATGCTGCGCAAAAGTTAGTGCTCGGCTTCGCTGTCTGCCACACGCTCAGCCTCGCAAATATATTTAAAAAAACATGACCATAAAATATGATTACCTTAAGTTGTTGCTTTCGGTGTTATCTTCAAAAACCTGAATAATAATGCTTTTGCGCTCCTCTCGGTTTTTGTTTCCTGTTTTGATATTAAAATGTTCCTAAACATCCTAAGCTGTGATGCAGGATGATACAAACTTTTGTAAAGATAAAACATCTTGTACAAAGTGGCTATTTTCTTGTTTGCTTTTTCCTTTTCAGGATACCAGCTCGGTAAATCATTCATATTGGCTCCGGAATCCTGCTCCATCAGCACTGGATCAATGTCAGCAAAATATTTCTTTGTCAATGGAGTATTCGGATAAGGTAGCATCGGGAAAACGCATACTTCATCAAGGCCTGCTTTTGCAAGCTTTTTAACATATTGCTTTGTCAGATTGTAATCTTCGTCTGTTTCAACATACAATCCAGTGATAATGAAGCACCCTGTCCTGATTCCAATCTTGTGGCAGATTTCAACAATTTTTAATATCAAGTCTGTGTCAATGAATTTATTGTAGACTTCTTTCAAAAGCCTTTGAGAGCCTGACTCAGGAGCAAAAATGAGATACTTACAGCCAGCTTCCTTGAATAATTTCAAATTCTCTTCATTCATCTTTTCAGGCCTTACTCCATTTGGAGTGCTCCATTTTATTTTTGAGCCTAATCCCCTTGCCATTATTTCCTTGCAAACATCAACTGCCAATGACATATTCAAAGTAAAATTATCGTCCATTATCTCAAATTCTGTGATTCCGTAATTGTTATAGCATTCCTCAAGCTCGTCAACGAAATTCTTCGGGCTCCTGTGCCTCCATGTTCTCTGCCAGAATACTATGCTTGAGCAATATGAGCATGATAATGGGCAGCCTCTTGAAAAAGTCACAGGGGTGTATTTTGTTGTAACAGGCCCATGAGAGTACAGCTTCTTCCAGTAATTCTCAAGCGGAATCAAATCCCTTGCCGGAAATGGGACAGTATCTAAATCCTGTATGAACTTGGTTTTTTTGTTGGACTTAATCTCGTTGTTTTCAACCCATGCAAGACCGTCCAGTTTTGTAAAATCTTCGTTATTTCTTAAGCACTTAACAAGCTCGTACAGCGTATTTTCGCCTTCTCCCAATACAGCAAAATCTGCCCCGTTCTTTAAATATAAATCAAAATGTGCAGTTGCGTCATTGCCTCCGACAATAATAGGTTTGTTAGTGTATTTTACCCTTATTCTTTTTATTAGCTCAAGATGGATTCTTTGCTGTGGAGAGAAATTTGTTGAAATTGTTATATAATCAGTTTTTGGACTAATTCTTTTGACAATTTCATCAAATGTAAGCCCTATGTAGAAGGTGTTATCATGCCATTTATTTCTTTGGAATATGCCTTCTCCTTGCGCGTCTACCAAGTCAACGTCAACGCCGTTTCCTCTTAGATAACCTGCAAGATATATGACACCAAGGGGGATTGTAACCCCAACTGTCGGCTTCTCAATAAATCCAGGATTGATTAAGGTAACATGAGTCTTTTCCATTTTATCAGGTTGTTTGGGCAGACTTGGCTTTCACAAGATGTTCAACTTCCCTTTTTTCCTTTGCAATATCAGCATCGTTCACTTTTGAAGAGACATAAGTCTTCACGTAATTAACCAGATTCTTTGGATCCAGAAGCAAGTTTGTTGTCATGAAGCATTCATGTGTGCAGAAGCATTTTGTGTCGTGTATGAAGCTTCTCACTTCTTCTGCCCTTGGTGAATTCCACAAAGCCCTGAAATCATAATTATTGTCCCTTAGGTTTCCTATTTTCATGTCTTCTAATAGCTCGCACGGGTACAAATCTCCGCCGGAGTATAAAACACCAGTCTTATTGCCCGCATTGCAGTATATTCCTTGGAATTTTCTTTCCTGTATTGTTTTTATGATGACATTTGACATCATTTTGTCCTTGACATTGGAACTTATGTAAAGCCCGTGATAGCCCTGCCTGCTGTTATACGCCCTTGTTTTTTTCAATAGATTCTGGTATTTTTCCAGATCAACTTCCATAAGCCCAGGGTCTTTTGGTGCTCCCCTGATGATATTAACCTGTATCGTGTCAACTCCTAATGGAACAAGAGCTTCCTCGAAAATTGTGTCAAGCCTGTCCTGATTTTGTTTTGTAACGCAAAGCCCACAATTTATCCTTATACGCCCGTGCTTTTCCTTAAGCTCTTTTAGCCCCTTGATAGTTGCTACTGCATTTTTGTAAGTATTATTAATTCCCCTGTTTAAATCGTGGAATCTTTCAATATCATCAATGGATATGCAAAACTCAAGTTCAATGTCAGGGCAAAGCCCGAGAATTTTTTCAGCGTCCTTTAGTATTTTTTGCGTAAAAAATCCTGCTGTGCTGATGCCAACATTCCTTAAGTTGTTGTTGTCATAAAATATCTTTACTATTTCAGGCAAGTCTTTTCTTAAAGTCGGCTCGCCGCCCGTAAGCCTTAAGAACATTAAATCATCCATGTTTTTTGCTATTTTTTCTATCTCTTCCAATGTCAGCTCATCACGCTTGACGTTTAATTCTTTCCAGTAAAAGCAATGCTCGCATTTGAGGTTACAGTAGGAAGTAACAAAAAATATCATGTACAAAGGAGTCTTTCCTTTATTGGAGATTACTCTTGGAGCGAATTGCCCGTACCTTAAATGCTTTAAAATGCTCATTTTATATATTGCCTCTTTGAATTATGAAATTAATAAGGGTGACAAAAACCCCTATATTCATCACTATCATATCTAGGAAGTTTATAAATGTTGCCTTAAAGGCAAAAAATATGCCTTCTATCTTCTTAAGATAGTTCCAATAGTCTAAATTAACGATTGTGAAGATTATATATAAAAGTATCGCTGCTACTATGGTTGTTGTGTTTCTAAAGAATAAGGCCAATAAAGTTGCAAGAAGGGCCAAAGATGATATTGGAATCCCTAAATAGATGTTGATTGGCTTTAGGTAAAATGATTGCCTCTTGGCTTTTCTTTTGCCAAACAAAGAGCTTAAGAATATCTTTGACATCCTCTCGCTTCTGATTAAGTCAGTTCTTATAAACTGGGCAAAGGAGTAATGCTTGACATGCTCCATTTGAATATCATTTGCATGATAAATTTTATAACCCTTGCCTGTCAACCTTACTCCCAAGTCAACATCTTCTGAAATCCTGATTTTGGTGTTGAATCCCTTGAATTCATCAAAGATTTTTTTTCTGATAAAAGCAAATGAAGTGTCAATTGTATGCATAGTTTTACCCTGTTTTTCATAATAATAGCAAAGGTACAAATGCTTGTAAATGCTGAAAAAATTCCTGAACCTTATTTTTGGCTTGAATGAAGCGAAAAAAATATCTGCGCTGTTATTTTTCATGAATTCCATCGCTTTTTTTAACGAATCTTTTGGAATTATTATGTCAGAGTCAGTAAACATCAAAATTTTTCCTGTTGCGTTTTTTGCTCCTGCGTTTCTTGCTTCTGCTGCTCCACTATTATTTTTTAATTTAATTAATTTGCACGGAAATTTTTTTATAATTTTTATAGAATTGTCTGTTGAGCAGTCGTCAACAACAATGACTTCGTAATTATCATAATCCAGATTGGTTGCTGCCTCAAGGCATTCACCAATAGTTTCAGACGAGTTATAATTCGGAATTATTATAGATATTTTTTCACTCATTTTGCCAAAAAAACTTTAAATGGTTTATAAGGGTTTCTGGGTTTGAATCATGAAATTTTTCCTTTCCATCTCCTTCTTAATCTTTTTATATTTCTCCAAAGTTCCAAGCTCTACCCAAAAGCAATCTGTCAAAGGAAATCCATAAATCTTTTTGCTGGATTTTAGCAGTGTTGGAAAGACATCTCTTGCAAAATCTGAAAACTTCCTTTTCTCAATAAAATCAAAGACAGATGGTTCAAGCAAATAAATGCCTGCATTGGAATAAAATTGATTTTTTGATGTTTGTTTCTTGATTAACTTTTTTATAGTTGAATCATCAGGTT
>JAHFQA010000005.1:0-33306 GCA_023266475.1 Candidatus Woesearchaeota archaeon | reverse complement strand
AATCTCAAAATCTGATTGTCTTTTGCCAGTTCAATTATGCTTGCATCTTTCAATTCACTTTCTTTTATGGGATGAAGACAGATTGTTGCAATTGCTTTCTTTTTATTGTGATATTTAACAAGTTTTTTGATGTCAAGATTGGTGATATTGTCTCCATAGTAAACCATAAAAGTCTCATCTTTGAAAAAATCCTGCAGTTTCTTTACGCCACCTGATGTGCCCAAAATATTTTTTTCATAAGAATAAGTTAAATTAACCTTGAATTTTGAGCCGTTTCCAAGGAATCTTGTTATTTTATTCGGGAGATGATGTAAGTTTATGGCAATTTCCTTTATCCTGTTGTTCCTGAGCCACTCTATATTGTGCTGTATAATTGGTTTATTAAGTAAAGGAAGCAATGGTTTTGGAGTTTTATTAGTCAAAGGTCTTAATCGTTCACCAAAGCCAGCAGCCAGGATTATAGCTTTCATTGTTAAATCTTAACAATTTTTATCTATTTATAAAGCTTTCTACACAAAGTTTATATATGAGTTATTTTTACTAAAATTTATGATTGTTACAAAGACTCCTTTAAGGCTTCCAATAGGTGGTGGTGGCACTGACTTGCCCTTTTATTACTCTAAAAACAAAGGTTTCCTTATTACAGCAACTATTAACAAGTATATATACATAACACTCCATGAAAGGAAGTTCTACCAGGAAAGCCTGCTAAAGTACTCACAAATAGAAAACGTCAAGTCTATTGAAGAAATAAAACACACAAGGATAAGGGAAGCCTTGAGATTCCTAAATATACATGATCCTCTGGAAATAACCAGCATAGCTGATGTGCCTGCGAGAACAGGGCTTGGAAGCTCAAGCAGTTTTTTAGTGGGATTATTGCATGCGCTTCACGCTTACAAAAGAGAGTTTGTTTCTATTGCAAACCTTGCTGAAGAAGCATGCAAGATAGACTTAGAGGTGCTTAAGGAGCCAATTGGCAAGCAAGACCAGTATGCTGCTGCTTACGGAGGCATGCTGCAAATGGAAATTAACCAGAAAGGAAAGGTAATAGTAAGCAGGCTTGACATAACACAAGACACGATTGAAGAGCTCCAAAGAAACCTTTTCTTATTTTACACTGGGATAACAAGAGAAGCTTCTGAAGTTTTGAGCGACCAAAAAAAGAATGCTGAAACAAAGCATGAATCAATTGAAGGTATGGACCAGATAAAGCAGATTGGAATTGAAATAAAGAAGGCTTTGGAAAACGGCGACACAAGAAGGTTTGGAGAATGGCTTAACGTTCACTGGGAAACAAAAAAGACATTGTCAAACAAGATGACAAATCCTCAGATTGACAAATGGTACAATTTGGCAATTGAAAATGGTGCTATAGGGGGCAAAGTTATGGGCGCAGGCGGTGGTGGCTTCTTGATGTTCTATTGCGATAAAAACCAAAAAGAGTTCAGGAAAGCAATGGCAAGCAGCGGATTAAAAGAATTGGAATTCAAGTTTGAGTTTGACGGCTCAAAAGTTTTATTCAATGCTTAAATAACTATGGAGCAAAATTCAAAATAAGACTTAATAGACAAAATATACACCATTAAATTGAAATCATTAAAAGGTAATTTTCATGAAAAATGTATTAAAAAATTTATTAATATTACTAGTAACCATATTGATGACATTATTAACAATTGAATTATTATTAAGGATATTTATGCCACAAACAACACTATCAGATATTGAAAAACGTGCTATTACTATTTTTAAAGATGGCGATTTCATTCCATTTACAACAAAACCAAATTCTAGAAGTGAATGGGTAGATTTATTGCATCATGAATTTCATGTTAACATAACCATTGATAGCAATGGGTTTAGGGGAATAAACAATAATTTGAATATTATTTCTATTGGTGACAGCTTTACTTTTGGATATGGTGTCCAAGACAATGAAACGTATTCTTATCTTTTAAATATTACAAATGCAGGCTACTATTGCGGGATAAGTCCAGACACTTATTATTTATGTATCAAAAATTTAAAATATAAACCAAAAATTATTTTGTTGAATATTTTTGTTGGCAATGATATAACTGATATTGGAGATAATGAATGGGTTGAGTTAAATGGCTTGCCAACAAAAATCAAATCAAGGATATATTATGTTGATGAGCAAGGCAGGTTAAGGAACAAGCAATATATTTCAAATAACTTTTATAATACAATCGGCAATTTACTCTGGAGACACTCGCAGTTATATAATCTCATAAAATACAATTTTAATTTAAATAAAAACAAGGAATGTATAACTTGCGAAAATTATTGGACAAACAATAAGGAGAATTTTGACAAATTCGTAAGGTCAATGGATGGAATAAAAGACTACACAGATAAGAATAACATAAAATTATTAGTATTGCTAATACCTGCAAAAAGCCAATGGAATAATTTGCCACAACAAAAGGTAAAACAATCATTAAATGGTGTTGAGACTGTAGATTTGTTTGACATGTCTCAAAATCAATCTCTTTATTTCAAGAAAGATATACACATAAACAATTTTGGCAATAAATATATTGCAGATGTGATAAAATGGAAAATATAAATTTTATAAACAATTATTTTGATGAGATGAAAGAAATAATTGACAATATCTCAAAAGACAAAATAAATGAAGTAACAGAATCCTTGTTCAATGCATGGAAAAATGGAAATAAAGTTTTCATCGTTGGCAACGGAGGCTCAGCTTCAACCGCAACACATTTTACATGTGACTTATCAAAAGTCACAATTGTTAATGGAAAGAAAAGATTCAAAGTTATGGGATTAAATGATAATATACCTTTGGTAAGCGCATTGACAAATGATGACGGCTGGAGTGAGATTTATGTCGAGCAGCTGAAAAATCATTTTGAAGAAGGTGATGTCGTAATTGCATTCAGCGTGCATGGCGGCTCTGGAAAAGATAAGGCAGGGGTATGGTCTCAAAATCTGCTGAAAGCACTTCAATTTGCAAAAGACAACAACGGAACAGCGATCGGATTCAGCGGCTTTGATGGAGGGGCAATGAAAGATTTGGCAGATATTTGCGTTGTTGTCCCGTTCAATTCAACTCCTCATGTTGAATCGTTCCATTTGGTGCTTGAGCATCTTATAACATTTTGCTTGCTTGAAAAAATAAAAAAACACAATGAATAAGGCAGTTTTTTTGGATCGGGACGGCATCATAAACAAAAAAGTCCCTGTAAAGGATTGGGTAAAAAATGTTGATGAATTGGTTTATCTGCCTAAAGTAAAGGAAGTAATAAACATGATAAAAAGAAAAGGCTATCTCGTAATTATAACGTCAAACCAATCAGGAATTAATCGTGGCATAATAAAAAAAGAAAACATTGAAAAAATAAATGAAAAGCTGAAAAAAGACCTTGATGTTGATGCGATTTATTACTGCCCGCATTTGCCTGACGAGAACTGCGGATGCAGGAAGCCAAAAACTGGATTGATAGAAAAGGCTGTCAAGGATTTTAACATTGACATAAAGAACTCATGGTTTATTGGCGACAATGATTACGACATGATTGCAGGTAAATCAGCTGGATGCAAAACTTTAATGGTTGACGGAAATATTGGAATTTCGCAGATTGAAAACGTGCTAAAGGTGGTTTAAATGGAAATATTTGTAGATTCGGCAAATGTTGAGGAGATAAAAGAGATCATAAGCTGGGGCATTGTTGACGGGTGCACAACAAACCCAAAAATTGCATCAATGGAAAAGGGAAAGGGCTTTGAGGAAAACACAAGAGAGATAATAAAGCTCGTTAAGGGCCCTGTCAGCGTTGAAGTAACTACAAATGACCTTCAGGAAATGCTTGCAGAGGGAAGGAAATATACCTCTTGGGGCAAGAATGTTGTTGTGAAAGTCCCAATGGGGATTTCAGGGCTGAAGGCGACAAAAATATTCAAAGAAGAAGGAATTAAGACAAATGTTACAGCCTGCATGTCTGTTTCTCAGGCAATCTTAGCAGCAAAATCAGGAGCCGAGTATGCTAGCCTGTTTTATTCAAGAATCGGCGACATGGGGTACAACCCCACAAGAGTTGTTGAAGAGAGTGTAAGAATGTTTAATGTCTCAAATGTTAAGACAAAGATAATTGTGGGAAGCATAAGGCATCTCATGCAAATAATAGAAGCAGGTCTTGCAGGAGCGCATATCCTAACAATACCTCCGCAGTTTTTATACCAGATGGCTAAAAATCCAAAAACTGACGAGTCAATAAATGAGTTTTTGGAAGCATGGAAAGGGTATAAGAATAAATAATCAGCACAAGAAATGGAAAGATTATTATTGAATTTTGGAGTTTCCCAGATATAATGAAAACTCCAGAAATCAGCATAGTTGTTCCGTGCTTTAATGAGAAGCAAAGCCTGCAAGTTCTTTTTGGGGAGATAAAATCAGCATTGGCAGATCTGGAGAAATCTTATGAAATTATCTTTATAGACGATGGAAGCACCGACTTAAGCTTTGATATTTTGGAAAAAATTTACTCGGCTAATAAAAAGGTAGTTAAGGTTATAAAGCTAAAAAAGAATTATGGGCAGACATTCTCTTGGAATATAGGATTTAAAAATGCAACGGGTAAATATGTCGTAACTATGGACTGCGACTTGCAAAATGATCCAAAAGACATCAAAAAATTGCTTAATGAGATAGAAAAAGGCTTTGATGTTGTATCTGGATGGCGATTTAACAGGCAGGACAACAGCTCAAAGAAATTTTATTCCGGGGTATCAAATTTTATAAGGAGGAATATAATTGAAGACAATATACACGATGCGGGATGCTCACTTAAGATTTACAAAAAAAGGCTTCTTAAGGATTTGGAGCTTTATGGAGAGATGCACAGGTACATAACCAGCATCTTGCAGCTCAGGGGCGCCAATATAGGGGAAGTAAAGGTAAATCACAGAAAAAGAAAGTTTGGAAAGACGAAATACAACTCCTTAAGGCTTGTAAAGGGCTTTCTGGATCTAATGTTTATAAAATTCTGGTCATCATATTCACTTAGGCCTTTGCATTTTTTCGGGTTTCTGGGCTTATCTACAATAATAACTGGAATACTAATTGCAGCATTCAATTTAGCTTATCATATTCTTAAAACCGGAATATCATCACTTCAAATCGGCCCATTGCTTTTGCTTGGAGCTTTGATGTTCATTATGGGAGTGCAATTCATAGTTATGGGATTTCTTGGAGAGATAATGATAAGAATGTATTATTCTAATAAAGATGAATCTGAGTATAAAATAGAAAAAAGACTTGAATAATCTTATTTTAAGAATAAAGAATGGCGTCTACCGAAAGATTTGGTTATGAATGGAGCAAGTTCTGTGAAATATATGATGAGCACGAACAGCACTTTTTGGAATGGGTTTATCCGCTAACAAAAAATAATTGTCAAAAACCACACATCAGAGATGGGTGGCATGCTTGCATTATTGATAATAAGCCAGTGGTTTTTGATGCTCGGAATTACACCATCTGATGTGTGGTTTTTGAGCACTACTCACTCCACCATTCAAAGAATTGGTGGAATTCCGTTGTTTAAAAATAAAATAGTTCTCGATGCTGGGGGATTGAAGAAACTCATATTTTGCATAAAGTATGGTGCAAAGAAAGTTATTATATTAGATTATGATAAAAGGACTGTAGCAGCTGCAAGAAAAAATCTTTCTAAGTTTAGGAATGCGCAGGTGCTGTACAAGGATATATATAAAATTGCAAAAGATATTCATTTCAAAGAAATAATTTGACAGAAATAAGAAAATAAGCGGTGTAATTTTAACCGAAATATATTTAAACACATAAATAAGCGTTCTTATATTAATGTTATACTACAAAAAAGATGTGAATTTTTGATGGATTATAGTTCCATAAAATCAAAAGTGCAAAGACTACTTTTTGTATTTCCTACCCCTGTAAGAAAGCAGGCTTTCTTAAATACACTACCTCCTCTAGGTTTGTTAAGCGTGGCTTCTTATCTTGAATCAAAAGGAATACCAACAGATGTTGTAGACTGCCATGTGCAGACAAAAGACCCTGACTTCAGCAAATATGATGCCATATGTTTTGCCGTTAACATTGCAAATGTCGAAAACACAGCCGATTACATCAAAGAAATCAGGCAAAATGGCGGCAAGCAGAAAATCCTGATTGGTGGCCCTCAAGTCCCTCATAGGGGAAAGCGCTGGATTAGTGAATACAATGTTGATGCAGTGATAATCGGCGAGGGAGAGCTTACAATGCATGATTACCTGACATCTGATGATCCTTCTTCTGTAAAAGGAATACTTTACAGGGCAGACAAAGAAGTCCTGTACACAGGCGACAGGCCCTTGGTCATGAACCTTGACACATTTCCTTTTCCGGCATTGGACAAGGTGCCAATAAAAAAATACAACCTGCCAATAAAAAAAGATTTTCCAGTTTCAAGCATTTCCACTTCAAGGGGGTGCCCTGCAAAATGCACTTTTTGCTATGCAAGAGATGGGGTATGGAGGCAGCGAAGTGTGAAAAATGTTGTTGACGAGATTGAATGGCAGGTCAATAAGCTGGGTGTAAAGGAGTTATGGATAGCTGATGACAATTTCACGCTGAACAGGCAGAGGGCATGGGGCATTGCACAAGAGATACTTAACAGAAAAATAAAAGTAAAAATGCAGCTTAAAAATGGAATTAGGGTAGATAAAGTTGACAAGGAGTTATTGGCAAAGCTAAAAGAGGCTGGTGTATGGCTTGTTGCTGTAGCACCTGAGTCAGGAAAGCAGGAAACTCTAGACAGAATAAAAAAAGGGTTTACGCTTGAGCGTGTCCAGCAGGCAGTGCAATGGTGCAAGGAGCTTGACATCAAAACATTTGCATTGTTTATACTAGGGTTGCCATGGGAAACCAAAGAGGATGTTGAGCAGACCATAAGATTTGCCAATAGCCTGGATACTGATTTTGTCCAATTTGCAAGGTATACTCCAATTGAAGGAACGCCGATTTATGATGATGTCAAGGCAGATGGGATGCTTTTTGAAAACGAGTTCAAGGATGTCGGGACCCATGTCGATACCTTGAATTACCATCCTAAATTAATAACTCAATCCGACATGCAAAACATGTTCAAAAATGCGTATAGGGGGTATTACCTAAAGCCGAGAAGAATTCTGAATATTTTTAACATGCTTTCATTTCGGGATATTTATTTTAGCGCTAAGTTTGCGTTTGCAAGCCATAGCATGTAAATTTGTCAAAAACACTACACACTAAAGTACATAGCATATTTTTGAGCATGCTCGGAATTGCTGGCTAAGTCAGATTCTAACACAATGGATTAACCCTTAGCAATTCCGACATTTCAAAAAAAATATAAACAGCATTTAATTCTTGTTTTGTTGAATGCCGGATAGACATATTAACAATAAGAGATCAGAGATATTTTTTCTAGTAGTATTGGGAATAATTTCAATTATTTTGAGGTTATACTCAACTAACCAGCCTGATTTCTATTTTGATGAGGCAATACAGGCAATGTCTATGAAGGATTTTATAGCTACTGGCAATACTGGCGACTTATATCTGTTTGGTCATGGGCCCTTTTTTATGCTGGCTATGTATATGCCTGCTTTTTTATTTGGTGTAACTGAATTTTCAATAAGAATGGTTGAAGCTTTCTTTGGTACTCTTGCTGTCTTTGTTGTTTATTTTCTTACAAAGATGTGGTATGGCAAGAAATATGCTGTTCTTGCGTCGATATTATTTGCTGTTGCTCCTCTTCCTATCATTTACAGCAGATTGTCTTATGCATATGGAGTATCAATGTTTTTCACCATTGCCTCTGTTTTTGCGATTGAATATCTGATAAGGAAAAAGCATGATAAAAGACGAGAACTGATATTGATTTTTGCTTCAGGCACTTTAATCGGACTTACTTTATTGACAAGATTTAATTCCCTTCCAATATTTTTTCTTTATTGGCTGTTTGTGTTATCTTATTCATTCTTTAAAGAAAAGAATTGTTTTAGAAAATATTTGTATTATGCTTTCATATTGAATTTGATCGCCCTAGTATCACTCATAGCTATTGTACTATCTTTTGGTGGGATTCCAAGACTAATCTATATATTCCATAACTTTTTGTTTGTAATACAGCAGCAGTCAACGCAGCTGCTAAATCCTTATTATTACCACATTGCAGTGCTTTTTGATGGGATTTCTCCGTTTCTGTATGTCCTGCTGCCTTTTGCATTTTTATATCTTTTAATCAACAAAAAAACAACAAGAACAGATATTATGCTCTTTTTTCTAGTTTTTGTTTTTTTCATAATAATAACTATTCAGGCAAGAAGATTTTCAAGGCACCAACTTGTTATTTATCCATTTCTGATTATTCTGCTATCGCGTTTTATTGCAGGCTTTTCCTCAAATTATATGAAAAAAATATCAGCTATTGCAGTTTCAGCTGTTATTGTTTTAGGAACTCTGTCATGGACCCTGTTTATTATATACCAAACGCATGATTTTAATGTCTGGACTAAAGTTGGCGATTATATAGAAAAAAATTACGATAAATCTGTAAAAATTCATTCAGGTTATATAAGAAACAGGCAGATAAAAACACATGTTCCAAGAGATATAGATTCTTCATTAAGAATTAACGCGCTTAATAAAGGGGATTTGGTTATTTTCGCGTTTCTTAATGAAAACAGCACTATTCTGGAAAACTCGCCATTTGAGGATAAATCCACATTGTTTGAAAATAAATTTGCGGCAAAAAGAAGCAGAAATCTTGAATTCAGCCCAGATTACTACAAATATGTCCTTGAGCACGGCGCATTGGTAAAAACTTTTGATTACAAAAAAGGAACTGCCGTTTGGATTTACAAGATGAACGATGTCAAAGACAAGAATTTATATCCTTACAAGGAGCTTATAGGCACAGTATTAAAAGATACAAAACTTTTTGGGCTTTGGGATGTTATTTGCACCAGCTGGAATAAAGGAAATTTAATTGATATAGTTATTAAGAAAATATTATCATCGCAGCAGTCGAGGGAAATAAGTGCAAAATGCTTAGGGTAGGCAAAGATTTATATTAAGAAAACTGATTCTATAGTTAAGATTTTATGGCACTGAATTCAAAAAAGAATTTGCTTTTAACAGCTACAATTGTGGTTTGGATTATTTTCATCTATGCCTCTTATTATTACAATGAAATAAAGACTCTACTGCCGCTCGTGTAAAATGACAGAAATAATTTATTTTATATCGATTTTACTGGCATCATTAGGATTGGGAAAGAAAATATTATGCCTATTTAAGCTAAAACTCAGCAATCTTGAAGTAATGGTTTTTTCTTCTGCAATTGGATTAGGAATCTTATCTTATGCAACATTGATTCTTGGATTAATCGGATTGCTGTATAAAAGCATTTTTTTGATTTTGATAATATTAGCATTAATTTTTTCAATAAAAGAAATTAAATTTCTCATAGAAGAAATTAAAAATTTAATTTATAAAGTAAAAAAACTGAAAACAGGCATTAATCTTATTTTAATAATAATATTTCTGTTGTTTGTAATTCTGAATATGCTTGCAAGCCTGTCGCCACCTTATCTATGGGATGAAGTCACTTATAACATTGCCCTGCCAAAAATTTATGCATTGCACCATAAAATAATACCGCTTGATTATGAATTCAGGTCTAACTACCCGTTCAATTTAAACATGCTTTTTACTGTCGGGATGGTGGTTGCGAATGCAGAACTCTCAAAATTATTCATGTTCACCTACGGGACTTTGCTTGCAATTGCTATTTTTTCATTTGCCAGGAGATATTTTTCTTTAAGGTGCTCTTTGCTTGCGACTTTAGCATATTACACTATGCCTATGATTTCCAACCACATAAGTTCGACTTACACAGACATTGCAGTAGCATTTTATGTTTTTATGGCATATTATGCGTTCTATTTATGGATTGAAAAGAATGAAAATAATCGGCTTTTACTAAGCGCTGTCATGTCCGGATTGTCTATTGCATCAAAGCATACTGCAGTTTATTACGTGCCAATATTATTTTTGGGCATCATCTACAAGCAATTTTTTATTGACAAAGGCAATTTTATTTCGTTTTTTAAAAAATCACTGTTGTATTTCCTCATTGCTTTTTTGCTTGCAACCCCTTGGTATATCAAAAGCTATGCATATACAGGAAACCCGATTTACCCTTTTCTGGACTCTTTTTTCAACAGCAGGAACCAAGACTCTTTGAACATAGGCTTGAATTTTCTGGACAGTGTAGGCCCGCGATCATTGACAAACTTCCTGCTAAAATTCTGGGACTTGACCATGCACAGCTCAAAATATGGTATGCTTTTTGGATTTGGGTCTGTGTTTCTCGCGTTTGTGCCTTTAATTTTTCTGACAATTAAGTCAAACAAAGTTACAAATTATTTGCTGATTTATTCATTCATTGCAATGGTTATATGGTTTTTTGGCCCCCAGGTCATAAGATATGTCATGATTTATCCAATGCTTGCAATAGTTTCAGGAGTAGTTATTGATTATTTGCTTAAAATAAAAAACATTAATTATTTCGTGATAATGATCCTACTGACAACGCTTGTCTTTAATCTTGCACTGTGGTATGGCGCAAATTCAATAAAACTCCCATATGTTTTTGGGCGTGAATCAGAGCAGTCATTTTACACAAAACTGAAGGACGAGAATGGCTACAATGTATTCAAATACGCAAATGATAATCTTCCTAAAAACTCCAGATTGCTTTTATTCAGGGAATACAGAGGCTATCTAAGCAATTTGGATTATATAGTTGGTGACCCCGTGTTGCAAAAAGTGGTTGATTATTCCAAATTCGTAAATACCGAGGATATGTATAATGAACTAAAAAGATTAGGCATAACTCATGTTTTTATAAACACAAAAATTGATTCTGCTGCCGTCCATGAAGTGGGCCGTCCCCGTTATTCAGAAAAACATATTAAATTAATGAATGAACTGCTGAGCTTGCACGGAAAGCTGCTGTTCGAAAGCAATGGAGTTTATTTATATAGCTTAAATTAAGGCAGGCAACAAAGTTACCTAGAATTGATTTTTTAGATTTTTTTAAGCCGATTCAGGAACTCCGATTTCTATTTGGGGCTTAAACGTGCTTCTTTTTAGAACCTGCTTCAATAGTGTAATTCCATTTTTAGTCATCATTTTCAATCTGTAAGGCTTGTCTATGCTTCTCAAAAATTGCCTAACGATGAATGAAGGCCTGAAATAAAATTTTTTATAAGCTTCTGCATTTATTCTTGTGATATCCTCTGGAGTCAATGTGTCTGTCTTTACAATTACCTTGCCGCCAATGATGCTGTGCTGCCACCATTGGCCGAAGTCCTTCTCTGCGTCATAAATCATATAATTTTTTGCTTCTTCATATAACGGGGTTCCCATATAAGGGGCAAAAATCTGGAAGTATACAAAATCAGGATCAAGCTCAATTGCAAATTTTAGCGTATCATTTAGGTCTTTTTCAGTTTCCCAAGGAAAGCCCATGATGAAAGATGCCCTTCTCTCGATTCCGCATTCCCTCAATATCTTGAAGGCCCTCCTGTAGTCATCCTTTGTTGCAGATTTTTTTATTTTTTGCAATGTCTCATCAGAGCCGCTCTCAACTCCGTTAATCGTAGAGATGCAGCCGGCTTTCTTCATCATTTTCGGATAATCCAAAGTGCTGTAAGTATAATCAGTTGCTCTTGTCAGACATTCCCATCTCCAGTCTTTTTTGCCATCTACCATCATCTTCATGAGTTCCATATTTCTCTGCCTTGCTATGCTCCACTCAGAATCCATAAAGTAAAATTCTTTAGCCCCCAGTTTTTCACATTCCAATAGCATGTCATAAACATATTTTGCTGAATGAAATCTGAATGTCCTGTTGAACACTTCAGCTTCCAGGCAGAAAGTGCATTTATAAATGCAGCCCCGTGAAGTCATTACCGTGGCATATTTTCCCTTGCCATAAACTGCGGTATTGGCATAGCCTTTGTACAATCCCATATCAAAGCCTATTTCTTTGGCATATTTGTAGGGATGCGGCAGCTTATCCATTTCTTCTTGGGGTATCAGGGGTGGGTTCGGATTTTTGATTAGTTTGCCCTCAACGTAAATAAGCCCCTTGGTTGAATAGTCTATTTTACCTTCTTTTAGGATTTTACGCGCCAAAGGTGCAATTATGCTGTCAGCTTCTGCCCCTCCAAAAGCACAATCGAAGGGCGTTCCTTTCAGGGTATGCGGCATGGACATGAAATGAGAGCCTCCGGCAATTACAAAGACGTCAGGATTTTTTTCCTTGATTGCCTTTGCTATTTTAACAGAAACTGGAAACATAACTGTGTTCACGCTTACCATAGCAAGCTTCGTGGGCCGAGGCAATTCTATTTTTTCATTTGGAAGGTTCAGAGCATTCGCATCTATGAGTTTTGCAGAAATGTCGTTTTCCACAAGATTGCTGCCCAACTGCATCAAGCCCAATGGCTGATGAATCCCCATATCATCTCCAAAGTCTAGATATGGCTGTCTCGGGTTTATAAGAATAACATCTGGCATTTTTCCTGTATTATGATATGTGAGGTTCATTTAAATATTTTGCTATAGTTTAATTTGTAGATTTAATAGATAAAGATTTATAAATATAATCCAGATTACCAAATTTATGGCTTCAATAAGCATTGTCATTCCGGCGTTTAATGAAGAGAAATCAATAGCAAAAACTATAAGCGGCATAAAGTCTTCTATTCAGCCGTTGGGTAGCAAAAATAAAATAGATATAATCATTGTTAATGACGGGTCAAAAGACAATACAAGCGGTATTCTTCAAAAAATAAAAGGAATAACTTTATTAGAAAACAGTGTAAATCTTGGGTATGGGGCATCTTTAAAACTGGCAATAAAAAAGTCAAATGCAGATTACATAATAATTGTTGACGCTGATGGAACTTACCCTGCAGAGTCCATCAGGGATTTGGCAGCAAAATTAAAAGACAATGATATGGTTGTCGGGGCAAGAACCGGAAAATATGTCAGCATACCTTTGTTTAGAAGGCCTGCAAAATGGTTTCTAAAGCATTTTGCAGAATACCTTGCAAAGACAGAAATTCCTGACCTTAATTCAGGCTTGAGGATTTTTAAGCGCGAGATAGCCATGAAATATATTAATCTGTTTCCTGATGGGTTTTCGTTCACAACAACACTTACAATGATATGCCTGACAAACGGCTATGCTGTGCACTATATCCCCATAAATTACTATGAGAGAAAGGGAAAATCAACAATTAGCCCTGTCAAGGACTTCATTGCGTTTGTAAGTCTTATATGCAGGCTCACAATATTTTTCAAGCCATTAAATGTGTTTATACCAATAAGCCTTGTTATACTGATAGCTGGAATTTTGAAATTAATAAAAGATTTTATGCTTACAGGCGCCTTTGGTTTGGGGGGCGGGATGGCTGTTTTGGCTGCAATACAGATAGCATTTTTAGGGATGCTTGCCGACCTTATCATAAAAAACAGGCAATTATAAATATTTTTAGAATATTAAAATAGGTGATTTTTGACATGTGCGGAATCTGCGGCTTTAATTTTGAAGACAAGAAGCTTCTTAAAAGCATGTGCGATGAAATAAGGCATCGCGGCCCGAATGCAGCTGGATATTATTCTGACAAAGGCATTTCCCTTGGAAGTAGAAGATTAAGCATAATTGACCTGTCAAAAGCAGGCAACCAGCCGATTTACAATGAGGACAAAACAATTGCTTTAGTTTACAATGGAGAAGTATTTAATTTTAAGGAAATTAGAGAAAAACTTGAGAAAAGGCATTCCTTTAAATCAAACACAGACTCAGAAGTTATAGTTCATGCCTACGAGGAATATGGAATAAACTGCCTGAAATATTTCAACGGCTTCTGGGGATTCGCCCTTTATGACTCAAAAAAGAAGCTTTTGTTTCTTGCACGGGACAGGCTTGGATTAAAGCCACTTTACTATTATTATGATGAAAAAAAATTCATTTTTGCTTCTGAACTAAAGGCAATTTTAAAAGACAGAAGCATAAGAAGAAGCCTGAATCGTGATGCATTAAGCTATTTTTTGACTTACCGCTATATTCCTTCTGATATCACTATTTTCAATGAGATAAAAAAGCTGAAGCCAGGCCACTATGCTTTACTGGACTTGAAAACCTCAAAGCTCCAAATAAAAAAATACTGGGATATTAAATTTGATATTACCAATGATAATGAAAAGACAATTGAAAAAAAGATTATAGGTATTCTAAAAGACTCAGTTGAAAAAAGGCTTATAAGCGATGTTCCTCTTGGAGTTTATCTTAGCGGAGGAATTGACTCATCAAGCATTGTTGCCATGATGAAAAATTTTTCTGACAGCATAAGCAGCTATTCTTTGGCTTTTGAGCATGACAACATAGGAAATGAGCTAAGCTATGCAAAAAAAGTTTCTCAGCATTTCGGAACAAGACACAAGGAGATAACAATAAGCACTGATATAATAAAAGACTTGCCTAACATAGTCTGGCATCTTGATGAGCCAATGTCAGATCCTGCTGCTGTTCCGGTTTATTATCTTTCTAAAGAAGCCAAAAAAAATGTTACTGTCATTTTGACAGGCGACGGCGCAGATGAACTGTTTGCGGGCTATGACCAGTATAAATTCTTAAATTTAGGATACAAAATGAGGCATTTGCCAAGCTCGTTTAAGAAAACTATTCCTAAAACAGCGAAATTTATTCCAAAGCCGATCCTTGACAAAATCTACAAGTATTCTTCAGCAACAGGGACCAAGATGTTTGACAGGCTCGGCAAATTGATGATAGATATTAAAAACAACAAGGCAAAGGCTTATGCAGATGTTTTGGGTATTTTTGACGACGAAGAAAAAAGAAAACTGCTTAATTTTGAGTTTGACAATCATTATGATTCAATAAACAAAGAGTTCTTCTCTAAAGGTGATTTTATAACTCAACTTACTTATTTTGATGCAAAAAATTATCTTGCTGAAGATTTGCTAATGAAGCCTGACAAGATGTGCATGGCATGGAGCATAGAGGCAAGAGTCCCTTATCTTGACTATAGGCTTGTTGAATATTGCTACAGAATTCCATCTTTTTTAAAATTAAATGGAAGTACCACAAAGTATATTTTAAAGAAAGCCTTGAGGAATTATCTGCCGAAAGAGATAATATACAGAAAAAAGCAGCCTTTCCACATGCCGCTTGACGAATGGCTTTCAAAAGGACTAAAAGAATATTTTTATGACTTAATGCAGGAGCCTGTAAATTCAAAACTGTTTGACAAAAAATACATTAAGAAAATATTTGACAATTACAACAGCTCAAAGCTTTATTACTGTAGGCAGATATGGAGCTTGGGAATCTTTAACATATGGTATAAGGTTTTTGTTAAGGAAGATAAGAATTTCAGGATTTAAACCTATTTTCCATATACCACTCACAGAATATCTTAATTCCTTCTTCAATTTTTATTTTTGGATTATAATTTAACAGCCTTTTTGCCTTTGAAATATCAGCATAAGTTTGCTTTACATCACCAGGCTGCATTTCTTTTTGCACAATCTTTGCTCTTTTGCCCAAATTTCTTTCAATTGCAGCAATAAAATCTTTTAACTTTACGGGACTTCCGCAGCCCAAGTTTATTATTTGGTAATCAGAGTCAAAGTCTATACTATTTAAAACACCAGAAACAATATCAGCAACATAAGTATAGTCTCTTTTTGTGGACCCGTCTCCATACATTTCTATTTCCTGCCCATGCGCAATTTTGTCAACAAACTTATAAGGCGCCATGTCAGGCCTTCCGCATGGTCCATAAACCGTGAAAAACCTCAGGCATATAGTGGGCAATTTGTAAAGCGAGCTGTAAGTATGGCAAAGCAGCTCCCCTGATTTTTTTGTTGTAGCATACGGGGATATTTGCGAATTTGTCGCATCGTTTTCAGAAAATGGCACTTTGTCTCTGTCGCCATAGACGCTGGAGCTTGAAGCAAAAACAAATTTTTTTATCTTGTGAATTCTTGCAAGCTCAAGAAGGTTTAGGGTTGCCCTTACATTAACTTCCTCGTAAATAAAAGGGTTTACAATGCTTGGTCTTACGCCAACCATAGCAGCAAGATGCACAATTTTATCTATTTTGTTTTCCTCAAATATTTTTTTAACTTTGTCGTAATTTCTTATGTCTTCATTATACAATTTGATTTTAAGGCCTTTTACATTGCCTTTTTTGAATTCTGGATTATAGTAATCATTGAAATTATCTATTCCTATGACATCATTTCCATTTTTCAGCAGTTCTCTTGCTGTCCAGCTTCCAATAAATCCTGCTGCGCCTGTAACTAATATTACCATTTGTATAAGAAATATTATTTTGTATTTAAATCTATATTGTCAAAAACCGCCCCTCGTAGATGGGTGGCATAAACATTAATTTGATATTATCGGTTATTGTGGTTTTTGACTCAGCGGAATTACAGCACTAGTTTCCACCAATTATAGATTGGCTGGAAATCTGCGCATTATATAAGCCAATATTTATTATTAAAATTCAAACTAATCTGTTTGCTTCGCTCACAATGGTTAGCGCTCATCCTCGCTCTCTAACCATGCACTCGGCTTCGCCTATTTGTGCATAAAAATTTTTCAAGGCTTTATTAATTTTAATGAACTATTTTTTAGTCCCTGACGCACGCCAGCTGACCACTTTATAATGTGAAATGTGCACATCAGAAAACTCTCTTGAATTAAACCAACTTTTAATTGCAGATCTTTTTATAAAATGGGTTTGAGGAGCATTTAACTTGTCAAACACATTTAAGGTATTCATGTTAAACTTTAGCCTTCTATAATTTTTGAAGTAGTCATAAAATGGAAGAAACCTAATAGGAAATAGATAAATAGAATAAATTGGAATATATAATAAACCAGTTATAATTTTTGATAAAACTAATAATATTTTTTTATTTAATTTCAAAAAAAATATCTTTTTGATTGGTTCAAGAACAGACCTATTCAAAAAATTTCCTTCATAAGAATAAACCCAGACTATAACCCTTCCTTTTTTTTTGCAGTTTTTTTTTATTTTATTGAATGATTTTCTCGGATTATTTGTGTGATGCAGAACCCCAATTGAGTAAACAATGTCGAATTTCTTTTTTGGATTGATTATTCCAATATCGCCTTCTATAATTTTGACATTCTTATTGTACTTATTTTTCCTTTTTGCAATTTCGCTTGCGTTTAATTCTATACCTAAAGCATATTTGCAGTAAGGTGCTATAAGGTCTAAATGCTGACCACCCCCACATCCTGCATCAAGCACTGTTTTGTTATTGAAATCTTCAAGTTTATTTGGGTATATCCATTCAGTAAAAAGCCATTGACTGTCGTAATCAAGTTTATTCCACTGCCACTTCCATTCAGATTGTTTTTTTTGCATTCCTGAAGCCAGTTATTCAGCTAGAATAAAGCGTAAATGAAAGGCGACAAAGACGAGCTTTGGCCAACTACAATTAAAACGCCTACAATAAGAAGTATTATTATAATCGGCAGCAGCCACCATTTTTTCCTTTCCTTCATGAAGCTCCACAAGTCAGAAAATAAGTAGAACCTTCTTCTTGAAAAAGAGCTATTTTTTCGCGCCATCAGGATTGAGAATATAATTCTGCTTTATTAAATTTTCGTAAATACTTCTAGGTTATTTTTCATAGGCTCTATTAAGTACCTCAATTTCAGTCTTTTGCATATTTTTCACTGTCCCACGTGTCTCTTGGGTTGTCATTTCTTGCAACTAAAAACCTGTCCATAACCAAATAATCAATCCCTGTTCCCATCATGCACCTGTAAGCGTTTTCTGGAGTGCAGACAATCGGTTCGCCCCTTATATTGAATGATGTGTTTATAAGAATTGGCACACCGCTAAGCTTTTCAAACTCTTTAATGACTTGATAATATCTTGGATTTTGTGCTTTTCTTATCGTCTGCAATCTGCCGCTCCCATCAACATGAGTGACAGCAGGTATTAATTTTCTTTTGTCTTCTTTGACAGGGTAAACCATCAGCATGAAATCTGCAGGCATCGGAATTGGATTGTCTGAATCAAAATAATCGAATACATCCTCGGCAGGAACAACAGGGGCAAATGGCCTGAATAATTCACGATGCTTAACCTTTAAATTTAATATATCCCTCATTTCTGGATTGCATGCATTTGACAATATGCTTCTTGCGCCTAGAGCTCTTGGCCCCCATTCCATTCTTCCCTGGAACCACCCAATTACATTGTTGTCGTAAATCAGTTTTGCAGTCTCTTTCACCAGCTCATTGTCACTTTTGAATTCCTTGTGCTTTATATTGTTTTTTTTCAAATAATTCCTTATGTAATCAGATGAAAATCCAGGCCCATGATAAGCATTGTCCATTGCATAAACCCTTTTTTTGTTGAGAATTGTGTTATAAATATAGAATGCAACTCCTAAGCTAGTTCCTGCATCGCCTGCAGCAGCCTGTATGTAAATGTTTTTGAATTTTGTATTTCTGAGAATTTTGCCGTTTGCAACGCTGTTTAATGCAACACCTCCGGCAATGCATATATTGTCCATTTTTGTCATGGAATAAAGGTGGTTTGCTAAATTGATCATATACTCTTCAGTGATTTTCTGCAAAGATGCTGCAATGTCCTTGTGTCTCTGCTTAATCTCATCATATCTTTTTCTTATCGGGCCGAATTCCTTAATGAATTTCCTGCTTGGCATTGTCAGCTTGTAATGATAAACAAAATACGACATGTCAAGCCTGTAGCTTCCATCATCGTTCATCTTGATTATTTTTTTAAATTTATCATAATAGGTTGGCCTCCCATATGGAGCAAGCCCCATTACCTTGTATTCATGGTCATTGACCTTGAACCCAAGATGGGCTGTAACAGTGCTATACAACAATCCTAAAGAATGTGGAAAATGAATCTCTTTCACTATAGTTATGTCATTGCCTTTTGCATGTCCCATTGTTGTAGTTGCCCATTCTCCAATGCCATCAACTGTAAGAATTGCTGATTCCTTAAATGGAGACACAAGATAAGAGCTTGCTGCATGCGCCATGTGGTGCTCGATAAAAAGAATTTCTCCTTTATAGTCCAATTTTGTTCTTATTGTCCCTGGAACTCTTAACTTTTCATTTATCCATGAAGGTAATGCCTTGTAAAAAGCCCAATAGGACTCTGGAAACATTTCAAGATGCTGGCTCAATAATCTTTCAAACTTCAAAAGCGGCTTTTCATAAAATCCAACATAATCAAGATCTTCTCCCTTTATGCCTGCTTCTTTCAAACAGTAATTTATTGCATTTATTGGAAAGCTTGTATCATGCTTGATTCTTGTGAACCTTTCCTCTTCAGCAGCAGCGATTATTCTGCCGTCTTCTATCAAGCATGCCGCTGCATCATGATAATAGCATGAAATCCCAAGTATACGCATTTTAGAATGACCTGTAGTAATCTTCAATTGGCTTTTTCTTAAGGTTTCTGTGAACCCATGAAGAGCCGCCCTTTTTTAAATCCAGAAAATGCTTTCTAAACAATTTGCCTATCAGCGAAACTGGACCTATTCCTAAGATGTATACAACTAATAAAAAAATAAAATTAATAATATCTGCAATAACATTAGAGAAATTCCTGAATCCCTGCTTGAATCCCCTAAAGAATTTTTTTAGTTCATTCATCTTCTTAATTTCAAAATTATTTTTCCAATTGCGAATGCAACAATTACCAATGTAATAACCTTGGAATATATTATAAACGACGGGATTTTGTGGAATTTATCCATAACAAAATAAATTATTGATGCAAACAGCAAAAATGCTATGAAAAAGCCCAAGTTCAATCCAAGCTTGTAAGCACTGCTGTTTCTTACATTTAAGTCTGCATAATCCACAGCCCCAAGAAAAATAATTTTGTTTATAAAGGTTATTATTTTACAAAACACCTGTAAAACTTACCAGCAACCTTATCAATGCTGAAGTTTTTCAGGACATGATTTCTCCCTTTTTGCGCAAGTTTATTTGCCAATTCCTTGTTTTTTAGTAGTTTTATTATTTTGTTTGACATATCATCAGTATCAAATCTTTTTGCAATTAGCCCATAGCTTTCATTTGGAATTACAAAATTCCTACCTCCACAATCCATAACAACAACTGGGACATTGCAGGCAAGGGCCTCATTGACTGCTGGAGTAATTTCCTGGTAGTTAGCAAGCACAAAAACATCGGCCTTGTTATATATAGTTACTAATTCTTCCCTTGTTTTGCTTCCAAGAAACTTTACACTTCTGCTAATCCCCAGCTCCTCTGCAAGCAATTCAAGATTTTTCTTATAGTAGCCTTGGCCGACAATCCAGAGTTCTGCATCAATTTGTTTTCTAATTTTCACAAATGCTTCAATAATCAAATGATGCCCTTTTATTTTATAAAGGCCTGCAACAGACAATATTATTGGCTTTTTATTTTTCTTAACACTAATTGAATTAAACAGTGAAGTATCAGTTGCATGACCAATTATAATTTTTCTCCTAGAATTTTTTTCCATTAATCCAAGCCTTTCTGCCCTTTCAGCAGCTTCTGGATTGGTGTACAGAAGCCATGAAGCGTAGTCATAAGCTTTCCTTGCAAACGGAATTACAAAATATTTTGATAATTTAAATAGAAAAAATCCCTCAACTGTCTGCGATGTTCTTAATATCAGCTTAGCGTTATATTTTTTTGCAGCAAGATAGCTTTGGTAGGCGAAAATATAAAATTCCGGATTGCTTGTCTCAATAATATCATAGCCTTCTAGTTTCTCTATCAAATCCATATAGTAATATCGTGGAATTCCCAACGCAAAAAGGCCCTTAGATAAAACTGCGTTATAATCAAGCCCTTTTATCCTTACAACATTAAAGCCTGCATAGGAATTTTTATTTCTGATATCAGTAAAAATTGTAACATAGATATTTTTTGTCCTCATCAAATATTTATAAACATTTAATAGAATATGTAGTGAAGAGTTGAGATTTGTATGCGTCGGAATCACAACAGCTACTTTTATTTTTTTCATTTTGTTGAAATAAACGATTTTACAATATTAATTTCATCTTTGCCAAATCCCCTTATTATAAGCAATACAAAAAAATAAGCAATTCCTGACAATGCTATCAATAAGATTAGATGCAGATTCCTAAAATAGATAATTAATACTATCATTGCTAAATTGGCTATGATTGGCTTTATGAGAAATCTTAACAGATTTATATTAAATTTATTTTTTGATGTGAAGTAATAGAGCATACCAAAATTAAGGACTTCGCTTGCTAAAGTTGCTGCTGCTGCTCCAATATAGCTATATTTTGGAATCAAAATAATATTCAAAATTACGTTAAAGGCTGTTGTTACGCCTGCAGTCAAAGTAAAAAGCCTTTGCTTGTCAATTGCATTCAAAAGATATCCCATAAGATAATTAACAAATACAAATATAAGCGACGCTGCAAGTATCTGGAGAGCTATAATTGAGTTCCTGAAATCTGGCGAATAGACATTTAATATTATCCTTTCGGTAAGCATGATTAAGCCGGTTGTTATTGGCAGTGCAACAATCAGCATATAATAAAATGACTTTTCATAGAGGAGCTTTGTTTTAGGATAGGAAAGCTTATGAAATTTCGCAAGCGTCGGAAAAACAGCATTGATAAGGAGAAATGGAATTCTTGTCAAAACCTCAACTATCTTTACAGCAGCATTGTACCAGCCTGTTGCTGCAAAGTCCTTCATAAAGCCTAGCATTATGGTATCAATCCTGAAATATATGCTCAGGAAAACATTAGTTATCCAGAATGGCATTGAAGCCATCAAATTTTGCTTCCATAAATTAACGTCCACAGTTAAAGAGATTTTTGATATTTTAAGTGTAATCAATACGTGAAGTAATAGATAATAGACAACATTTGACAAAATCAGCACTATGAATAATGATAATATCCCATAACCCCTGTAAATGAGAAGAATTGCCACTGAGGACGCTAATAGCCTTTCTACAATTCTTGAATAAGACTCGTATTTCATTAGTTCATAAGCCTGAAATATCGCCCTGTACATTCCTGCAAGGTTGTAAAAAAACATGGCTATGGCAGCAAGAATTACAAGCAAAATTGTTTCATAATCTCTTCTGGAAATCAGGATTGCCAATATTGTTATACTAAATGCAATTATGTTTAATATAACCTTTAAGGTAAAGGTCTTGGTCATATAATCCCTAGTCAGCTGCCTGTTTTTGGCAACCTCTTTGGTAAGCAGAATAGGCAGCCCCATGTCAGCAAAAATAAGGAAGAATGCCACGAAAGAGAAGGTAAATGAATATTTTCCAAGCCCAACATCTCCAAAATACCTTGCTATGGATACAACTAAAAAGAACGTCAATATCTGACTCAAAATTTCTCCAACATAAAGAGATGCAACATTTTTTGCAATTGATTTTGCGTCTGACATTGTCGATAAAAGACCTTTTCCGATGTCCAGACTCATAGGAAACTATTTATATAACTTTTGTTTCTTTTCTCCGATGAAATTAAAGGTTTTGAGCATTGTTGGGACAAGGCCGAATTTTATGAAAATAGCGCCTTTGGTTGCTGAATTTAAGAAATATAAAGATGTTAAGCATGTACTGGTGCATACTGGTCAGCATTATGATAATGCAATGAGCAAGCTTTTTTTTGATGAATTAGGGCTTCCAAAGCCAGATGAACACTTATTCTGTCCTGCTGGCAGTAAAGTGGACCAACAAAGAAATTTGCTTAAGAATGTAATTAAAGCTGCGCTTGAAAAACAAAAACCGGATTTGGTAATAGTTGTTGGTGATGTAAACTCTACTGTTGCAGGAGCAGAAGCAGCTCACGAATTGGGCATAAAAGTTGCACATGTGGAGGCTGGTTTGAGAAGCTTTGATAAAACCATGCCCGAAGAAATTAATAGAATTCGTACAGACCAAGTTAGTGATTTCTTGTTTACAACAGAAAAAAGTGCAAATTTTAATCTGTTAAAAGAAGGCATCAGCAAAGACAAGATTTTTTTTGTTGGCAATGTCATGATTGATACTTTGCTAAATCACAGAGAAAAAGCAAAGCAATCTAAAATATTAGACGAATTAAAGCTGCGCAAAAAGGAATATTGCGTTTTGACATTGCATAGGCCAAGCAATGTGGATAACAAGGAATCATTCAAGAATGTAATGTATATCCTGGGGGACATTGAAAAGAGAATAAAAATAGTTTTTCCAGTTCACCCAAGAACAATGAAGAATATTAAAAAATTCAACTTTGATAAAAAAATAAAATACTTAAAAAATCTTATTTTAACTGAGCCGCTGGGATATCTTGATTTTCTATGCTTGATGGATAATAGTATGTTTATTATTACAGATTCAGGCGGAATACAGGAAGAAACCACTGTTCTTGGAGTTCCGTGCCTTACCTTAAGGAAAAATACGGAAAGGCCAGTTACAGCAGAGCAAGGCACTAATTTACTGGTAAGTGTTAATAAGAAAAAAGTGATTAAAAAAGCAATTGAAATAATAGGCGATAGAATTAATGCAAAAAATAAAATACCAGAACTATGGGACGGGAAAGCAGCCAAGAGAATTGTTGAAATAATTATCAAAGAATGCTGTTAGGCTTCTGAATCTTTATTGAACCTTTCCTTCAAGTATTTTTTCTTATTCTCATTTCTTGAAATTTTCCCGCTTGTTGTCTTGACAATCCATTTTAATGGAACAAGATAGACTTCCCACAATGCAAGGTTTAATTCCCCACTTACTTTCTTTTTTATTTCATTTGCAATTTTTCTTTTTTCGCCTTCTGTGGAAGCTTCTGTCTCTGCTATTAATACCGCTTCTTCAGTTCCCATTATGTCATTATACACTTCTATAGCTACGCACCTGCCTTTTTTGATACCGGAAATATGATTTGATATGTACTCTATGTCATGGGCGTAATAATTCTTCCCCTGCACAATTAACAGGTCCTTTTTCCTTCCAGTTATGTAAAGTTCACCTTCTGCAATATATCCTAAATCACCAGTGAAAAACCATTCATTTTCAATCACTTTCGCAGATTCTTGTTGCAACTTGAAATAGCCAGAAAACAATGAATTACTGCTCACAGTTATTTCGCCAACCTGCCTTTCTCGAACTTCTTTTCTGTTACTGTCAACAATCATTATTTTTGTATTTTGAATTGCTCTGCCGCATGAAATAAAGCTTAATGCATTTTTTGATTCAGTTGATTTTTTTGCAAAATGCCATTGCGTAAATTCATTCTTGTCTAGCCAGTCTACCTTTACAGTCTTTCCAATGTCGGATTGTGTTATGCCAAAAACATTTTCTGCCATTGCATAGCAAGTCTGTAATGCTTCCTTTTTGACTCCGTAATTTTTGAAGGCTTCATAAAAAATCTGGAAGCTGTGCTGCTTACATGGCTCTGAGCAGTCTATGAAAGCCCGCATGCTTGAGAGGTCATAAGTTTCCGTTTCTTTGTCAATGCATCGCACTAGAAAATTGTAGGCAAAATTTGGAAGCCAGCACAAAGTTGCCTTAAATTTTTCTATGTGCTCAAACAGCATTTTTGGCTTTATAACCCACTCAAAAGGGTCCATCATAATCAAAAGAGTTTTTTTCATCAAAGGCAGAATAAAGCATGCAATAAGCCCCATATCATGATACAAAGGGAGCCAGCTGATTATCACGTCTTTATTATCAAGCTTAATTGAAGTTGAATAATTTTCTATTTGATTTAACACTGATTTATGAGACAAAGCAACTCCTTTTTTCAATCCTGTTGTGCCGGAGCTGTGCTGAAGAAATACAATTTCATTTTCCTCAATATCATCGTTCCAAAAAATTTGCTTGATTGGCTTGAATTGCTCAATTGTTGAGGTATCTATGCCCAAATCTTTTCCTATTTGCTTTATTTCATCGATATTCTCCTTATAAGTTATTATGGATTTTGCCTTTATCCTCTTTGATAGCTTCTCCATTGAATCATGATAGATGTTAATGTCCTGCTTTTCAGATGGAAATGGAAGTATTGAAGGAATGGCCCCAACCATCATTGCTCCAATAAACGAGTAAAATAGATGCGGAGAATGCTTCAGGATTATAAGAACGCAATCGCCTTTTGACACTCCACAATTCTTATAATGCAAAGCGTAAGATGATGCGTTCTCGATTAATTTCCTGTATGAAATTTCTTCCAGATTGTCTTTAGCAATAAATTTGCAGAATATCCAGTTTGGATCTTTTGTGTAATGCTCCCTCAAAACTGAAACAATTGTGTCCATATAAATGCACTTGAAATCAAAACTGCCCAGAATTTATAACCCTTTTCCTTTTAAAATTGCTTCAATGTCCTTGACTGACTTAATTTTGACTGTATCGCTTGCAGTAAACTTGATGTTGAACTGCTTTTCAACCTCTGTCAATAGCATTAGATGGTTCAAAGAATCCCATTCTGGAGTGATGCTTTTTGACATATCTGATGATACCTCATCCTGCCTTATGTTGAAAATTTTTGAGCAAATCTGCTTTAGTTTTTCATTAATTTAAATCACCTTTTCATGAGAACTGCAGCAGCAACTGCATAATCTTTTGAATGGGAAATGCTTATTTTTAAGTCTTTTGATGTTACTTTTCGGGCATTTTTAACCTGCACAAAAGGAAAGCCATCTTTTCTGTGCAAAATTTCTATATTCCTGAAATTAAGTTTTTCAATTGGGTTGCTTGCCTTAATAACAGCTTCTTTTGCAGAAAAAATTCCAGCGATTCTCTGCAAATCTGATTTATTAATATGTTTCAGTTCTTTTGCTGAAAAAATTTTACTCATAAGCCTAGCGCTTTGATTTTTAAATCTCGAAACCTGCTCAATGTCAATTCCAATGTTTAGTATCATCTTAATTTGGTAATCAAAATGTACAATGGCGAAAGCCAGCCTATTGCAATAATGTTGAACGTTATAAAAATATTTAATGCCTTTGTAAACATATTGTCAGCATACACGACTTTCGAAAGTGTTGGATACTTTTCTTGCACAGATTTTTTTGAATCTGCTTTTTTCTTTTCAATGACTTTGGAGGCAGCTAACGTCCCCCCTAAAAATACTCCCCACAAAGTGTAATATAAGATATAATCTATTGACGGGAAATCTTGGAAGTAATAAAACAAATGTGCCCAGCCGATTATCATTATGATAACCATTGTCTTCAAATAAATATATTTTCTGTTTCTGCAAAGGGGGAAATAAACATAGGCAGTTAGCCAATTAACTATAGTTGCCTGCCAGTTCTGCCAGAATTTTGTCGGGCTTTCCTGGATGTAAGGGAATTTCGGGAAGTTCTCGCTTATCTTAAAGCCTATCAATGACGAGATTCCAATTACAATGTCTATGTCACCCGAAAGAAGCACGTAAAGCCTTATTGCATTTCCATAAGCAGAGTAAACAAGCCAATTCCAGAAGTTGCCTGCAGAAAAAGAAACTACTGGAATTTTAGATAGCACATATAATAAAAACGTGAATTTTGCAGCTCCAAAAAAAATTCTCTTGAATCCAAAAAATATGTGCTCTTTTGTTATAGTTTCAGGGCTTAGGTTTTCAAGCCTTTCAACAGGCCCATGGGAAAATGATGGGAAGAAAAGCAGAAAAGTTATGTAATCAGCAAATTTTGCCTTCTTCAAGGAGCCTTGCTCAACATCAACAAAATAATGAATCGAGCGGTACATTGTGTAATAAGCAGCAAATGAATAGAAAGCCGAGTGAAATTTGAAAGCCCTGTTAAAAAGCATTGTTGAAATAAGCAAGAAAGCCTCTGTAATCCAAAACAGAATATTTTTGAATTTAAAATCATAATTCGAGCACAAGAAAAGGATTGCCAAAATCGTTATAAACAGTGCAAAATTTGCTATTGTTGAAGATATTAAGGCAAAAATTATGCTTGCTGTCAATAATACCTTAAGCTTAAATTTTTTTGGTATAAAATAAAATAACAAGGAAAAAATCAAGCCAAAAATTAGCAAAAGCCCGGTATTGAAATACTGGCCAAAAACAAGCTTTGTGTATGGCTCTAGAATAGTTCTAAAAATTGCAGGCTCTTGAAAATAAAGCATTTAAATCACTTATGTCGGGAAATAAACAAGATCCGGAGAAACAACATTCTTGCCGCTGAATATTATAAACAAAACAAGCAATACTGCAATGCCGCCTATAACTAATGCAATCTTCCAGTTCCTCCTTAAGAAACTTTCTTTATTTTTAGATTGATCTAGTTCCATTTAAATCTAGTTTTCTATTAAGGAAATTAGTGCCTTTTTATATTTTACTTAGATTTCTCAGATACAATATTGTAAATATTGTCATAAATCGCCTTTGCAATTATGCTGTGGCCTAGCTTGTTTGGGTGTGCATCCTCAAAAGACACAATGACATCTTTTACGCTGTTGTTTTTAAAATAAGGCAGAATGTCAATTGTAAGGGCATTTTTTCCTGATGTTATGCTGCTGACAGTCGGATAAACCTCCTTAAACTCATAATTTTCAAAATTTCCAAAGAACTGCGGCAATATGACTACAACAGGAGTTATGCTGTTTTGCTTGCTCAAATCAATGATACCATTCAAGGAATTTTCCATTATTTTTCTCCCTTCAAAATCGCTCCTGTAAAGGTTGTGAACATAGCCTGCATAGGAGCCTTTGTTTCCTGCCAAATCAATCCTAGTCTTAAGCTTAATTAACCTGTCCCAGAAAAATGCGTAAATGTAGCTGTGCCTTTTTATGAAAGTTGAAAAGCTTTTTTCATCAAATTTAACTGTAAGCTCTGGGTCGTTTGGATAAAAGCCGACAATGACCATGTCAGGATTTAATTTAAGCCCTTTTTCCTTGAGCAGCTCATACTCCATTTGTGTGTTGTAGTTTCCCAAAGCTGTGTTGATAACTTCGAACTTCTTGCCTTTAATATTTTCATTAAGCATTTTTTCAAGAACTTCAGAATAAGCATATTCAATCGGAACGCCCCAGCCAAGAGTGAATGAATCCCCTAATACCAATATCCTGTATGTATTTTCAGGCTTTTTCAAGGAATATTCCTTATCCCTAAATCCATAAGAGTTTATTTTTACATCAACTCCATAGAGAAATGCTTCTGAATTTGGGACATGCTCATGGGATACATTAGGGTTTGGGCTTGCCATTTTCAAAAGAACAGAATAGCACCACATTTCTGTGTTATAATTGAAATAAAACGGATAAGCCAATCTCAACGAAATCTCAAGCAGCATAGTTACTATTGCAAGAACTATGATTAACAGCAAGAGATTTTTGAATATATTTTTTGCTTTATTTTTAGCCATTTCTTATGCTGCAGATCCTTATATTCATTTATAAACCTTATGAAAGAGTTTATTAAATTATTTGAGAAAACTTTATAACCAAATATAGTAAACTCTGGATTATGCCAAATAAAAAACAAAGCAAGCTCAAGTCAATTTTGCTGAATCTACTTATGACGCTTATTGTAATTTTTGTTATGATTGTTATTCTGGAAATTATTATAAGAATCTTTTTGCCTCAAAATCTCAATTACACCGAGTTTGACAGTACGCTGATGTTCAGGCACATTCCAAATTTTGAAACTCAATATCACCGCCAAGAATTCTCCAACATCATTACATTCAATTCAAAAGGACTTCGTGATTACGAGTATAGTTATGAAAAGCCAAAAGGAACTTACAGAATTCTTCTTGTCGGCTCATCTTTCTCTCAGGCATTGCAAGTTCCGTTAAACCAGACATATGAAAATATTCTTGAAAAAAAGCTTAACAATGAGTTAAAGAGAAAATACGAGGTCTTAAACGGAGCTGTCGGCGGTTACAGCACTGCGCAGGAGCTTTCTTACCTTAGAACAGAAGGCCTGAAATACAAGCCGGATATGATTTTGCTTGATTTTTCCAGCCGCGATGTTGCAGAAAACTCAATAACGCCGCTTGTGTCAATAGAAAACAATAAGCTTGTTGAGCACATTCCTGTAAAAATATCAATGGCAAAAAGTTTCTTGCTTTCATGCAGCAGGTATTCTCATTTATGCGCATTAACCCAAACAGTCATTCTTGAAGGCGCGAAAAACCAGAACATAATAAGATATTTGCTTGCAAAATCAAAAATAAGCAGCGGCGATGCAAAGTCCAAAAGAGATGTTGGGATAGTTGACATGTTTTATAAAAACAATACTCCTAAGGCAAGCGAAGCGATCCAGAAAACGTTTATGCTGATTCAGGAAATAAAAAGCTTTGCCGATGAAAATAAAATACAGTTGGTTATGTTTGTAATCCCTAACAGGGAGCAAGTTGACAAAAACAGGTTTGAAGATTTTGTAAGACAAAATAACTTGAATGAAAAAGACCTAGAGCCTGACAAGATGCAGAAATTAGCTGCAAAATTTGCATCGGAAAATAACATTACATATTTTGACATGTTGCCGTATTTCCAGCAGAAAAATGCAAATAATACTTTCTATTTCAATATTGACGGACACTGGAACTCAAAAGGACATCAGCTTGCAGCGGATTTGCTTTATGACTATCTTGTAAAGAATAACCTTATACCAAAAAATAACCTAAAATAATTTGTCAGCTACATTTTTATCATATTCAAGCAACAGAGAATCAACAAAAAATTTTGCAGCCCAGTTTGGATAGCAGAAAGGTGCATACCAGCCGTAAATTGGGAAAGCCCAGGAATTGCGCCTTTTATTGTCATATTTTCTAATTTTGTTTATATTGTTTGATTGAAATAAAATAATATATGGACTGATGCAATGTAATGTATATTTGGTTTCCATCCAATTTCTAAAATGACACATTAATTTATTCGGTTAAATTTATAAATAATCCTAAATTTCAGCGACAGTATGAAAATAATGGTTACAGGCGGCAACGGCTTTATAGGCCATACTTTAGTTGGGCATCTTCTTAATGAAGGAAATGACGTTAAAGTCATCGACATAAAACCGATAAAATTTACTCATGAAAAGCTCGAATTCGTGAAAAAATCTGTGCTCGAAGATATTAGATGGGAAATGAAAGACTGTGATATTGTTTATCATCTTGCAGCAGAGCTTGGAGTTGTTAATTCAGACAAAAAGCCCCTTAATACACTTGCTGTGAATATAGACGGGACTATTAATGTTTTCAGGTGCGCTTTAGGGACAAACGTAAAAAAGATCGTTTATACATCCTCTTCTGAAGTTTACGGCGAGGCAAGGGAAATTCCATTAAAGGAGGACAGCCCGAAAAGCCCTGTAAGTATTTATGGCGTTTCAAAATTGACTGCAGAAATGTATGCAAAGGGTTATGTTCAGGAGTATGGAATGGACATAAATCCTGTAAGACTGTTCAATGTTTACGGGCCTGGGCAAGGATTTGAGTGGGTTGTACCTATTTTCATACAAAAAGTTTTGAACAACGAATCACCGACAGTTTTTGGCGACGGCTCCCAAGTTAGATGCTTCACCTACATTGCTGACATTGTAAGCGGAATAGAAACTGTTATGAAAAAAGGAATCAAAGGTGAAGCTTACAATATTGCAAATACAGACCAAATAACAATGAAGGAACTCGCTGAATCAATAATTAAAATTTCGGGAAAAACCCTCAAACCAAAAATTGTCGGATTTGGAAAAGAAACAAGGCAAAAGGAAAGGGAAATTATAAAAAGAATTCCATCAATTGACAAATTGCAGTCTCTTGGCTGGAAGCCTCAAGTCAGCATTAAAGAAGGATTTGCAAAAACATACAAGTGGTACAAGGAAAATCTTGGAAAAGAAGAATTGTTTTATGAATGACTAGCTTCTCCCAATCCCATGGTACAAGATTCCCATTGATTTTATTTTCTCTTTGTCCAGACAATTTCTGCCATCAATAACAGCAAGGATCTTGTGCTTTTTTAATAAATTCAAATCAATATTTTTGAACTCAGCATGGTCAGTTGCAAGAATCAAATAATCACTTTTGTTCAATAATTCATCTATATCTTTTACATTGCTCCCTTTTTTAATATGCGGATCAAAAACAAAAACGTCTCCCCCTTTTGTCTTTAGGATGTTAATTATTTCTAATGAAGGGCTTTCTCTAATGTCATCAATATTTGCTTTGTATGCCAATCCAAGAACACCAACTTTTGCCCCTTTGACTGACTTTTTTATTTTTTTTAATTCATTTTCCAGTAATTCAATAGTGTAATGTGGCATGCTGTTGTTAATTTCCCGAGCTAAAATCAGGAATCTGTGGTTGAATCCTAATTGCTTTGCTTTTTCTATAAGATAATAAGGGTCAACTGAAATACAGTGACCTCCAACGCCGGCCCCAGGATAATGTGGCATGAAAGCAAACGGCTTTGTTGAAGCTCCCCTTATCACTTCAAGAATATCAATTCCAGCTTTGTCAAAGCTCTGCGCCATCTCGTTGACAAAAGCTATGTTTACATCCCTAAATGTATTTTCCATTATTTTTGTTGCTTCTGCAGCCTTGACGCTGCTCAATTCAATCACATCTGCATTTATTATGCTTCTGTAAAATTCTGCTGCTTTTTTTGTTGCCTCTTTTGTAATTCCTCCTACAACCCTTGGAAGGTTCTCAATAGTCCATCTCTTGTTACCTGGGTCAATTCTTTCAGGGCAATGCGCTAGAAATATATCATTTTTGTAGGCATCAAATTTCTGCTTTTTAAGCATTGGAACTGCAACTTCCTCAATAGTGCCAGGATAGATTGTTGATTCAATAACGAGCAAGGTCCCTTGCTTGATAAATTTTGAAATTGCTGACAGAGACTCCATCAAAGCAGTCAAGTCAGGCACATTCTTTTTGTCAACAGGCGTTGGAACGCAAACAATCAAAACATCCGAATTTGGAATGCAGTCGCTTGGATTTGATGCTGCATTTATCTTTCCTTTCAAATTTCTTAATTTGTTTGCAAGATATTCGTCTTCAATAGGGCTTGTGCCGCTATTTATCAAGTCAACCTTTCTCTTGTCTATTTCAAGTCCATAAACCTTTTTGCCTTTTTCAGCGCACAAGCAAGCCAAAGGAAGCCCTACATACCCAAGACCAACTACTGTTATTACTTTCATTCTAGAAAACCAACAGAGATTGTTTTATAAATTTTTTCCTTGCAAAAACTTTGTCTCCAACGAAGTTTAGCAGCATCAGGTCAAATATTAATAAAAGAAAAAATCCAATTGACAAAGGGATTGTTCCTGACGGGAAACGTCAGTTTTTACTATAAGAATTTAAATCTTTGAAGCTGCTAAACCAAACGTAAGCGAGATTAGGGACAAAGCTCCTTGCAAATAAGAATTATTCTATCAATTTCCCAATACGTTGCTCTTTAATGAATAATAATACTTATAATCATAATAATACTTTTTAATTGAGAATTTTATTCTTGTGTAATCAAGCTCCCTGACATATGTCCAAAGATACTTGAATAATGAGCTTCTGTTCTTTAAAATCCTGTTGAGCCTTAGGAAAGCCATTATAACGGGTTTGAATTTTGAATTCCTCACGTTGTCTTTCAGCAAAAAAAACTTGAAGCTTGTTGGAATCCACCTTAAATCGCAAAGGTAAAACATCAAATTCAAATAGTTATTTTTAACCCCCCAATAATGCTTTGCTAAGGTATCCTCGTCTTTCTTCACTATGCCATCAGCAATAGCTTTTAGGTGAATGTCAGTGTTCGGGTAGAATGTAAGTGAAAAAACGCTCAAGCTGTAAGGATGCGGAATCTCAAGTATAAACTTTAGGGTCTGAAGGGTTTCCTCTTCTGTTTCCCACGGATTGTCAGTTATGAAATCATATGTTACTGTTACGCCCTTGAACTTGTTTATAACTTTACAGGCTTCAAGGATTTTTTTATTGGATATCACCCTTTGGTACATTGCCTGTATTCTTTCTGCTCCTGACTCAATGCCCATTCTTATCCTGTTCATGCCTGCCTCAACCATCGGCTTCATTAATTCCTCTTTTATGACCATTGGCTGGCCACCGCAAACATAAATCGGTATGTTGACGTATTTTTTAAACTCATCCCTGAAGTATTCCATTTCTTCCTTGCTGTAAAAGAAGAAAG
>JAHFQA010000046.1 GCA_023266475.1 Candidatus Woesearchaeota archaeon | reverse complement strand
CCAGTTACAGTTGGTTATAATCAGCTTTCTGAAACTGAGCAGTATATTTTGAACCAAGCTAAGCATCATAGTTTAGATTGAAGTTGGATACCCCATGCTTCAGCTTGGGGGGGAGGTCATTGTTGGGTTTTGATATTATTAGTGGAGGCGTGTGGCTTACTTATTAAGGTTCATGGAATAGCATAAGTCGCTTATTTTAATTATTTTTTTATATGATTAAACAAGGTTATTGCCTTAAATGGAAAGGTATTTAAAAGACTCAAAACTACTTGTTTTCCTAAGTTAATTAAAAATGGTAAAAATAAGGGAATCAACAAGCAAGTTCATAAAGGTTAGATGCCCCAAGTGCAAAAATGAGCAGATAACTTTTGGAAAAACTGCGACTAAAGTGGACTGCTTGGTATGCGGCAAGATACTTGCAGAGCCAACTGGCGGCAAGAGTAAGGTTAAATCCAGAATTTTGGAAGTGCTGGAATAAATTCTAAAAATGCTTTTTAAGAAACAAGACTTTCCAGAAGAAGGCGACTTAGTTCTTTGTACAGTTACAAGCGTGCAATTCCATTCAGTATTTGTAGATTTGGATGAATATGGAAAATCAGGCTTAATTCACATATCCGAGGTAGCGCCCGGAAGAATAAGGAATATAAGAGACTTTGTAAAAGAAGGCAAGAAGGTTGTTTGTAAGGCTCTTAGGATAAACCAGGAGAAGGGGTATATTGATTTATCATTAAGAAGGGTTAACGAGTCAGAGAAAAGAAGAAAAATAGAAAGCATCAAGAGAGAGCAAAACGCTGAAAAGATAATAGAGATTGCCGCAGGAAAAATTGGCATTAAAACAGAGGAATTGTACAAGGAGATTTCAGATAAAATCATAAAAAATTATGCGTCGTTGCACGATTTTTTTGAGCAGGCTTCAAAAGATGATTCTGTGCTTGAAAGTTTGGAAATAGACAAAAAGCGATTAAAAATCATTGATGAGATAATAAAGCTGAGGATAAAGCCAGCAGAAGTTGAAATAAGCGGCAAACTGAAAATAACAACATATGCGCCAAATGGGATTGACATAATTAGGGATTCGCTCAAAAAGGCTGAAGAGTCTGCAAAGGGAAAAATAAGCATCAATTACCTTGGTTCAGGACTTTACAGGTTTATGGTCAAAGCTGCCGATTATAAAGAAGCCGAAAAATGTATTAGAAATGCTATTGGGGCTGCTGTTGGTATTGTAACAAAACAAAACGGAATTGCTGAGTTTACCCGAGATTCATCATAATGAAACATATTTTTAAGTGTGTCAAGTGCAGCAAATATACAATGAATGAAACGTGTGAATGCGGCACTAAGACGTTGCTAGCAAGGCCTTTGAAATTCATTCCAGATGACAAGTTTGCCACATACAAAAGAAAAGCAAAGCTCAATGATTATGCTAAAAGAGGATTTCTATGAGGGATGATTATTGGAAGATAAGCCAGTGTGGAAAGGCTCCTAAATTGAACAAGCCTGTTTTAATAGAGGGGCTTCCAGGCATAGGGAATGTAGGCAAGATAGCAGTTGATTTTCTTATAGACGAGCTTGAGGCAAAAAAATTGTATGAGATAACATCATATACTTTCCCCCATTCTGTCTTTGTTAATGAAGATAACCTTGTTGAGCTGCCAATCGTTGAGGTATTTTACAAGAAATTTGAAAGAAAAAGGGACATTTTACTGCTTGGAGGTGATGTCCAGCCGATCGATGAAATAAGTTCTTATGAGTTTTCGGAGAGGATATTGGATATAGTCCAGAAATTTAATGGAAAAGAGGTTATTACACTTGGCGGAATAGGATTGACAGACATTCCAAAAAAGCCAAAGGTTTATTGCACTGGAAATAACAAAAAAATAATTGAAAAATATAAAGATGAACTTATTAGCACTAATCTATACGGAGTTGTTGGGCCTATAGTTGGAGTTTCCGGGCTGTTGCTTGGATTGGCTTCAAGAAGAAAAGTGGATGCGATTTCCTTTCTAGCGGAAACTTATGGGCATCCGATGTATCTAGGGATAAAAGGCGCAAAGGAAATTCTAAAGATCTTGAATAAGAAGCTTGAATTAAAACTGGATATAAACAAACTTGACAAAGAAATCAAGGATATTGAAAGCCAGATTGTCAAGAAAACTGAGCAGCTTAGCGAAGTTACAAAACAGATAGCATTGAAAAAATTCCAGAAAAAATTTGGGAAGGATATTGACTATATCGGGTAACTTATAGAATTCTATTTATAAGAAGCAAACCTTTGATGGTTTTGAGAATTATCATAGGGAAATTTTGAATACAAATAAAAAATGGCAGAAAAATTATTATAACTGATTATTATTCCCTATTCACACTCTTTTATAGAAAAATTCAATTCTTGTAGCCTTGAGCAGATTGCACTGATTTTGTCGTTCAATTGGCGCAACTGCAGGTTTTTGTCCTGTATAAGCCTAAATTGTGCAGTTGGGCCATCTAATTTAGCATTATTATATTCTAATTCAGACTTTAATAGAATGACTTCGTTTTGAAGCGCTTCCTTTTCCTTTTTCAGATTCTCATTTTTTATAAGCAGATTGTAGTACCTTTCTTCGAGAAGAGCCTTGTCTATGATTGCAATTTCCTTTAACTTATCTGTTTTATTCAATTTTTCAATTATGGCCTGGGTTGTAAAATCACTTAATTTTTCATCATACTCATTTTTTTTTGTTAAGACTTTTCTCAATATTGTTTCATAATAGACTGTGTAAACTATAAATAATATAAGGAAAAATATTATCAGAGCAAGCAGTTTTTTGTTTGTATCGTGTTTAAGGAATTTCATACGCCCCAAACCACAAATACGTGCCCTAGTATAAAAACTTTATTCATGCGAAATATTTAAATAAGCCATGTTTTTGGATAATATTACAGGGTGTGACTATTGGACTTTAAAATAAAAAATATCAAAGCAAGGGAAGTTCTTGATTCTAGAGGCAACCCTACAATAGAGGTTGATTTAGCGACAAATTCCTTCTTTTCAAGCGCAATTGTGCCAAGCGGCGCGTCGACAGGCATTCATGAGGCATTGGAATTAAGGGACAATGATAAGAAAAGATACAGCGGAAATGGAGTTCTAACTGCAGTTAAAAACGTAAATAATAAAATTGCCAAGAAAATCATAGGATTTGATTCCAGAAACCAAAGAGAGATTGATAACATGCTTAATGAGCTTGACGGAACAGAAAACAAATCAAACCTTGGTGCTAATGCAATCCTTGGCGTCTCTATGGCTGTATGTAAAACTGGAGCTTACTGCTCTGGCAAAAAAATATATCAACATATACATGAGCTTTCCTCTGCAAATAAGCTTAAACTGCCAATTCCGCAAATGAATGTGGTCAACAGCGGCAGGCATGCCGGAGTTGATAATGACATACAGGAGCATATGCTGGTGCCAGTTGGCTTTAAAAATTTCAGCGATGCTCTAAGGGCTGGAGCTGAGACTTACATTTGTTTGAAAAATATTCTGAAGAAAAGGTATGGGGCAAAGGCAATTTTGCTCGGAGATGAAGGAGGATTTGCACCGCCAATTGCTGATGTTGAAAAAAGGCTGGAGCTAATGGCTAAAGCGATTGCTGAATCCGGTTATGGCGGAAAAATAAAATTAGCTTTGGACTGTGCCGCCTCTGAATTTTATGATGAAAAAATAGGCGTTTACAAAATTTTGAACAAAAAATATAATATAAGACAAGTTGTTGATTATTACAAGAATTTAATTAAAAAATTTCCTGTAATCTCTATTGAGGATGGGTTTTCACAGGACGATTGGAATGGATGGAGGCTTTTTAACAGGGAATTTAGTGATAAAATCCAGATTGTGGGAGATGACTTACTAGTTACTAGCTTAAGGCGAATTAAGAAAGCTTTAAAGTGGAGGGCCTGCAATGCTCTTTTGCTGAAAGTAAACCAGATTGGGACTGTGACAGAGGCAATCGATGCAGCTACCATTGCATTTGAAAATAATTGGAACGTTGTTGTTAGCCACAGAAGCGGCGAAACAGAAGACAGCTTCATTGCAGATTTGGTAGTCGGCTTGGGAGCAAGCCAATGCAAGTTCGGAGCGCCGGCAAGAAGCGAAAGGACTGCTAAGTACAATAGATTATTAAGAATTGAGGAAGAGCTTGGCAAAAAAGCAGAATTCGCAAAATTCTAAGATGAAAAGACCATTTATAACCCTTACTAGTGATTTTGGCGCTCAAAGCCAGGGAGTTGGAATTATGGAAGCTGTCGCCCTAGAAATAAACTCAGAAGCGAATGTAATCCACCTTATGCATGGCCTGCCTGATTTTAACCTGTTTTACGCAGCAAGAACAATGGAAACACTAAACTATGTGCCTTTGGGGTATCATGTATGCGTTGTCGATCCTGGCGTGGGAACTAAAAGAAAGCCCATAATAATAAAAACAGGTAGGGGCGATTATTTGGTTGGGCCAGATAATGGAGTTTTAATTCCAGCAACAAGATTCCTTGGCGGCATTAAAAAAGCTGTTGAAATTACGAATATAAAATATATGAGAAAGCCCGTTAGCCCGATTTTCCATGGAAGGGATATTTTTACACCAGCTGCAGCATACCTTTCCAAAGGAGTTAAAATGGAAGAATTTGGAAAAAATATTGACCCAAAAGATTTGGTTAAGGCGCCGTATGATGAAGCTAAAATTAAAGGGAACAATATCTACTCAAAAATCATCTCAATCAACAAGTTTGGCTCTTTGCATCTAAATATAATGCATTCGGCATGGGATAATTTTAACATTCAACTCAATAACAACATCAATTTAAAATTCAAAAATAAATCAATTCAAATGCCTTGCGCAGTAACTTTTGGAGATGTTCCCAAAGGCAAGCCACTAATATTAAAAGATGATTATGGAAGGGTTGAAGTTGCGCTGAATTGTGGCTCTTTCAAGAAAAAATATAAAGCTGAGATTGGCGATGACGTTCTCATAACAAAATGATTAAACTTGTTCTTTTAAGGCATGGCCAGAGCACATGGAACAAACAGAACATGTTTACAGGATGGACTGATGTTCCGTTGACAAAGCATGGAATTGGGGAAGCAAAGGATGCCGCGAAAGTCATGAAGCAAAAAGGCTTCAAATTTGATATTATTTTTACATCTGTGCTCAAAAGGGCAACTTGCACAACAGATATTGTAGCCAGGGAAATGAAATTGAAAGATGCGAATATTGAAAAATCATGGCGCCTGAATGAGAGGCATTATGGGGCTTTGCAAGGACTAAATAAAGCAAAAATGGCAGCTAAATATGGAGAGAAGCTGGTACTTATGTGGAGAAGAAGCTATGATACAAAACCTCCATCGCTGCAGGTAAATGATAGGAGAAATCCATCCAATGATAAATTATATAAGAAAATCGACGAAAAATATTTGCCACTGACTGAATCGCTCAAGGATTGCGTAAACAGGGTTAACCCATATTGGAACGAGAAGATTGTTCCTGCATTAAAAAGCGGAAAAAAAGTTTTGGTTTCTGCAAGCGGAAATAGCTTAAGGGCACTTGTTAAGATTATTGATAAAATTTCCGAACAAGAGATTGTAAATTTCAATATTCCTACTGGCATACCACTTGTCTACGAACTCAACGACAAATTAAAGCCAATAAGGCATTATTTTATTGGAAACCCTAAAGATATTAATAAAAGGATTGCTGAAGTTGCAGCGCAGGGAAAAGCAAGGAAGTGAATTCTATTAGAATTTACACCCTATAAAACCTTGCAGCATCTTCCGGCAATACAGAATTTATTGTGAAATTTGTTCCTAATTCAAATCCACCCCATGTTGCAATTCTCGGAGTTATTTCTATATGGAAGTGCAGGTTTTCTTTTTCAGGGGAGTAGTGAATGAATAGATTGTATGATGCGTTTATTTTTTTCAATTTAATCAGAATTTTTTTTGTTGCAAGCGCCAAATCTTCCAATTCATTTTCACTTAATTCTTCCATTGTTTTTCTGTGATTTCTTGTGAAAATCCACGCTTCATAGTTAAACCTTGAGGCATAAGGGGCAAAGGCAACAACATTTTTTGTTTCAAATATCTTTCTTTTTGATTTCGCTTCTATTTTTATAATATCACAGTAAGGGCATTTTCTAAACTTCTTAACTGACTCAGCTTCTTCAGCGACCAATGCCGGGATTTGAGTTAATGCGGTAATCTGTGAGTGGCTGTGAACTAAGGATGTTCCTGCATCTTTGCCATGGTTTTTGAATACTTCAACATATTTTATATTCTTAATTTTACTAAGCTCCTTTACTCTCACTTTGAATACTTCAAAAAGCTCAATTATCTGCTGAACTGGCAAATCTGCAAGCTGGGATTTATGATGCTGTGTTTCGACGACAACTTCATGGATTCCATAAGCATTTCCTTGAGAAAAATATTTTTTTGCCTTAAGCTTGGACCTTTCTTTTTTTTCAACTGCAGGAAACTTGTTCAAAAACCATCTTAACTTCCAGCTTCCTTTGTATTCAACCCTGCCGATTTCTGGCGGAGTTAAGTGCTCATTGCGAGGGCAAAAATAGCAGATCTTGCTTTCGTCTTTTGAATAAAATTTTTTGTATTCCTGTGGTCTTTTTTTCCTTGAAGAAGCATAATATACCCACCTATCCAGAATATAGTCTTTTCTTGAAATGCCCATATTAATGCCATTAAATTAGAATTATTTAAACCTTTTGAATCTTGTTCTTGAAAAGCCAAGATATTGTTGATGTGCTTGCGATAAAAAATTTAGGGCCATTGATCAAGTAAATTAAATCCAAAATGTAATGTGAAAGCAGCCCGATTGTGAATATCATGGCATAGTCTGTAAAAACTGAGAGCAATAAGCACATAATAAGAAATTCTATAGTATGGAAAACTAATAGTATCCCGACATTATGTTTGTAATTATCTCCTTCCAGGCCTTTCATGAAATGCCTGTAACAGCCAGTCAAGCCGTATCTTCTATATTTATAGGCATACCAAAAATAATGGTCGACATCTATCAAAACGCCGCCAGCAATTACTAATAAGGATTTCCAGCCAAAAACTGGGTAAATCAGTGCCGACAAAATTGCTGACACAACAAAATGTTTCCACGTTTCCATATCAACAAATATTTTGCAGTGATTTATAAATCTTTTTTCCGAAAGCTTTTTAATGTTGTAACTTATTAAAAATCAAAATGGATGATTTGTATAATCTAATGGGTAAAACAGCATGGATAACCGGTGGAAAGAGAATAGGCCAGAAAATTGCGGAAATTCTGGCCGAGCATGGCGCAAATATAATAATATCTTACAATAAATCCAATGCCGAAGCGAATGAAACTATAAGCAGAATAAAAAAATTCGGGGTGAAAACACTAAATATTCAGGTTGACGTTTCTTCTCGAGAAAGTGTAATTCAAGCAGTCAAGAAAATAAAAAAACAATTTAAAAGAGTCGATATTCTGGTTTTAATGGCTTCTGTATTTGAAAAAGTTAAATTTCGGGAGTTAAGCCTGGAAGATTTTCAGAAGAATTTTGACGTGCATGTAATGGGGACCTTCTGGCCGATTAGGGAATCACTTAGCATTATGCCCAATGGCAGCCACATTATAACAATTTCTGACAGAACTTTTCTTGGAAATGTTTACCGGGATTTCCTGCCTTATATTGTGACAAAAGGAGCTGTTGCTTCATTGACAAAGGCATTATCAATTGAGCTTGCGCAACGAGGGATTTTTATTAATTCAATAGGTCCGGGCCCTGTTTTAAAGCCAGATTATATGCTTCAAAGAGACTGGGATAAAATAAGGTCTGCCTCAATAATTAAATACCCAATAACTGATAGGGAAGCAGTTGAGGAATTTGCAAAACTGGTCTTGTATTTGTCGACTGCAAGGTCAACTGGGGCTGTTTATCCGCTTGATTTTGGGCATTTGTGATACAATGGAACTAAAATCAGTAAAGGAAACTATTCCAAAAGAACTTTATGGAATTCTTGAAAAAGAAATTACTAAATTAAGGCCTGCACAAGAAAAGTCAATTAAAAAAGGGCTATTAAACGGCAAAAATCTCCTTGTGTGCACCCCAACAGCTTCAGGAAAAACTTTGATTGCAGAACTTGCAATGCTTAAGTCAATTATTGAGGGCAAGGGAAAAGCAATTTATATTGTGCCGCTGAAAGCACTGGCATCTGAAAAATTCAAGGATTTTAAGAGAAGGTACTCGCAAGTTGCAAAGATTGCATTAACAATTGGTGATATTGATTCATCTGACCCTTATCTTGCCGAATATGATTTGATTGTCACAACTTCTGAAAAGTTTGATTCATTGATAAGGCATCACACGCCATGGCTTACTAGCATAGCAACAATTGTTGTTGATGAAATTCATTTGCTTAATGACCATGAAAGAGGGCCAACTTTAGAGATTTTATTAACAATTTTAAAACAATTACTTAAAAATGCTCAAATAATTGGGTTAAGCGCCACAATCGGAAATGCAGAAGAGCTTGCAGAATGGCTGAATGCTGATTTGGTTGTTGATGAATGGCGCCCGGTAAAGCTGCACAAAGGAATTTATTTGGATGGGGAGATTGAGTTTTATTGAATTAAGCCAACCCAATGTTCTTCATAATCTTTTCCTTATCAAAAATTTCCAAATCTTTGTATTCCTGGCCAGTTCCCAAATAAAATATGGGCTTTTTGGTAACATAGCTTACAGATACAGCTGCCCCCCCTTTTTCATCAACATCCGCTTTTGCCAAGATAATTCCATCAATGCCGACCGCTTCATTGAAGGTTTTTGCCTGCTCTACACAGTCGTTTCCTGTAATACTTTCTCCCACGAATATTTTCAAGTCAGGCTTTGCAACCCTTATTATTTTTTTCATTTCATCGACAAGATTAATGTTGCTGTGCATCCTTCCGGCTGTGTCAATTAAAACAACGTCAATATTCTTGGCTTTTGCATGCTTGATAGCGTCGAAGGCAACAGCAGCTGGGTCACTTCCATAGTCGTGCTTTATAATTTTTATCCCGATTTTGTTTGCATGCAACTCCAATTGCTCAATTGACGCAGCCCTAAAAGTATCAGAAGCGGCAAGAACGCACGAGATTTTTTTTTCTTTGAGCATATTGCCAAGCTTTGCAATGCTTGTCGTCTTACCCGAGCCGTTTATGCCAAAGAAAGCTATTACATAGGGCTTTTCTTTTTTATTCTTGATTACCTGAATTAAATCAATATTGCTGATTTCAAACAGGCCTTCAATTGAATTTTTTAACGTCGAGGATATTGTCTCTTCAACCTTCATCCTTCTGATAGGTTTGTCAACAATTTCGACTTTGAGGTCATTTTTTATTTTTTCTATTACTTCAACAGCAACATTATTTTCCATCAACGCCAATTCCAATTCCCAGAATAGTTTTTCAAACTGATCCTCATTTATTTTAGTTGTAATTATCTTTTCCTTTACGGTCTCGAAAAACCCCTTTTTTTCAGGCCCCTCCCTATTTTTTGGAACCTCTTGGATTTTTTCTTTTATTGGCTCTTCTTTAACATGAACTTTATGTTCTATCGGTTTATGAAATTCTTTAATATCTTGTATAGATTTTATTGCTTCTTCATGCTTTTTTATTGGATATTTTATTTCTTCTTTTATTTTTGGCTGTTCAATTTTTTTATGCTCTGCTGATTCCCTTGTTTTTTGCGGCTCTTTTTTTATATGTTCAATTATTTCTGATTTTTCTTCTGTGACCTCTGATTTATCCTCAATTTCTATTTTTTTTCCTTCAATATCTTCTTTTGTTTCCTCTTTTCCAACAATTCTTTCTTTTAATTTTGCAAAAAAACCCTTGCCTTCTTCTTTCTTAACTTCTTCTGCAGGTTTCCCTATTCTTTCTTCTTCTACTTTGCCTTCCTTTTCCACGCCTTCAGAAATCTTTGAAATGGCGCTCTTCAGTTTCTCCTTTAGGAACTTAAACATTTTATTTGTTTTTTATTTTCGCAATCTAGCTTTGCTTATGTTTGTATTAATTTGATCTCAATATTATTATCAATTTTCTTACTTATTACACACCGCAATAATTATATTTATAGGAAATAACTTTAATTTTCGGATACATTTGTTATTTCCTAATAAGCAAATCACAATAAAAAGTTACGGATATTAGTGTGATTTGCTATAATAATAAAATAAAAAATTGGAGTAATTTAGCATTATACTAGTATTCTAATGTCCTTTAAAAACCTTCTTTTTATATATAAATTTCCGCAACCTTTATAAATGCGCTGGAATTCCCAAATAAGCTAAAATTAAAATATTTTTGGGAGGCTTATTTAAAAATGGCTAAAGGAAAACCACACATGAATATTGTGTTCATTGGTCACGTAGACCATGGGAAATCAACTACTGTAGGCAGGCTGCTTTACGACACAGGCAATATTGACGAGCAGACTATGAGAAAATTAAAGGATACAGCAAAAGAGCTTGGTAAAGTCGGATTTGAGTTTGCATTCGTAATGGACAATTTGAAGGAAGAAAGAGAAAGGGGTGTTACAATAGACCTTTCTCACAAAAGGTTTGAAAGCCCTAAATATTATTTTACAATTATTGATGCACCAGGGCACAAGGATTTCATTAAGAATATGATTACGGGGGCTGCACAGGCTGATGCAGGAATTCTTGTTGTTTCTGCAAACCCAGGTGACGGTGTTCAGGCACAGACTAAAGAGCACATTTTCTTGGCAAGAACGCTTGGAGTCAATCAATTGATAGTCTATGTCAACAAAATGGACATGGCGAAGTATGAGGAAAAGAGATTTAATGAAGTAAAAGAAGAGGTGTCAAAGCAATTGAAGCTGGTGGGCTACAAAATTGAAGAGGTTCAATTTGTTGCAGGAGCTTCTTTCCCAGGCGACAACGTTGCAAAAAAAACAACTAATATGCCGTGGTATAAGGGAGGCACTTTGCTTGAATCTTTAGACATACTTAAAGAGCCCCAGAAGCCAACACAGTTGCCGCTAAGATTGCCAATCCAGGATGTTTATAATATTACAGGAATTGGGGTTGTTCCAGTCGGCAAGGTTGTTACTGGAGTGATGAAGATAAACGACAAGATCATGGTTGTTCCCGCAAGGGAAGGAAAGGGAATAACTGGCGAAGTAAAGTCAATTGAAATGCACCATGAGCAGCTACAGGAGGCAGAGCCAGGCGATAACATTGGCTTTAACGTCAGGGGCATTGAGAAAAAAGATATAGCAAGGGGAGATGTTTTAGGTCATGTCAGCAGCCCTCCAACCGTTGCAACAGAGTTTACAGCGCAGATAATTGTATTAAACCATCCAACTGTTATAACCGTCGGCTACACGCCAGTTTTCCACGTTCACACAGCACAGGTTGCATGCCAAATAACAGAAATTGTGAAGAAGCTTGATCCGGCAACAGGCGCCACAAAGGAAGAGAAGCCTGACTTTATTAAAAATGGAGATGCTGCAATTGTCAAAATCAAGCCAATGCAGCCATTGTGCATAGAAAAGCAGGCAGAAATACCGCAGATGGCGAGATTTGCTGTGAGAGACTCGGGAGTCACGGTAGCAGCAGGAATTTGTATTGACTTAGTGAAGAAGT
>JAHFQA010000045.1 GCA_023266475.1 Candidatus Woesearchaeota archaeon | reverse complement strand
ATTATTCAGATTTTATGATTGACAAAAACCACAATGGAATAAATGACACTTTGGTTTTTGAATTGACTACTAACAATATTAGTGGAAGTTTTGTCTTTGTCATAAATTTATTTGATAAGAGCGGAATTTTAGCCAATGAGACAACAAAAATACTTAACTCCAGTTTAAACAAAATAAATTTGAGTTTCAGCTCAATGCTCTTTAGCCAAAATCAATTTTATTATTCAATAAAAGTCTACAATTTAACTTACAGTTTAAAGTATAGAAAAGATAACATTCTGACTCAAATTTACCCAAGTTTTGAGGAAGGCTTCAAAATTACAGGAATTAAAGATTATAGGAATGATAAAAATTTAACTATAAACATTACGCTTAATTCGTCCTTAAATGGCACATTCGAAACAACATTATACCTATCCTATAATAATTCATTTATCGTTGCGAAAGAAAATATTTCAGCAGCAGGTACAGAACAAGACGTGATTTTTAATTTTTTTAATGAAACAATAAAAAGGACCCATTTTATTGGCAATTTTAACATATCTTCTGTAAAAATTGGTAAAAAAATTCTCAAAACAAACTATACAACTGCGCTTTACGATTATAGGGATTTTGCTACTGAATCCTTCATCAGCGATTTTAGTGATAATGGTCTTGATATAAATAGTGATTTAAGACATGATATTTTGCGAATCGGAGCAAATACAAGAATTGTTGAAGACAATTATTATTCAATTGTATTAGCTCTTTATGATCTTTTTGATAACGTCATAGAAATAAAAAATGTATCAATTTATCTTACTGTAGGGGATAATATTGTGAATATTGACTTTAATGGCTCAAAAATTTTTGACAAAAAACTAAATGGGCCGTTTATTATGAAATATGCGGAGCTTTATGAAAACGGCGCTTTAGTTGATAAAATAAATGATGCTTACATAACCCAGTACTACAACTTCAATGACTTTGACGCTCCAAACCTACCGGATATAATAGTAGATATCTCCGCATCGGACGAATATCATTACGGATTAGAAAATATTACAGTGAATTTCACTTTTAAGAATATAGGCTACAAGCCAGCATTTAATGTTTTTACAGAGATCTTTGACAACAATTCTTTTTTTAAAAGCAATAAATCTAACATTCTGAAAACTGATTCACAAATAATATATCAAGAATATTTTGAAAATATTTCTGACTTGGAGTTTGGTGCTATTGCTGATTTGCAGGATTTTGTTGAAGAATTGAATGAGAGCAATAATGCTGAACAAATTATTATAAAGTTAAATAAACGCCCTATAATTGAGTCTGTAAATAATATAACAATAAAAGAGTTAGAAAAGATAAAAATTAACCTTTCAGCTTTTGATCCAAATAGCGACACGCTTACATTTTCGATTAATTTATCAAAATTTTTAAATACATCTAATATTTTTGAGTGGAATACCTCATTAAATGACAGCGGAAATTACACATTAGGGGCAACTGTTTCTGACGGATACCTTAATGATTCTACTACTTTCAAAATCATAATTTTAGATGTTCCCGAAAACGATTTTGATAACGATGGAATCGATGATAGCATTGATAAATTAATAGGCAATAAAAACTCTGTCAATACTTCAACAATTAATCTCACAATATTAGTTAACGGCTCAAGCAATTTATCAATATTATTTAATGAAAATTCCAACGTAAAATTTATTGATAGCAACTTAACTGTAGTTGAATTTTATTTCAACTTTTCATCTAATCTGCTAAACTTAACAAACATGACTATTAACAAGCAGCTTCCAGGCCAAAAGGGCTCATTGCTTTTGAAAGGATTGAAAATGCCTACCGGCAAAACAAAGGTAATGTTTGTCGATAGAATTAATCCGTCTCTCAGTAGAGTTTGCATTAAGGATGACCAAATAAAAGATATAATCAATATAAGCAAAAAATGCAACTTGAAAAACGAATTCAATTTTAAATGTAATGGCAGACAATCTAATACCTACACATGCACTTACAATTCCACAACTAATAAATACCAAGTCAAAGGTTTAAAGCACACCGGAATAGTTCAAATATCGTAATGGAATCGTGCATAAACATAGAAAGTGAGGGCTCTCTTGGATATTTTTTATAAGCTTCACTGACCATTATTCTCTCTAGGAACTTTAACAGCACTAACAACTTTATCTCCTGACCCTAATTTCATTATCCTCACTCCTTGTGTGTTCCGTCCTATTGAAGAAATGTCAGTTGCCGGGCATCTTATGACAATTCCATTCTTGCTGATAAATATAATGTCGTCATTTTCTGAAACGTCGCATATGCAAACTACGCTTCCATTTCTTTCACTGCATTGTATATTAATTACACCGGAACCACCTCTGTTTATTAACCTGTATTCAGAAATTGGTGTTCTCTTTCCATAGCCGTTCTCTGTGACGCTGAGCAAAGTCTTGTCATCAGAGGCAACAACCATCCCAATAACTTCATCATTGCCTTTCAAGCTTATTCCCCTGACACCTTGGGCAGACCTGCCTGTTGCCCTTACATCCTTCTCTTTAAACCTGACGGCATTTCCATTTTTTGTTGCCAAAATAATCTGCTGCTCTCCGTCGGTCAATTCAACATTAATAAGTTCGTCATTTTGATCTAGTGTAATTGCCACGATCCCACCTTTACGTGGATTGCTGTAAGCCATAAGTTCTGTTTTCTTAACAGTTCCTTTTTTTGTCGCCATAATAAGATAATGATTGTTGTCAAAAATCTTTACAGGAACAAACGCTGTAACTGTTTCATCATTTTTAAGCTGAAGAAGATTTACAATTGCCTTACCTCTTGCTTGCCTACTTGCTTCTGGAATATTATAAACCTTAAACCAATGCACTCTGCCCTTGTTTGTAAAAAACAAAAGGTAGGAATGTGTGCTTGCAACAAAAATATCCTTAACAATGTCCTCATCTTTTGTTGTTGTGGCAATTATTCCCTTTCCACCTCGATGCTGCAGCTTATAAGTCTGCAACGGCAGCCTTTTAATGTAGCCGGAATTGGTTATAGTTATTGCCATATCCTCGTCTTTTATCAAGTCCTCTGTTTCAAGTTCAACATTTTCGAGCTCAATTATTTGAGTCCTTCTTCCGTCTTTGTATTTCTCCTTCAATTCATTAATTTCTTTCTTGATAATATCAAGTATTTTTTGCTGGCTCGAAAGTACAGACTCAAGTTCTTCAATTAGTTTCCGTAATTCTGTGTGCTCCTGCTTTAATTTCTCTTGTTCTAAAGACGTCAATCTCTGAAGTCTCATGTCAAGAATTGCTAATGCCTGCTCGTTGGTCAAATTGTAATTTAAAGCCAATGCCTCTTTTGCGATTTCAACTGATCTGCTTTCTTTGATGAGCTTGATCACATTATTTATGTTTAATAAAGCGACAAGCAGTCCTTCAAGGATATGCTCTCTTGTCCGTGCCTTATTCAAGTCAAACAAAGTTCTTTTTCTTACAACATCTCTTCTATGCTCTATGTAATAATGAATCAGTTGCTTGATATTGAGAACTTTTGGCTCGTTATTGACAAGGGCTAACATTATTATACCAAATGTTGTCTGCATTCTTGTATGCTGGAAAAGCTGGTTAAGAACAACTTCTCTGTCAGCATCTTTTTTAAGCTCAATGACCACTCTTATCCCATTCCTATCTGATTCGTCTCTTACATCAGAAATTCCAACAATTTTTTTATCCCTTACAAGGTCTGCTATTTCTTCCAGCAATTCAGATTTATTTACCATAAAAGGTATCTCATTTACAATTATCGCAGATTTTGTCTTTGACTCTTCTATGTTTGTTTTTGCCCTTACAAGAATTTTGCCTCTTCCTGTTGAGTACGCATCCTTAATTCCATTTCTGCCGCAGATTAATGCGCCAGTTGGAAAATCAGGACCATAGATTATGCCTATAATTTCCTGAATGCTTATATCTGGATTGTCAATCTGCTTTATTGTTGCGTCAGCAACTTCAACAAGATTATGCGGCGGAATGTTTGTTGCCATTCCAACTGCAATTCCAGAACTTCCATTAACCAAAAGATTCGGCAGCTTTGAAGGAAGAGCAACAGGCTCTGCGGCGCTGTTGTCAAAATTTGGAACAAATCTCACTGTTTTCTTGTCAATGTCTTCCAGCATTTCCTCTGCAAGCTTTGCCAATCTGCATTCGGTGTATCTCATTGCAGCTGCCGGATCGCCGTCGAGTGATCCAAAATTTCCTTGACCTTCAATCAATGGATATCTCATTGAGAAGTCTTGGGCCAAGCGGACAAGGGTGTCATAAATAGCAGTATCCCCATGGGGATGAAATCTGGCCATACAATTCCCGACTACATTTGCTGATTTTTTAAATGGTTTATTGTGAAGCAAACCAATTTCCCACATTGTGTAAAGAACACGCCTATGGACTGGTTTTAAACCATCCCGTACATCTGGCAAAGCCCTACCAACAATTACTGACATAGAATAATCTAAGTACGATTGTTTCATCTCATCTTGAATGACTCTCGAAACTATTTTCGTTCCTAATTTTGGTTCATTGTTTTCTGTCATTTTTGAAGAATTTTATTAATACTTTATCGTCTAAAAATAGGTATATTTCTCACTTTATAATGATTATGTTTTAAAAATATTTTCTGTATAGAAAATTATGGCTTTAAAATCTAATGATTCAAAAGAAGTGAGCAAAAAAACTCGGAAATATCTCAACAATTGATTACCTAACTTTTAGATTTTCTTTAAAATAGCTTTGTAAACAGAAATAGAAAATCCACAATAAACACATTTTTTCTTCTTTCCGACAAGATATATATCTTTGCTCTGATATTTCATCTTGTTTTTGCATTTGGGGCATTGGAGCAGGAACATTTTAGTGTATTTTTTATTTGATTATTGTAATATATTGGCGAGGTAAAATCGATTGGCAGGAAAGATTTTGCCGAGCAGTAAATATTGTGAGCGAAGCGAACGGATTGAAATTGTTTGATTATTCTAACGAATTTTTATGCTTTTAGTTCTTCTTGCTGTACACAATAGAGCAATTCAATAAATTTCTAATAAAAGCCATTTAATTATCATAAATTTTCCTTATTTCCTTCTTTATCTCCTTCTTTTTCTGAAAGGCCAAGCATCTCATTTACTTTTTCATCAACTTTTGCTTCCATTTCCGGAGATAGCTTTATTCCTTGAGTTTGTTTATGTTTTCTAGTTTTTGTCTTAAAAGGTTTTTCAAAATTTTCTTTAATTTCACTTTTGACTTTATTTTCTGCAAAATTTGTCAGTTCCTTCTCTTGAATAAGAGGTTGATTTGTGCTTTCAGTTTGTAATTCTTCTTTTTCTTGAACAGTTATTTGCCCAATTTCATGATTCTCCTCTTCTTTTTCTGAATTTTCCATCTGCTCTGAATCAACTACAACTAAATCTCCAATTTTTTCTTTATCATCTGTTAAATTTTCTTGAAGTTTTGGTGTGCCTGATATATTTTCGTTGGATTTCGATTCATAAGTCTCTAGTGGAACATTAAAATCCTCACCAGCCTTATCAAGCGCTTCAATTTCCTGCCTAATTTTTTCATCCTCTTTTTTCAGATCCTCTGCCTTCTTACGCTGATCATCTTTTATCATTTTGACTTCGTCTTCCTTTTCGCGTATTGCCCTTGCTATGCTTCCAAAATCCTTGAACCTGTCTCTAAGCTGTTCCTCGGTAAGGTCAAAATACTTGAAGAATTTTTCAGTAAGCTTGATTAGATTTGTCCTGCCGTGCTTCTGCCTTGATATGTAGCCGGATTTTTCAAGCTCAGCCAGATGGTCATAAGACTTATTAGTCCTTAATTTGATGAGGTCCGACTGCAGAATTGGATACTTAAATGCGATTACGGCAAGTGTTTCAAGAACGCTTTTTGTAAGCTCTGTTTCCGTAACAATTTTCCTCACTATGGAAATCAAATGGTCCCTAACTGTAAATTTCCAGAATTCACCTTCTTCAACTAGCATCAAAGAAGATTGCTTTTCATCGTATTCCTTTTGCAGTTCCTGCAACGACAAAAGTACCTCCTCTTTTCTTGACCTGCAAAGCTTGCTTATTTCATCAAGGCTTATTTTATGGCCTGTGGAAAATAAGACTGCCTCTACTTTGCTCTTTACACTTGCTTTTTTAAGCTCTGCCATTATGGTATTTATATTTTAGTCTCGTTTAAATATATTGTGATAGAGATAAAGACCATTTTCAAACTATTTGATTTATAATGAATATTCAATATCAATGCTTGCTATTTGTATCCTACAATAATCCCGTGCGGTGTCCAAGATTTACATCTTATACGCTCAACTCTTTTAAAACCAATTTTATGGAGCCATTTTTCATAATCTTTCCAAGGATATATCATGCCATTTCCAGCAGCTATTGACCTGAAATAAACTGTATCAAGAGCTGCCATGAGTGGACCATTTTCACTATCATCTGCAATTGAATTAAAAATAATTACGCGACCATTCTTCTTAAGGGATTCGTATGCTTTACGAAGCAATATAATGTTTCCTTCTGAACTCCAAATTACGAGTTGGTGTATTAATAAGACACAATCTTGATTTTTAGGAAATTGTTGCTTAAACATATCGGCTGGATAAAATTTGATTTTATCAGAAAGACCGTGTTGCTCAATCTTTTTCTTTGCAACAGAAGCAACACCAGGCAAATCAAGAAGTATGACACTCGAATTAGGATAATGTTTTGCTAATGCTATTGCGTTAGTTCCACTACCTCCACCAACATCAAGAACAAAGTGGTCTTGGCTGAAATTTACATGCCTCAGAAGGTGAGGATTGGCAAATTCAGAATATACTTCCATGAAATCCTTAAAAATTTTTTGAAGTTTTGGACTTTGCCCAAGGCGTTGGTATAGGGTATTTCCTGTTCCTGCAAATCTTTGAAGCCCAACATTACGAGATTGTTGTAAAGATTTTACAAAATCTATCTGACCTATATACATTATATTAGACTGAAGCAACACCATAGACTTAAACAACTTCCATTCACCTTCGTTGAATAATCTTTCAATAATACTGCCATTTTGGTATAAATTATTTACATTTTTTATCAATCTTAAAGCAACAAGTCCAAAGACAAGGCACCTAGCTGATTGAAGTTTTAATTTTAGTGCATTTGCAATGTCGGGAACGGTTTGAGTTTTCTTCTGATGAAGTAATTCGAATAATTTTAATTCTACACCTGCATTTAGAAGTTGAAAAGCAGCAGATGCATGAAGATACAAAATTAAATCAGATTGAGATAATTTTTTCTCTTTAACTTGTTTTTTCATATTCAGATTTATGCTAATGTGTACAGCCCATTCTCTTTTTTTATTTTATTTTCCTTGAGCATCTTTTCCACAAAAATTTCAAGCTCTTTCTTGTCAACTCCTGTGATTTGGGAGAGCTGCTCAAGGGAAAGCTTGCTGATTTTCAAGCATATTATTATTGCATTATGAATTATGGCATTCATATTTTGTTTTATGAAGTCATTTTCTGCCTTTTGCTGCTTAACAATCATGTCAACATTATGAAGCCTAGCTTGCAAATCATTCAGAAAATTAGAAAGCTCTGGATTTGTCATTATCAAATGCTCTGGCTTTAAAACTTCAATTGATGAAGGCATATACTCAAAGCAAAAGCTGATTAATTTCCTAGTACCTTTTATAACTAAATCCAGTTCAACAAACTTGCTCCACAGCTTGCCCTGCTCAGCTATATCTGAATAGTCCTCATTAAGAATTATAAGCTCTGAATCCTGCTTTATGTGCTCAACATATTCTTTGATTGCATTTTCTACATGCTCTTGCGGCTTGCCTAAAACTTCTATAATTGATCTGCATCTTAAATGCGCATTCTCTCCTTGCTTTTCAGCTTCTGCCATAAGTTTTTAGAAAGTAAAGGTGTATATAAAGGTTTTTGAGAAACTAATTTTGATTATTTATACCATTTACATCATAGAAACCTATATATATACAGTATTAAGAACCAAAAATATGAAAAAGCTCATGGGCTGGCTTGTGCCTAAAAAGTATAAATTCTTTGATATGCTTTTAGAACTTTCAGAAATCGCTTTGGAATGTGGCAAAGAATTAAAAATATTCATTGATAGTTATTCTAATTTGGAAAGGGCTGAGAGGAAGGAGAGAACAAACATAATTAAAAAATTAGCGCACAAAGGCGAAGAAATAAGTAAAAGAATTTTTGAAAGACCAAACAAAAATTTTAGAACGCCCATACGTAAAAGCAATTTCCAAGAAATTACAGTTCCCCTTGTTGATCTTATAGAATTAATTCATGATGTTTCATTAAGATTTATTATATTAAGCATAGAAAGAATAGAAGCGCCAATAATTAAATTAATTGATAAGATTTGTGATGCTTTGAGTGAATTGAATAAAGGCATTTTAGACTTAAGAAAACCAAGGCATATTGAAATGCATTCTGCCAAAATTCATGCTCTTAAGGGGGAAGCAGATGAGATCTATTATGAAGCCTTATCAGACTTATTCCATTATTATAAGAACTCGATTGATTTAATAAAATACAAAGAGATTTACGAATACTTAGAAAATATTATGAATAAGTGCAAAGATATTGCAGATGTATTTGAAGGAAAAGCAGTTAATTATGCTTAACTACCTTTTCCATATCAATACTATGTTTAATATAATTGACAATCCCAAAAGAAAAATTATGATGAGCCCTTTGGATTTTTCATTGCTTGACTCATATGCAATCCGAGGTTCATCTGCGGCATTAGCAGTTATGTGCTGTTCATTATATTTTTGAATTTTTGCAGCCAGCCTTATTTCATTATCAATTTTCTCATTCGCCGGTGGCTTATCAGTTTCAATAATTTGTGAATTTGAAGTTTCATTTTTAGTGTTATTGATTATAATATTTTGCCCTTCATTTTTTGTTTCAGTTAAATTTATTTCATTGCCAATTACTAGTGGACTGCTATAATTATTTTTTTGGCCTTCAATTTCTTGATTTATTTCAGGCCTTATTTTTATTGTTTTAGCATCAATATTGTTAACTTTGTTGAAATCATCACACCACACATTAATCCTGGATACAATATTATAATCTCCTTCGTTTAAGTTAGGCGAATACGTGCTTGATGTTTTTTGCCTTGAAATCGGCTCATTTTTCCAAGGATTGTAACGTTTGATTATTTTACCGTTAGAATCCATAATCTCTGCAGTTCCTGTTATATTTGTTGATATTCCCAGCAATTTAGTCGCTTTCATCCTCCAAGTGAAGTCTTTTTGCAGGAATTTTGTTCCATTGATTAAAATTTCAACTTTATAATCGCATTCTGATTCCTGTGCAAAAGCTGCATTGAGAAGCGAAAGTGAAAAAATAAGCATAATTGCCAGAGCCTTCATTTGATATAAATTATGCCTATATTATTTATTTTTTATCAAATATTTGCTCAAATTGCTTCACTATTTACTAATGCTAACAAAAGTTTTAATAAATACGCCTTAGTATACTTGCTATGGGTAGGTATTAGTGGGGTTACTAAAGTTCTTGCAGAGGAAGAAGAAAGCTGAAGAGTTTGATGATTTAGATTTACCTCCTGCACCACCTTCTTTGGAAGGCAATAAACCAGCCTTAGGCAAGGATTTTGATGACTTCAATAAGGATGTAAATTTTCCTGATTTCCCAGAGATAGATGAAAAAATTGATTCTAGACCAAGAGACTTTCCTAAATTCGATTTTCCAGATATAGAGGATAAAATGCCAAAACTCGGCTCAGAAGAAAATGTGCCTGATTTTCCCAAATTCCCTGAAATTGAAGAGAATACGATGCCATTTACATCTCCTGCCAATTCCCCTCAATCAATTCCTGAACGTACTCCAATAAAGCCGGAGCAGATGCCAAAACTTGAAGCAGAATACCCAAATAAGTCGGAAGAAGCTTCATTTAATCCTTTAGAAGCCGGTTCTAAAAGTAGGCTGTTCAAGCAGGAAAGAGCAGATTTTATAGAAACTCAGAGCGGAAAGGTAATTTATGTTAGGATTGATAAATTCAAGGCGATGCTAGGCATTATAGGCATTGTTAGAAATGACTTAAAGAAGTCTGAGGAAGCCCTATTAAAATTAGAAAGCATAAAGAATGCAAATGACAAATCTTTCAATAAAATAAGATTTTCACTTGAAGATCTACAGAAAAAACTTATTTTTATAGATAGAACTTTATTCAAAGGTGATTAAAATGATAGAACAAAGAAGAGGGGCTCCAGTCTTTGTAAAAGTAGAGCAATACAAAGAGATACTTGATGTACTGGACATGATAAAATCCAAGATAAAGGAAGTTGGAGACACATTAGCAAGCATAAATTCATTGCGCAACGAGGAAGAAGCTGAGATTGCAATGTGGAATAGAGTGATAAATGAGATTGAGAAAAAAATAGACAGCATAGACAAGATGATGTTCGAGCCGGAGCATAAGTGGTGAAGAATTTGAAAGAGCATGATAGCGAGCTTTTTTACGTAGATGTAAAAGATCCTAATGAAGTAAGAAGGTATATTCTTGAAACCTTAAAGGAGATTCTTGAAGTTCTGCAGAGATTTGAGAAATTCAGGAGCATCAGACATGAAAAGTTTGAAAAAATTCAAAGAATTAGAACTATGCTCAAGGAAGCAAACAGGATGATGGGAACCGTGAAAGCAAAGCTCCCTCAAACAAACTTAAAGGCAAATATTGCGAGACAAGCACCTTCAAGCAAAGTCCGAAATACGAAAGACAAAAAAGGAAAATCTCCTGAAAAAAGGCCTGTAAGAGAGAAGACCGAGCTTGAAAAATTGGAATCTGAGCTCGGCGCAATTGAGAATAAATTGAAGAGTTTGACATAAAAAATTTTATATTTAATTGTTTCTTAAATTATTCAAACAGTTTCTTCGGGACAATGGTTAGTGCTCGGTGTTGCTTTCCTGCCATATCGCAGCACCTCAACATAGATATTAAATATAGTAAAAATAATGAGTGAGCCTAACATGCGCTGCAGGAGGATTTATTTTTCAACTAAATTATAAAAATAAATTTTAGCAATGTTTTTAAAGCAATTTTGAATTCTATAACTTGTGCGGGGATGCCGGAGCGGCCAAACGGGATAGCGGTTGGCATCCAAAGGTGCTAAACATCCAAACTCAAGTTGGTTAAGTAACGAGGCTTAAAAGGCTGATGAAGTGCTATGGGCCATCTATTGGCTTAGTGCCTTCGCAGGTTCGAATCCTGCTCCCCGCATTTTATTTTGAATTAGGATGGGTATATTATTTGGCTTGAATTAATAACTTTAACATCTGTATGTTTTTCATATTTTCTGATATATTTAATATGATGCCCAATTCTTTCACCACGTGAAGCCACACAATCTCTTGGAAGTATAACATTGTATCGTAATCTTAAAGCATGTTCAATGTTTATAGGAATGCAATGAGTACCAGTAACACCAGTGATAATAAGATTTCTTATTCCTTTTTCTTGTAGTCCTACTTCTAATTCGGTCAATCTTGAATAATCATATGCTTTTTTTTCAAAGTCATAAAGAAAGAATGCAGACCAATGGTTTTTGGTAAAAACAGTTTCAGCCTCAGTTTTGTCTAATCTATAAAATCCAACACCAGATGTGCCCTTTATGCAGAAATTCTCAATTGGGTAGGATCATCTTTAA
>JAHFQA010000004.1 GCA_023266475.1 Candidatus Woesearchaeota archaeon | reverse complement strand
ATTTGGTGGATTAGACAGAATAAAGAAATATGTTAAGGAACAAGGACGAGATGATAATCAACTCAAGTTATCAGAATTTTAAACATACCCCGCCCCTTGGGGCGATTGGGTAATTGATTTATTTTTATTTTTTTTGCATTAAAAAACTTGCGAAATCTTTCTAATAAAATCCAAAAATTATATAAACAATTCATCTTGTCTTTTCTATAGTGGTGGTTTAATTGTCAATGATGGATGATATTTCAAAATCTGATCCCGAAATATATGATTTAATAAAAAGTGAGCTTGAGAGGCAGCAGCTTGGCTTGGAAATGATTCCTTCTGAAAATAATGTAAGCAAAGCCGTTTTGCAGGCAATGGGCTCAATTCTGACAAATAAATATTCTGAGGGTTATCCAAAAAAAAGATATTACGGCGGCAACCAGTTTATTGATGAAGTTGAATTGATCGCAATTGAAAGGGTAAAAAAAACCTTCAATGTTGTTCATGCCAATATCCAGCCCTATTCCGGAAGCCCTGCAAATTTTGCAGTGTATATGGCAGTTTGCCAGCCTAATGACACAATTATGGGACTCCATCTGCCTGATGGCGGGCATTTGACGCATGGATTTAAGGCAAGTTATACTGGCCAATTGTTTAATTCAGTACCATATCACGTTAGAAAAGACGGCTACATTGACCTTGAGGAGGTTGAAAAACTTGCAATGGAGCACAAGCCGAAGCTTATGTGGGTCGGATTTACAGCTTATGCGAGGGAATTTCCTTTTGAGGAGTTTGGAAAAATCGCAGACAAAGTTGGGGCATATCTTGCAGCTGATATTGCCCATATTTCAGGATTGGTTGCTTCAGGTGTTCACAAAAGCCCGTCAAGATATGTGCATATCATAACTACAACAACTCATAAGACTTTCAGGGGGCCGCGCGGCGGGATTATAATGATAACTCAGAAAGGAATTGACAAGGACCCTGAGCTTTCTGCAAAAATAGACAAGGCTGTTTTTCCCGGACTTCAAGGCGGACCTCATGACCATACGACAGCAGCGATTGCAGTTGCGCTGAAAGAAATGGGCAAGCCAGAATTCAGAAAATACTGCGAGCAGATTGTAAATAATTCAAGAGCGCTTGCAAAATCATTGATTGACAACGGAATAAAAGTTGTGACAAACGGAAGCGATAATCATCTTATACTAATCGATTTGACGCCATTCGGGAAGGGGAAAGGAATTTTTGCGCAGGAAGCTCTTGACGAAGCCAATATTACAATGAATAAAAACACAATTCCTGCGGATCCAAGCTCTCCATTTTATCCGAGCGGGTTGAGGATGGGAACTCCGTCATTGACAACTAGGGGAATGCAAGAAAAAGAGATGCAAATTATTGGGAAGTGGATTGCTGAAATAATAATGGAGGTAAAGCAATTTAATTTGCCTGAAAATAAAGACGAAATCAAGGAGTACCTGAAAAACTTTAAAGAATCCATAGCAAAGAATAAAAAAATACATCAAATTAGAAAAGAAGTTATGGAATTGTGCAAAGAATTTCCTCTTTACCCAGATTTTGATATTTTGAGATAATTGATTTTTTTTGAACTTAAAATTTTATTGTTGCAAAATAATTAATGCATCATGTGAGACACAAATACATAAAATAAAGGAATAGGATTTATATTCATTGAACATTAATAAAACCGAGTTATGGAAAAATAAAAATAACATTAAAATGCCAGCAAAAATCATCGATGGGAACAAAATTGCAAAAAGCATTCTTGAAAATATAAAAAATAAAGTAAAAAACATGAAGGAAAAGCCAGGATTGGCTTTAGTTTTAGTGGGAAACAACCCCGCTTCTGAAGTTTATGTTAATTTCAAGGAAAAGGATTCTAAGGAAGCGGGATTTTATTGCGAAAGATATAATCTAAGCGAAGAAACGAGCGAAATAGATTTGCTGAAGCTGATTGGAGATTTGAATCAGAAGGAGAGTCTGCATGGAATATTGGTTCAGTTGCCGCTGCCAAGCCATATTGATGAAAAATTAATAATAAATTCAATATTGCCTCATAAGGATGTTGATGGATTTACACCTTTAAGCCTTGGAAATTTAATTTGTGAAAATATGATTTTGGCTCCTGCAACTGCAAGGGCTGTAATCTATCTGGTTGAATCAACTGGAGTAAGGATTGAAGGAAAGAATGCAGTTGTTTTGGGAAGGAGCAACATAGTCGGAAAGCCCACTGCCATGATGCTTCTAGAAAGAAATGCAACTGTTACTATCTGCCATTCAAAAACAAAATATTTGGCCGGTTATACAAAAAAAGCAGATATACTTGTTGTCGCTGTTGGAAAACAAAATTTGATAAGAAAAGACATGGTGAAAGAAGGCGCTGTTGTCATTGATGTCGGAATAAATAGGGTTAACGGCAAGTTAGTCGGCGATGTTGATTTTGAAAATGTAAAGGAAGTTGCAGGCTATATAACGCCTGTTCCAGGCGGAGTTGGTCCAATGACAAGAGCAATGCTCATGGATAACACTTTGAAGGCAATGGGATTGTCTAAGAAGATATAATTTTATTTTTTAGTTGTATTTTATAGTATGTGAATATCTTAATATAAAAATATCATTATATAAAATTATGATATGAAATAATAAAAGATCAATACAAAGTCTGAGTTACATGGGCGCCAATAATATTAATATTATCCAAAAATGATAAACAGTGAATTTAAAGTTATTGAAACAAAATCAGAAACTGCAGATGTCAAGAGCGTAAAATTAGAAAAGGAATCTTTTAATTTCAATCCAGGACAGTATGCAATGTTTGAGCTTGGCTTGGATGACCCTGAAAATGGCAACACAAGACCTTTGTCAATCGCTTCTTCTCCTACGGAAAATTTTTTATTATTTTCAACAAAAATATCCAGCACTTTATTCAAGCAGAAATTTAATAATCTGAAAATTAATGATAAAGTAAAAATAAAAGGACCGATGGGAATTTTTGTTTTGAAAGAAGATGCAAAAGAAATAGTTTTTTTGGGAGGGGGAATTGGGATAACGCCTTTCAGGGATATGGTGAAATATGCAACAGATAAAAAATTGCCAATAAAATTAACATTGCTTTATTCCAATAGGACTCCAAATGACATTGTTTACAAAGAAGAATGGCCTGTTTTTGAAAAAGAAAATCCCAACCTAAAAGTTGTGAACACGATAACTGAAAATGCAACAGGATGGCAAGGAAAAACTGGAAGAATTGATAAAAATATGATAAAAGAATTCTGCAATGATTTAAGCAATGCTATGTTTTACATCTGCGGACCGCCTGGAATGGTTGAAGGATTGTCTAATTTGTTGAAGACAATGAATGTGCTTCAGCAGAATGTTAAGATTGAGAAGTTTGCTGGGTATTAATTAAAATAAGAATAAAGAATTTTTCCATATAGAAAAATTTTAATTGTAAACCAATAACTTTAAATATCGCCATTTAATCTGATTCATTAGGGGGCTACATGATTAATATTGGTATTTTAGCGTCGACAAAAGGCACAGATATGCAGGCTGTAATTGATGCTATAAACTCCAAAAAGCTTGATGCAAAGATTTCTGTTGTTATTAGCAATAGACAAGATGCGTACGCACTTGAAAGAGCAAGAAAGCACAGCATTAAAGCTGTTTTTGTAGAGCAAAAAAACAAGACAAGGGAGGAGTTTGACAAGGAAGCATCGAGAATTCTCGATCAAAGCAAGATTGATTTAATTTTGCTGATTGGCTATATGAGATTTTTGAGCCCGTGGTTTGTCAACAAATACAAAAACAAGATTATGAATATTCATCCAAGCCTGCTGCCAAAATATGCAGCCGGAATGGACAGGAATGTGCATGAGCAAGTTCTAAAAAACAAGGAAAAAGTAACCGGCGCAACATTGCATTTTGTTGATGAAGGAGCTGATACAGGCCCAATTATTATGCAAAAAGAAGTTAAAATAGATAAAAACGAGACAGTTGAATCATTAAAGGAAAAAGTCCAGAAGGCAGAGCAGGAAATTATTGTAAAATCAATTGATTTATACAGCAAGGGAAAACTCAAAGTTCAAGAAAATAAAGTAATAATAAATTGATGAAATTAAAAACATGGAAAACGAAAGTCAGAGTGGAAAAGAAATTAAGTGGTGGAAAGACAAAAGGCTATTGGCTGGTGTTGTTCTGGTTGGGTTAAGTTTTGTGCTTGGAGTTTATGGGAAAGTTTTGTTGTTTATTAAATTTTACCAGCCAGTTTATCTGGTTACAGGATTATCTATCTATGCTTTTAGCTGGATTTTGTTGTTTGCAGGGGTATTTTTGGTTGGTTGGGAAACAGTCAAAATTATACAAAACAGGATTCAATCTCAAGTCAAAAAGACGGTAAAAGGGACATATAATTATACTAAAAAACTGCCAAGAAGAAGCTACAATTATACAAAAGAGTTGCACAAAAAAAGCATGGACAGAATAAAAAAACTTGGAGCAAAATGATAAAGACAGCTTTGATTTCAGTTTCAAACAAGGAAGGAATAGTGGATTTTGCAAGTCAATTAGCCAAGCTTGGAGTAAAAATAATCTCAACAGGCAATACGGCAAAATTATTGAAAGAAAATAAAATTGACGTAATTCTTGTTTCTGATATTACAAAATTTCCAGAGATGTTGGAAGGCAGAGTCAAGTCAATTCATCCAAATATTTTTTCCGGAATTCTGGCTGATAGGAAAAACAAAAAACATCTTGCTGAACTTAATAAAATTAAAGTTGATCCGATGGACATGGTGGTTGTTAATTTCTATGATTTTGAGGATGCAATTAGGCAAAAATTAAATTTTGGGGAAATGATTGAGAACATTGACATAGGTGGTCCTTCACTTGCAAGAGCAGCTGCAAAAAATCACAAGGATGTTCTGGTTGTAGTGGATAAATCTGATTACAATGAAATCTTGGAGAAAATCAAGAACAAAAAAATAAATAATGAAGATAGGATGAGGCTCGCGGCAAAGGCATTTTCGCTTACGGCGCATTATGATTGCCTTATAAATTGGTATTTTAATAATTTGTCAAAAAATTATTATCCTGACAAACTAAACATAACATTCAAGAAAATACAAAACCTGAGGTATGGTGAGAACCCGCACCAGACTGCAGCTTTCTATCAGGATATATTTACAGAGCCAGGATGCGTTGCAGCAGCCAAGCAATTGGGTGGAAAGGAGCTATCATACAATAATATATTGGACATTGATGCTGCTTTTGAGCTTGTCAAAGAATTTGAAAAACCTGCTGCTGCAGTAATAAAGCACACAAATCCAAGCGGTGTTGCTTGTGCTGGTACAATTGAGGAAGCGTACAATAAAGCGCATCAAGCAGATCCAAAGTCCGCGTTCGGGTGCGTTGTTGCGCTAAACAGGAACTGCAATGCTAAAACTGCAGAACTAATGAAGCCATTATTTATTGAAGTTGTAGTTTGCCCAAGATTTGAAAAAGAGGCGTTGGAAATGCTGAAAGATAAGAAAAATATGAGATTGCTTGAAGCTGGATCAATAAAAAAATTGAATAAAAAATATGACTTAAGAAAAGTTACTGGAGGCTTGCTTGCACAGTTTGAGCCAAATATTCAACTTGGCCAAAAAAACTTGAAAGTTGTGACTAAGAGAAAGCCGACAAAGGAGGAAGTAAAAGCAATGATTTTTGCATGGAAAGTTAATAAGCATGTGAAGTCAAATTCTGTTGTTTTTGCAAAAGATGATGTTACAGTCGGAATTGGCGCAGGCCAGATGTCAAGGGTTGATGCTGTTAACATAGCAGTCATGAAATCAGAAGGAAAAATATATGGTAGCGTTATGAGTTCTGACGCTTTCTTCCCATTTAGGGACGGCGTTGATCAATCTGCTAAAGCAGGCGTGACTGCAATAATCCAGCCAGGCGGTTCTATTAGAGATGAAGAAGTCATAAAAGCTGCAAATGAGCATAATATTGCTATGGTATTTACAGGGACAAGATTGTTTAAGCACTAAAAAATGCATAATAGAATTAAAACAAACTATTTTTACTTTCGAAAAATATAAATAAACCGAATTATTTAGATCAATAATAATCCATAAGTGAGGTGAAAAAATGGCGTCGATTGTTAACATAAACTATTTGGCAGTTTTATCTGCTGCAATTTCAAATATGATTATTGGTTTCTTGTGGCATGGGCCTTTATTCGGGAAGCAATGGATGAACTTAATGGGTTTTACTCCAAAGAGCATGAAGTCGATGAAAGTTACGCCAAAACAAGCCATAGCAGGCGGATTTGTCTCGGCGGTAATTATGAGCTATGTAATGGCGCATTTTGTTGGCTATGTGCAAGCTTCTTCCATAATGGATGGTCTGCAAGTAGGGTTCTGGCTGTGGCTTGGGTTTGTTGCAACAGTAATGATTGGAAAAGTATTGTGGGAAGGCAAGCCTTTCAAGCTTTTCGCAATTAATTCAGGATACTGGTTAGTGGCAATGATTGTGATGGGCGGAATCTTGGCAGTCTGGCGCTAAAATTTTGTTTCTTATTTTTATAAATTTAATTTTTTTTAGATTATTGGAAGTGCCCTTCTGGCAAGGCAAACAGAAAGTTATAGATCTAATTAGTAAAAATTATTAAAATAGCTCTTTAGAAAAATAATTTTAATCCGTCGCTTCGCGACAAAATTTAGTGCTCGGCACCAGTCGCTCAAGCCTCGCATATTTATGGCATTAATCATGTCAAAAAACAATCCTTATAAATGATTAAGTTATACCTTTATTATGCTAAGTGAGGAATTTCAAAAAGAAATATATTTTCCTTACTCTAAAATAAGGGAAATACAGTCAGACATGATTTCTGATGTTTATAATGCTTTAAAAAATAAAAAGCACATTATAATGCACGCGCCAACTGGGATTGGAAAAACAGCTGCTGTTTTGGCTCCTGCCCTTTCATTTGCTATGAAAAACAGCCTAACAATATTTTTCCTAACTTCCAGGCAGACACAGCACAAAATTGTTGTAGATACATTGAAGCAAATAAAGCAAAAATTCAATATTGATTTGGAATGCGCGGATGTCATTGGAAAGAAATGGATGTGCCTGCAGAATGGAGTTGAAATGATGGCATCGGGCTCGTTTCATGAATACTGCAAATCGTTAAGGGACGAGAGCAAATGCGAGTTTTACATTAATGCGAGGAAGCCAAACAATCAGGCAACGGTGGAAGCAAAGCAAATAATTGAAGAACTGAAAATTATTGGGCCTTCCCATGTTCAGGACTTTATCGAGCACGGTAAAAAGAAAAAAATGTGCCCTTATGAACTTGCAGTCTTGACAGCAGGAAATGCAAAAGTAATTGTTGCTGACTATTATTATGTTTTCAACAGCAGCATAAGGAATAGTTTTTTTCTTAAAATTAAAAAAGAGCTGGATAAATGCATACTGATTGTTGATGAAGCCCACAATCTTCCTGCAAGAATAAGGGATTTGTTGACGCAAAAGACTTCAAGCTTGGCAATTGAAAATGCAAAAAAAGAGGCTAGAAAATATGGTTATGATACAACCATTGAAAACCTCGAAATTGTCGAGAATGCACTTTTTGAGATTGGTCAGGATATAGAACAAGAAGGTGTTGTAAGTAAAAATTCCTTTATTGAAGCAATAATTAAAAGAAAGAATTATGGGCAAGTTGCTTCTGAACTTGAATTTATTGGTGATGAAATAAGGGAAAAACAAAAAATAAGTTTCGTTCTTAGTGTTGCAAAGTTTCTTGGGGCATGGCAGGGGCCTGATGCTGGGTTTGGAAGAATACTTGCAAAAGAAATTGATAAAAAGCTGAAAATTAGTCTTTCATACAAGTGCCTTGATCCTTCAATAGCGTCTAGGGAAGTTATAGACAAGAGTTATTCAACGATTTTAATGTCTGGAACTTTGACTCCAACCACAATGTACAAGGATATTCTCGGCTTTAATGAAAATGTAATTGAAAAAGAATACAAAAGCCCATTTCCAAAGAAAAACAGGATCAATTTAATAATTCCAAAGACAACGACAAAGTTTGTTGAAAGAAACCACAAACAATATGCTGAAATAGCTAGGATTTGCGGAGAGATCGCTAATTTAATTGATGGAAATTCTGCGATATTCTTCCCGAGCTATGATTTGATGCTGAACATCAATGAGCATTTAAGGAAGGAAACGCAAAAGCCAATCTTTATAGAAAAACAAAAAATGACAAAAGAAGAAAAAGAGTCATTGCTTAATGCATTTAAGTCTTATAAATCAATTGGGGCTATTCTTTTGGGCATTTCAACAGGCTCTTTTGGTGAAGGCATTGACATGCCAAATATTCTAAAAGCAGTTATTATTGCCGGCCTACCATTGAATAAGCCTGATGTTGAAGCTAAATTGTTAATTGAATATTATGATGACAAATATGGCAAAGGGCTGGAGTATGGGTATGTATTGCCTGCAATTACAAAATGTTTGCAAAATGCTGGAAGATGCATCCGTTCAGAAACAGACAAAGGCGCAATTATATTCCTTGATGAAAGATATGCATGGCGAAATTATTACCAATGCTTCCCAGAAGACTGGGAAATTGAAGTTGATATGGATTACATTGATATTTTAAAGGAATTTATTGGGAGAAAGTGATTAAAGATTTCCAGCCCAAATTATTACTATACCTTTTCCTATACTAGTATCTTAAAGCGAAACATTTAAATACTGGTAACACTTTCTATGTAAAATGGTTATCCTTTTTGACAGGTTTAACCTACCTGAAGATATATTTGAAGTGGTATTTGCGACAAAGCAGCAGATAATCGTTGCTAAACTGCTTATAGAGATGATGAAGGACAATGGCGGCGAGATTGGAAAAACAGAGATGTCCTTGTTCGCAACTAAGCTTCATGAAGGTAATCTGATAACAGATTTGATAGATGAACCTCCATACAAGGGCAAAAAAGTCAAGGTTTCATACAATAAAAGGCAGTTTTACGACAGGATTTTGACGCCTATGAAAAGCATGGGCATCATTGATTATGATCTCTACAAGAAAACATACAGGATCAGCGACAAATTTAACAGGGATTTGCAGCACATAGGACTTATGTGGATAAGAGAGATGAGGAAGCCTCCAAAGTCATTGGTTAGATAAAAAACGTAAAATCATCAAAAAATTGATGTATATAACAAAAATTCAAACTCTTCAATTTGGCCCCCTTAAAAAACGATTTCTTCTCAAACCACCCCCATGTATGAACGTAAAATAAGGGGGGCCAAACCCTTATCCAAAAAGAGGTGATAAGAGGGTTATTCTCATGGCTCACGAACATCTTGTCAAATGGGGAAAAGAAGCTTTTGAAAGGGGATTTTCTTTGACAAGAATTGAAGACTATCTTAATAAAAGGGGGTTAAAGCAGGAAGAGGCTTTAAAAGCATTGCACGAAATAACTTCATTTGAGCATAAGCTGCATGAAGATGCTGAAAATGTAAGGAGGGTTTTGATTAGCATCCCAGTTCTTATATTGTTGTTTATTTTTGGATTGATTTCTTTGTATTTTGCTGGCATAATTGAAGGCAGGTAGACCAAACAACACTTTATAAATTAACAATATAATCCCTTTTCGTTGGGGCCCATGGTCTAGTGGCAGAACACAACCTTCACAGGGTTGGGGCAAGAGTTCAATTCTCTTTGGGCCCACCATATAATACTAAAAAATTCAAGAATTTCAAATCCCCAATGCAATCTTCGCTTCTTCTGACATTTTATCAGGACCCCAGACTGGGTTGAATGTCAATTCTATTGCAACTTCTCCAACTCCGTCAATTGCGGAAACCTGTCGTCTTACGTCGTCCATTAGGGCAGGGCCGTAAGGGCACATTGGGCTTGTAAATGTCATCAATATCTTTACCTTGTTTCCTTCAACTTCAACATTGTAAATCAACCCAAGGCTCCAGATATCAAGCTGTATTTCAGGGTCATTAATTTTCTTTAAGACTTCAATAATCTTCTCTTTATCCGCCATAATCTAAGAAATCTTTTCATTGTATAAAAATGTTTTTGTTCAATCCAACTCAAAAAATTTAAGTACTTGCTTAACTTTGCATCTTTCGAGAAGATGGTATACAAAATGGAATTGATAAAATTTTGGAAGGATAATTTTAAATTTAATGATGTTGAAATAAATGCTTTCAAGCAAATAAATAGGGAAGATTTTATACCAGAAAACTTAAAAAATGCAGCGTATCAGGATGTGCCACTGCCTTTGCTTAGGGGAAAAACAATTTCGCAGCCTACAACAGTCATGATTATGACTTCTTTGCTTGAGCTGAAAAAAGGCGACAAAGTTTTTGAAATTGGAACCGGATCTGGCTATCAAGCTGCAATAATTGCCAAAATTATAGGACCAAGGGGAAAATTCATAAGTACAGAAGTAGTGCCTGAATTAGTGAAGTTTGCAAGAGAAAATCTAAAGAAAGCAAAGATACAAAATGTAACTGTTTATGAAGATGATGGCTCAAACGGAAGGCCTTTAGAATCACCATTTGATAAGATAATAATCACAGCAGCTTGCAAAGAATTTCCAAAGCCACTTCTTGAGCAATTAAAGCCTTTTGGCATAATTGTTGGTCCTGTTGGAAATCAGAACGAACAGGAAATGATCAGGGGAGTTAAGGATAAGGAAGGGCATTTATCATTGGAATTCTTCGGGCCATTTTTGTTTACGCCTATGTATGGCAAGTACGGCTTTGAGGTTTAGTTAAGTTTATATAGAAGTTTGTTAAGAAAATCATAAAAAGGTGATTAAAGTAGGAAAGCCATTGAGTTTGCTAGTAGCAGTATTTCTTGTTCTCAGCAATCTGGCTTTTGCGCAGAGTAGTTTAGGAAGTTCAGGCTCAGGAAGTTCAAGTTCCGAAAATGTGGCAGAGCAAGTATCCTGCATTTTTGAAGGGTCTTTTTCAATTGAAAAATGTTATTCTGACGATGGAAGATTTGGATGCGAAGGAAAAGGCACCTGCTCAATAAAAGTTTTAGGCCTTAACGGAGAGAAACTTACTTGGAAAAGCAGCTGCGGCGGCTACCAATATTCAATTACTAATGGGGACGACGAAACCATTCGGTTTAGCTGTGTCAATGAAAAAAAATTGGACAATGCAAAAGAAAAGGAAATGATGGGGCGCTTTAATCGAGGAGAGGTAACCGAAGAGGATATGCGGGTAATGGCTCAAGCCAAAATGGGCGATAAATTCTCGGAAATGGAATTTCAGAAAATAATGCTTGAATCCAAAGAGAGAATGAACAGAAAAGACGCATTTTCTTATAATCATGAAGGTTTTGAGGCGCACTTTGATTTTGGGCCTTCTTACGAAGGATATTCCAGTGAGCAGATGATTTATGGACGAGTTTTTGGAATTATAGGGGATGACATCGACCCAAGAGAAATTAAGCAATACTGCGATCATCCGAGCGAATTTGCAGACTTGGTAATAAGCAAATTCAAGGAAAGAGTTGGTGGCTTGCAAGATATTTGCTCCCAATTTGATGAAAATGAAGCGAAATGCAGGGAAATGATGGAAATCGAATGCTCGCAGATTGGAACACCTAGGCTTAATAAAGATTCAACTGAGTTGGAAAAAATACAGTCAATTGCCTATTCGTGTCCTTTAAACAAGGATGCAATAATTCAGGCATGCAAACTAAGGGACAAGTATAAAATACAGCAGAGGATTAGTGCAATAGCAAAATCCTGTGAGGAGAGGTTTAATCATGAAGGCGATAGGTTGATGAAGGAATGCGAGAGATTTAAGCAGGCAACAATTTGTGGTAAAGACAAATATATTAACCAATGCATGGGTGGAATTAAGAAAGAAAATTTTGACCAAAGCCAGAGAACTGTCAGTCAAATTGTTAAAGCATTTAAGTATGCAAAATGGGAGTGCTATGATGGCCATACTGAGTCCCAAGGAAGCGAAACAACATGCAGACCTTCAGAAAACTGGAATGGACTCGCAAGAAAATCTTGTGAAGGGCATTGCTATCCTGATAAAAGTAAATGCGGCTTGAACAGCATCAGCGTAAGCGGAGAATGCGGTGCAAGCTCGCCAAATAATTTAGTTTCTTCCGGTACATTATGCCCAACTCAACAAATTCCACAGTGCAAGGAAGGATACCGAGTCCAAAAAAGAGTTGATGGTAATGGTTGTGCTTCATATTATTGTGAATTGTATGAAATTGAATGTCCTGCGGATGTGCAGCAATGTTCTGATGGAAGATTTGTTAAGAGAATTCCCCCAAAATGTGATTTTGAACTTTGCCAATTGCCACAGTGTCCGTATCGTGAAATTCCAAAATGCTCTGAAAATTCTAACCTGCAAAAAAAAATCGATGCCAACGGCTGCGTATATTATTATTGTGAAAACATTGTAATTAATTGCCCAAAACCAGCATGCGAAGGTGCAGTCGATTCAGGAAAAAGGGATGTTAACAACTGTATAATTTACACTTGTTCGGATGGTTCAACAGCAATATGTAAGGAGGTTGCAAGGCCAACGTGCAATACAGGAGAAACATTAAACTCTTATTATGACAATGTTGGCTGTGTGACAAGCTATCAATGTACAAATCAATTACCACAATGCCCTCAGATTTCAAAACCAGCATGTGCAGAAGGACAGAGCGTAACAACAAAATATGATGATAAAGGCTGTGTAAGTGCATATGTGTGTGTAACCATAGCACCCTCAACAACAGGCAGCGCAATTAAAATCACTGGAAATGTTATCGGCGCTTTAGGCACTTATGATGATTTCTTAAGGCAGTGTGAAAAATCCTGGCTTGAGCAGCAGAGATTATGCCTAAACACCCCAAACGTTTGCGAAAAGGACACTTTCATTGAAAAGTGCAATGAATATGAGCAAAAGAATGCCGAGGATTCTACTGCAAAAATAGAGCAAAATTGTGAAATAAACACAGGTTCTGAAATAAAATATGCTGAGGAAAGATGTGCAAGGATTGACAATGACCGGCAAAGATGCATTGAGCAGAGCATAAAAAGATGCGAGCAGATTAAAGGCCTTGCTGAGAAATGCATCGAGGTAATGACTGAAGACAAATTAAGAAATTTCATTATTGAGGAAGTCAAGAAAAGGTGCAAGTTTACAGGCATTATCCAGGACCAAGGCGATGTAAGAAATGCTGAAAAAGCAGAAATAGTTTTGGCTGTTCTTAATACAGCAACTGCAAGCGATTTTGAGAATCTCAGGCTTTTTGTTGACAATTTAAAAGAGGATTTAAAACTGCAGGATACAACTGTTTACAGGGGTACAATTGATCCAAACAGGTTTGGAGACATAAAACTGCTTCCTTTTGTTGTAAATGCAAAAATAAGCGCTCCTGCAAGCTCTGATGAATCTAAACTTGTTAAAGAAAAAATCGTTGCAGGGCTAAAGGCAGAACAGGTTGCAAGCAAGCTGGTTTCGCTGCGAGACTCCAATGTTCCTAGTGAATACATTTACATTATTGAAGACAAGGCAAGCGAAGTGCTAAATGTCTCTGGCCAGCTGGGAGAGCTTGAAAAGAAGGATTCGGAAAAGGGATTTGGCTACAAGATTAAGCTGTTCTTTGGACTGGCAAAAAAAGCTGAGAGAGAAGAAATTAATCAATTGGAAGAAAGCAAGAGTAAATTACAGAATTCTATCGATACCTTAGCAAAGCTTTTTGATGAAGTTCCAAACGATGTTGCAAAATCAATCCTGAAAGAGCAAGTTGAGAATTTGAAGAAACAGCAGGAAGACATTGATTCCTTGATTAAATCCAAAGAAAAGAAGGCAAAGGGATTGTTTGGAATATTTGGATAATTTAAATCGCTTTAATTATTATCTTTAAATGTTTCTAGTAAAAGTACATTGTTATATTATTGTTAATTAATTAAGATTTAATTCAATATCGATTGAACATTAAACTAAAATTCAATAAAAATATGCAAATTAAAAATAAAATATTAACTTTACCTAAACCTTCTCTGCCCAAAGCTTCTTCTTTCCCCTGATTGATATGAGCTTCTTTCTCCTCTTGGTTGGTATGATTTTTGATTTTCTCCAGAACTGGAATTTCCGTCTCGTGATCCATAGGAGCCACTTCTTTCTCTCGAATGGTGCGGCCGTGAAGTGCCTCTTGAATAGCCATGCCTTTGCTCTCCAAATCTCCTGTGTCCAAATTCTTGCCTCCTAGCTGATGCTATAAATGGCACTCTTTGAAATTCAGGAAGCTTTAATTGCTCAACAATTAATGACCTGTCTCCCAAAACATTCCTAAAATTGTCGTGGTCTTGCTCTGACAGCAATGAAATTACTTTTCCCTCTTCACCGGCTCTTGCTGTCCTTCCAATCCTGTGTATATATTCCTTAGATGTTTTTGGAATATCATAATTTATTATGTGGCTCACATTTTTTATATCCAAACCTCGCGCTGCAACATCGCTTGCAACCAAAATGCTTGATTTATTGTCGTGAAACAAGTCCATTGCCTGCTTTCTCCTGTTTTGGCTTAAGCCGCCGTGGATTCTAAGCGAGTCAATCCCTTGCTTGTAAAGGTTCTTGCTTAACGCATCAACCCTGTTGCGTGTTGCGCAGAATATGATTGTTATCCCAGGGGATTCATTCTTTAAAATATGCACAAGTAGGGAAAATTTGTCTCTTGAATTGACAGAATAGAAATGCTGCACAAGTTTTCCCTGGTCAACATATGATTGCACTTTTATTTTTTCAGGATTTTTCATATAATGCCTGACAATGTCCTGCACTTGAGTAGATATCGTGGCGCTAAAAAGCAATGTCTGCCTGTCTTTTGGGACTTGGGAAATTATTTTCTTGACATCCTCTATAAACCCCATTTCGAACATCTTGTCAGCCTCATCCAGGACAAGAACTTTAATTTTATTTAGCTGAATCGTGCCTCTTTGCGCGTGGTCAAGCATTCTTCCTGGAGTAGCTACAACAATGTCTGCATGCATCAAAGCATGAATCTGCGGGTTGATTGAAACTCCGCCGTAAACAGCAGTTATATTCATTCTCTTGTGCTTTGCAAACTTTCGCATTTCAGTTGATACCTGCTCACACAGTTCACGAGTGGGAACCAAAATCAACGCCTGCAGGCCATTATTATGAATTGTTTTTTCCAGAATAGGAAATCCAAATGCCGCTGTTTTTCCCGAGCCTGTAGCGGACTGACCAATTACATCTTTGCCTTGCTGTATTAAAGGTATGCACTTAATCTGGATATCGGTCATTTGAAGAAATCCAAGTTCGTCGAATGCCTTTGCTAGTTCTGGCTGAAGATTTATGTCTGATGTCATTTGTTTGTTAAATATTATCTATTATAATAATTTATAGTTCACGTGTATACTTTATATATCTTTGTGTTATAATTGCCCAATAATTATGGGATATTCTTTTCGTCTTTTTGAAGCTTTGAGGCACTCATTTGAACAACTTTTATTATATAATGCTTTGCAATTTTCACAGCAAATGAAGAGCTTGTCACAGCTAATGTTATGACAATTTACATAATCATCGCACTTCTCTAAACACCAAACACATTCATTCAATTTTTTGCTGTTCTTGTGGTTGATATCAATGGCAATCCTGTCATCAAAAACAAAGCATTTGCCTTCCCAATAAGTATCTGGAAATTCTTCTCCAAACTTTAAGATGCCGCCTTTTAGCTGTGAAATTTTTTTGAATCCATTTTCCTTCAGGAATGCAGTTGCCTTCTCGCACCTTATTCCGCCTGTGCAGTAGGTCACAATTCTTTTTTCCTTTAAGTCTTCAATTTCATTTAGGTATTTTGGAAGGTCTCTAAAATTTCTCATGCTTAATGTTCTTGCATCCCTAAATTTTCCTATTTTCACCTCGTAATTATTTCTGACATCCAAAAGAACTATGTTATCTTTTCTGTCAAGCGTTTCCTTCAATTGTCTTGGAGTAATAAATGGAGCAGAATTTTTTAGATTCACTTCAACACCAAAATTAACCACTTCCTTTCTTACCCTCGCAAACAATTTTCTAAATGCCTGCTTTTCAGTTTCCTGCTCCTTGAATTCAATGTCTTTGAACAATTTGTTTTTCCTTAATTCTTTTTTATACTTTTCAACATTGCTTTTTAATCCGAACACTGATCCATTAATGCCTTCCTCTCCAATTAGTATTCTGCCTTTCAAATTCAATAATTTGCACAGTGCAAGCTGCTTTTGCTGCAATATTATGGGATTTCCAACTTTTTTGTATTTGTAGAATGATGATACAAGTCTAACAGTATTGCTATCCATCTTATTAAATTGAAAAATTGCCTTATTTAAAAATTTTAAGGAAAAACATAAGATATATTTACGAAAGTCTCAATAGAGCACTGTGCTATACATAGTATTGATATCTAAATAGAAGCTCCTGTTGACTGCATTATTTTAAATCTTATATTGAGCTCTATTTTGGCAATTATTATTAAATGAATAAGGATTACCTACCACCCAAATAAATTTTCTCTATCCTCTTGTCTTTTAGCAGTCTTTTATCTCCGCTTAACGCAACTTTTCCATCTTCAAGGACAAAAATTCTGTCAGCAATTTGCGAAGCCTGCCTTACGTTTTGCTCAACAATTAATATAGTGACGCCTTCACCATTTATCTCTTTTATTTTTTTGAATAATTCTTTCATTATCTTTGGAGATAATCCAAGCGATGGCTCATCAAGAAGAAGAAGTTGTGGATCCTGCATCAAAGCCCTGCCAATTGCAAGCATCTGCTGTTGCCCTCCGGAAAGGTTAAATGCATAATCTTTAATTTTTCTCCTTAAGTCAGGAAAATGATATTCAAGAATTTCTTCCATTCTTTTTTGAATTAGATCCTTTTCATTTGTGAGGAAAGCGCCCATCTCAAGGTTTTCTTCTACAGTTAATGATGGAAAAACCTGCCTCCCCTGCGGAACGTAGCCGATTCCAAGCTTGATTAACTCGTGAGTCAGCATTTTTGTTATGTTTTTGTTTTTGAATATTATATTTCCTTTATAAACATCAACAAGATTGAATATGCTTTTCAGCAATGTTGATTTGCCAGCTCCATTTGGTCCAATTAAAATTGAAATTTCGTTTGGCTTTACATTCAAACTTACTCCAAATAGAATCTGCATTTTTCCATACCCTGATTCGAGATTTTTAATTGACAGCATTTTATTTGATGTTTTTTTTAATGTATCCATAGGTGAGGGCGAGCGTATGGCAGAGAGCGAGCTCGAGCACTAAGTTATGCCGAAGGCGTATTGAATTTCGTTAATTAAATATAGTGTTTTAGTTAAAGTTTTCTCCAGCTATTTTATTTTTTACTGTTTGCCTATACAATAAGGCAACTCAATTAAATTACATCCAATAAAATAAAATTTTAAAAAATTATAAAAAAATAATCTATTTTCCCAAATAAGCTTCTAATACTTTTTTATCTTTCACAATTTCCTTTGGCTTACCAGTCTTCAAAACCCTTCCTTCGTTTAAAACTATAACTGTGTTGCTGATGTCCATAACAAAATCCATATCATGCTCGATCAATAGAATGGTTTTCCCCTCTTTTCTCAAGTTCCTTAAAATTGATTTCAGTTCCTGCCTTATTTGCGGGTTTACTCCTGCAGTTGGCTCGTCAAGCAATAGAAGATTGTGCGGCATAGAAAGAGCTCGTGCAAGTTCTAGCAGCCTTTGCTGGCCATAAGAAAGCTCTGACGCAATTGTATCAAGAGGCTTGTTTAGGTAAACGCTTTCGAGAACTCTATTCATTTCTGTATCATTTGTTCTCTTTGCAATCAGCAAATTATCCCTGATAGTTAAATTCTTAAATACTTTTGTAATCTGGAAAGTTCTGCTTATTCCAGATTGTGCAATTTTATAAGCAGGCATGCCAGTTATATTTTTTCCAAGCAACTTTATTGTTCCTGAATCTGGTTTTGTAAGTCCGCTTGTGATGTTAAATACTGTTGTCTTGCCAGCCCCATTTGGGCCTATTAATGAGGTGATTGTGCATTCCTCTACTTCAAATGAGCACCTTTCTACTGCTTTAACTCCACCAAAGCTTTTTGAAACATTCTTTAATGACAGCATCAGACATTCACCTTTCCCAGAATTCCCCTTGGCCTATAAATCAAGATTAAAATTAAAATCAGCATAAGGGACATATGTCTTACAGGACCTATCAGCTCAGGATTGACTACTACAAATCTCAGAGCTTCACTTGTTATTGCTAATGAAACAACTCCAATAATCGAGCCGGTTATAGAAGCTAAACCTCCTGCAACGAGCATAGTCAGTATTATCACGAAAAAATCCAAATCAAATATGGAAGGGTCAACAAATTTTATAAAATGTACAAATAAGGAACCCGCAATGCCAGCAAAAAATGTTGATATCGTTATGGAAAGTACTTTGTAAAAATAGGTATTCTTGCCTAGTATAGATGCAGCAGTTTCGTCGTCCCTAATTGCCTGAAATATTTTTCCCGTTTCTGATTTTGTGAGCCAGTAAAAAAATGCCAGGCAGATAACACACACTAAAAAAGTGAACAGCATGTAGTTAAAATTATCCTTTATAATTGGAGGAATGCCTGGCAGGCCCAAAGCGCCCCTTGTCAATGAAATCCAGTTTCTTGATATGGCGATTGCAATGAATACCAATCCAAGAGTTACTATCTGAAAATAATCGCCTTTCAACCTTACTGTAATTGCCGCTATTGCGGCCCCTATTAGAGAAGTAAATAACCCGGCAAGAATTAGTGCAAAATACCATGGCATTCCATGCAATGTCAAGATTGCAGAAGTATACGCCCCAATGCCAAAAAATACCATATGCCCGAGGTTAACTAAGCCGGTGAATCCAAAGGATATATTAAAAGATGAGACTATGATAATGTAGATGATTACATAAGTTGAAAATGATATAAAAAAATCAGTTATCATCTCTCATCCTCACCCCTAAAATTCCCTGCGGCCTGAAAAGCAAAAATAAAAGCATGATGCTGAATGATATCACATCTTTATAGCTGCTTGGCAGAAACCAAATGCCAATATTTTCAACTAATCCTATAAACAAGCCTCCAACAATCGCGCCAGGAACAGAACCGAGGCCGCCTATGACAGAGCTGATAAAGCCTTTTATTATTATTAGAACACCCATTCTTGGATAGAGATTTTGCTCAAGCCCGATTAAAATTCCAGAGATGCCGCCAAGTACGGCTGAAATTATAAAAGTGTAATTGTATATTTTTTCGGGGTTTATGCCAACAATCTGTGCAACATCCTTGTTGTCAGCCAGGGCTCGCATTGCTTTTCCTAATCTTGTCCTCATTAATATATAAAAAAGTAAGAAGAACAAAATAAATGCCAAGATTATAATCGCGATTTGAAATAAGGTTATGGTCAAAAAGCCAAAAGTGAAAACTTTATTTTGATTGCTTAATAGCAGAGTTTTCGTGCTTGATCCAAACAATGCCTGCATCAAAGACGACGAAAAAATGAGAATCACAATAGAAGCAACGAGTAATGGAACACCTCCTGCTTTTCTTTTTCTCAATGGCCTGTAAACAAGCCAATTGGTTGTCAATGCTGCTAAAATTGAAATAATAATTGACAAAATAGCTGCAAGAATATAATTTAAACCCATCAAGTTCAAAAATAGAAAGAATATATATGCGCCTATTGTCAGTATTGCACCTTGAGAGAAATATTGAAATTTTACTACATAATAAACTAGTGCGAAACCGCAAGCTGCCAATGCGTAGACGGAGCCTGCAATCAGGCCGTTGATAAAAAGCTGTGGAAGAATTGATTGCAATGGCATTTTTCAATACTGCAAAATTGCATTATTTAAATTTTTTGACAGAATAAGTTAAATCAAAAAAATAAAATAAAAAATTTACTTCAAAGTTACAAGCTCGCCATTCTTAATCTGCTTGACTGAGAAATCCAAAATTACATCCCCGTTGCTGTCAAGAGTTACTTTTCCAACAGCCCCATCATAATCTTTGACATTGTAAAGGTAGTCTCTTATCTTTTCTCCATCATAGCCGTTCTTTGTTATAGCATCAGAAATCAGGTAAACTATATCGTATGAAGCTGACATGAAAGCCGGGAATGGTGCATCTTCCTTTGTGTCCTGCTTGTATTTTGCAAGTATTGGAGCTGCCTTTGGATTTTTATCATCAAACTTCTGCTCAACTCCAATCATGCCGTCAACATCAGTGGCACTTTCCTTGACGACATCCCTTCCAATCATAACTTCTGCTGTCAACAATTGGGTTTTTATGCCAGCTTCCTTAGCCTGCTTGACAAGCAAAACACCTTTTGCCTTGGTTTGAGGCACGAGATAAACAACATCAGGGTTTGCTGCCTTTACTTTTGTTACTTGTGTCCTGAAATCAGTGTCTTCTGGATTGTAAGTTTCGTCAGCAACTATTTCGCCACCAAGTTTGGCAAAATTCTCCTTGAATACCCTTCTAAGACCTTGCGAATAATCAGTTGCTTCTGATATGACACCTGCCTTTTTGGCATTTAAATTATTGTATGCATAATCTGATGCAACCACTCCTGCAAAAGCATCGCTCGGGCTCAATCTAAATACGAAGTCGCCTCCTTTTGTTGTAATGTCTGGAGAAGTTGCGCTAGGGGAAATCATTACTACTTTATTGTCATTTGCCAAAGGCGCTGCTCCAAGAGTTTCGCCTGAGCAGATTCCGCCAATTATAACTTTGACCTTGTCAATGTTGATCAGCTTTTGCGCAGCAGCGTTTCCATCTTTTGGATTGCATTTGCTGTCTTCCCATATAGCCTCAAGCTTTCTCCCATTTACACCGCCTTTTGCATTAATCTCGTCGATTGCATACTTTGTTGTTTTCTGAACCGGAATGCCATAGGATGCAGCATCGCCGCTCAAAGGCATCATGATTCCAATTTTATAAGAGCCCTGTGGTTGTGCAGGCTGATTTTGTCCACTGCTTGGCGGAGGAGCTTGCTGTTGCTGAGCGCAGGCGCTAATAATTAAAACTAAAACTGCAAGAATTGCTAATAATATTTTTTTCATTAATTACACCCCCAAATTTTGCTAGTTTTCATATTCAAAGTAGGTAGTATTTAAAATTTTCGGCTAAGATTTTGCTTTTTTTGTGCGATATGAGTGGTAAAATTACAATAATATTATATTCTAATGAAAATTATACATTCCCTCACTATTGACTACATTCCCCCTGTTAAGTTCGAATAATCTTGTTGTTAAAACCGAAACCTTTAAATAGTAATGTATATACATATATACATGCAGTCAAAAATAGTCCAGAAGTTTGGAAACAGCGGCCATATTGTGCTACCGAAGGAATATATAGGTAAGAGGATAAGGTTTGTAGCAGAGCCTAAGACTTTTGAAGACATAAAATTAGAAATATTGGAGATTTTAAATCCTTATTTAGAGAATATACTTGGAATATATTTATATGGCTCTTTCGCCAGAAATGAGCAGACTATTGATTCAGATGTAGATATTTTAGTGATAACTAATACAAAATTGAGAATATTAGATAAAATTGATGATTATTCAATTGTTTCTGTAACCATAGATGAAATTAAGAAGACCTTGGAACATAATGCAGTTTTAATCCTTCCAATTGTTAAAGAAGCCAAAACTGTAATCAATCCTGATTTATTAGAAAATTATAAAAAATACAAATTTACAAGAAGAAATACAAAATATTTTACTGATAGCTCCACAAAAATTTTAGGATTGAATAAGAAAGGATCGAAATTAGATATTGAAATAGGAAGCATTGTGTACTCCTTAATGTTGAGAATAAGGGGATTATTGATGATTAAATTAATTTTAAATAATAAATCATATCTTAAATCAAGTTTATTTAGATTTTTAGAGAACAATTACATGCCTAGAGATAAAGTTGAGGAACTGTATAAAATTTATTCAGATGAAAGAAACAATATAAAAATTAGAGAAAGTGATTTGATAAATAAAGAAGATATAAAAAAACTAGTGACAATTGCTGAGAAATTACTAAAAGAAATTAAAGTTTTACTAAAGTGAGCAAAAAGAAATATAAAAAAGGAATTGAAAGTATTAAGAATCAGATAGATATTCATAAAAATATAAAGCTTGAAAAGGCTATAGAAGAAGGAAACATAGAATTAGCTGGATATTACAAAAAGGAAATCGAGAGATTAGAAGAGTAGTTAAGGGAAAAAGAGTCAAAATTATTGACTAGGAGCGAGAGAATAAAGCTAAAAAAGAAATAATTACCCTTTCCATCTTCTCATCAACAAACTATTAGAAACAACAGAAACAGAGGAAAATGCCATTGCAGCTCCTGCAATAATCGGATTCAAAAGAAAGCCAAAAAATGGATACAATATTCCTGCAGCTATTGGAATTCCTGCTGCATTGTAAAAGAAAGCCCAAAACAAATTCTGCCTTATCTTTTTGATTGTGTAGGAGCTTAATTTTATCGCTTTAACAACATCCCTCAGGTCATTTTTTATCAGGACTATAGAGCCTGTTTCAATTGCAACATCCGTTCCTGCGCCGATTGCAATGCCAACATCTGCTGCAGCCAATGCAGGAGCATCATTTATGCCGTCTCCAACCATTGCAACAATTTTCTCTTCTTTCTGCAGTTTTTTTATTTCATTTTCCTTGTCTTTGGGAAGAACTTCAGCAATAACTTTGTCAATTCCGAGCTGGAAAGCGATTGCCTTTGCAACCCTTTCATTATCGCCCGTCATCATAATTGTTTCAATATTTATTTTTTTTAATTCATCAATTGCTTCTTTTGAATTTTCCTTTAAAGTATCTGCAATTGCAATCAATCCAATTATAGAATTATTTATCGCTAAAATAACTGTTGTCTTGCCATGCCCCTCTAATTGCTTCATTTTTTCTTCAGTTTTATTATTGATTTTTATTTTAAATTGGTTCATCAATTTAACATTGCCAACTAGAATATTGTAATTCTTGTATTTTGCAACGATACCTTTTCCATTTATTGCTTCAAATTTATTTGGTTCATTTATTACTGTATTTTTTGTATTGGAATAGTTTATAATAGCCTCTCCAAGAGGGTGCTCTGAGCCTTTTTCAGCTATTGCAGCAAGCTTAATAACATCATTTTCAACATATTTTGAATCCAAGACAACAACATCAGTAACATCAGGCTTCCCTGTTGTTAATGTTCCAGTCTTGTCAAAAACAATTGCTGTTAATTTATGGGCTGTCTCAAGAGCTTCTGCATTTTTTATCAAAATACCATTCTCTGCACCCTTTCCTGTGCCGACCATTATTGCTGTTGGAGTAGCTAATCCAAGGGCGCATGGGCACGCAATTATCAAAACAGAGACAAATACTGTAAACGAAAATATGAAGGGTGAAAAGGACAGCGACAAGAAATTAGGAGCTATAAAATACCAAAACAAAAATGCAGCAATTGCAATTAGAATTACAACTGGTACAAAAATTGAAGATACTTTGTCGGCAAGCCTTTGGATAGGCGCTTTTGAGCCTTGCGCTTCTTCAACCAGCTTTATAATTTGCGCAAGCATTGTTTCATTTCCAACTTTGGTTGTCTTCACTTTCAGCAAACCATTTTTGTTCAAAGTAGCACCTATGACCTTGTCGCCTTCTTTCTTGGAAACAGGAATACTTTCTCCTGTAATCATTGATTCATCAACATGAGAATCACCAGAAACAACAATTCCATCTGTTGCAATTTTTTGCCCTGGCTTTACAATAAACACATCATCAATCTGCAGCTCTTCAATTGGAACTTCAATTTCTTTGCCGTCTCGAACGACAATTGCCGTCATTGCCTGCAGCCCGATAAGCTTTCTTATTGCTTCTGATGCTTTTCCTTTTGTTAAAGCTTCAAAGTATTTACCCAGAATGATGAAGGCTATTATTATTGCAGCTGTATCATAATAAATTTTTCCGCTGAAAGTTGAAGGAAAAAAAGTTACAAGAACACTATATATATAAGCTGCTGAAGTTCCAACAGCAATTAATGTGTCCATATTTGCTGTCTTGTTTCTTAAGGCAATGTAGGTTCCAACATAAAATCTGTAGCCCAAAACCAGCTGGACAGGAGTTGCTAAAATAAACAAAATATAATTTTGGTAAGGTAAATTTATCTTAAACCACTCAGGAAAAGAAAGAAAGAAAATTGGAATACTTAATATAAAGCCGATAATAACTTCCCATTTAAGCCTTTTTATCTCTTTTTGCCTTGCCTCTTTTTCTGCATCAACCGTAATCGTTCCAGAAACCTCGATTGGCTCATAGCCAGCCTGTTTGATTATTTTTTTTATTTTTTCAATGTTTGTCAATGCTGGATCATATTTAATAGAAGCATTTTGATTTACATTCAGCTCTTTTGATACTATTCCTGGAATTGTATTCAATGCATCTCCAACAGTTCCAACGCAATGAGGGTTATCCATACCAATAACTTTTAATTTTATGTCTGCTATATTTCCAGATGCTTTGTGCCCCTCTTGAACTTTGTAGCCTGCTTTTTTGACTACATTTTTTAATGAATCATCATTTATCTTATCTTTGTCAAATTCTACGTTTGCCTTTTCTGAGGCAAAATTTACGCTGGCTTTGACGACTCCTTCAGTTTTTGAAAGGGCTTTTTCAATTGTCTGCGCGCATGTTGCGCAGTGCATACCAGAAATAGAAATAGTTACTTTTTGCATATTCTCTGACTTTATTTTTTGTAAATTTTTTAATGCTTTTTTTGTTAATGTTGATTTTTTTGATTGATTTTCAATTAATGGAAACTTTCTTTTTTTAAATTCATCTAAGCATTTTTTGCTGCAGAAAAAGTATTTCCTTCTATTCCTGACTAACTTAAACTTTGCTTTCTTTTCATCAATTTCCATTCCGCAGAAAGGGTCTTTTGCCATTTTATATTCTAACTGAATGTTTTGTTAATTCAGTATTGCACGAGTGATAATCTTTGCAGTAGGATTCGCATTCTTGGGCGATTTTTTTATCTTTATAGATAAACTTACATTCTTCACACTTAAAATAAGATTTATTTGACGTTTTTATCTCTTTAACCATTGATGAATTATCTGTTTTTCTTGTTTAAACCTAAATAGCATATAAGCTCCTAACAAAAATAATGGAAAGCTGAGCAATTGCCCTATTGTAAAATAATTAAGAATAAACCCAATCTGCTCATCAGGCTGCCTGAAAAACTCAACAATAGTTCTAAACAAACCATATAAAGCCACAAAGCTCCAGAACATAAACCCTTTCGGTAGCTTTTTGTCTTTAATAATCCATAAAATTCCAAATATTATAACATTTTTAAAAGACTCATAAATCTGGGAAGGGTGCCTACAGCCATCCGGAAGATTTTCAACAAACTTGTTTTTTGAGTAGTCTATGCACCAAGAAACATCTGTTAATCTTCCATAAAGCTCTGCATTTATGAAATTGCCAATTCTTCCCAATGACAGTGCAAGAGCTACAGGAATAACTACAATATCGGCTAAGTCATAAAATTCCATTTTTTTCTTTTTGCAGAATAAATATGCAGCAATTATTGCACCAATCAAGCCGCCGTGGAAGCTAAGGCCGCCATGCCAAACGGCTAGTATTTCAAATATGTTTTCAACATAAAATAATGGGTTGTAAAATATCACATATGCCAATCTTGCGCCAGCGACAATTCCTACAATCTCATAAACCAGAAAGTCAGCTACGTCGTCTTTAGTCAAAGCCAACTCTTTTCTTTTGACAAGATAAGCAATCAAGAAATAGGCAATAACAAAACCAAGCGCATAAAACAATCCATAATACCTTATCTGGATAGGTCCAAGTTCAAGAAATACGGGATTTATGTTGTGGTCATACATTTTATTTACCTTGATTTGCTATTGAGTAAAATGAAATCCTGTTTATTAATATTATCACATATAGTGCTACCTCAAATATTATTATGGAAATTTTCTTGGAATAGGAATACAAGGCTAAATACAGGCTGTAATTTTTAGAAGTTAGAGTTCTTATAAGATAACCGCCGCCTAGGAACAAAAGCCCGAAAAACAATGCAAATAAAATCATAATCAGAATAGTTTCTCTGTAGCTTTTTATGTTTGTAAAAATAATTTTTAAACCTTTTTTGACGGATATTTTTGCTGATGATTCTTGATAAAATAATGATTGGGAAATGTTCGCTGTTAAATACAATATTAATAGATAAGGCACAGCCAAAAAAACAAAGATGAATGGAGCAAATGACTCTTTAATGCCTGACAAAATGGCGTTGAAAACCAACATTATGGCGAAGAATATTGCTGAAATCATAATGTTAAGTACGCAAAACTGGTCAAGCCTTCTGAAGGAAAAAGAGGTGCTTCCAAATAAGGATTTTATAAAGTCCAGAACACAATATTTAAAGAATGAATATGCAATCAGTATTATCAGATAATAAATTAGTGTCAATATAATGAGCATATAAAGGGATGCGGATGGCTGGGGTACAAACAGCAATTGGGCAAAATAAGTGCCCAGTTTTGACATGGCAAAAAGAGATGCTAAAAACATGGCATCAAATAAAATCATAAGCCCAATTTTATTTGGATTTGATTTGGCAAGATAAAAACTTCTGATAAACAATGAGTTTTTTATGCTGTTTTTAATTTTCATCCAGAAGCTGATGGCTAGGTAGTATATAAAAGTTTACTCAAGAATTAACTATGATTAAAATATAAAGAAATTATGCTTTTGTTGGAAATTTTTAGAGGTAATAATCCTTTAAATCCTCTTGAATTTTGTATACTTTTTTAGCATCTTTTACAATGCTTAAATCAACTTCTTTGATAAGGGTCCTTTCCTTATTATTGTTTAGGATGCTTACCGTACCGTAAAATGGCAATGCAATTTGGGTTTTTCCTAGCAAAATATCCTTTCTTTTATTGGAATTATAAATTCCCGCAGCGTTGACATAAACAAATATTGCCTCGCTTTCAATTGCCCTTGCAGAAACCAAGGCACCAACTTCTTTTGGAGTTTTATTCTTGAAATATTTATTGTTGTAAATCCAATCATAAGATGAGGATTTTGCACTCCAGAATGAAGGGCAGAATACTAATTCTGCACCTTTAAGCAGCATTCTTCTTGTTATTTCAGGATAGAGCAGGTCCCTGCAAATTTGAATTCCTATATTGCCAATTTTGGTCCTGAAAACTGGAATATCACTGCCTGATGTAATATACTTTCCTTCTGATTTTTGGACCAGATGATTTTTTTTGTAATTGCCGATGATATTTCCAGTATTGCCAAACAAATAACTAATATTATAGAAATTCCAGTGGATTTTTTCTATAATTGAACCCATTATAGAATAAATTCCATATTTTTTTGACAACTTTGAAAATAATTTTTTTGATTCGAGTGGGATTTTTTGATCGTATTTTTTTTTGCCTAGCCCTCCTGTCAAAAACACTTCAGGAAAACATATTATATCACAATTGTTTTTGTTTGCTTTTTTAAAGAATTGCTCCACTCTGTTAATATTCTTGCTGAAATTTTGATACACTTGAAATTGCACGGCACAGATTTTGGTTTTACGCATATATATATTGTTACTTATCTTTGTTATATAAAATTTACCAATTTCAAACCACAAACTTTAAATACCAAATATATTATAATCTAATATAAACTATAGAAAATAATATAAAATATATTTTATAATATACAGCTATAATGAAAAAACCAATCAGCGCCACAATTGACCAAGACTTAATCATTTGGATTGAAAAAGAGGTCAATGATAATAGAAAATACAGGAATAAGTCTCATTTGATAGAATTTGCAATTGAAATGCTTAAGTCAAAAAAAGAAAAATAAATTGATGAAATTAACATTTACGACAAATTTTAATGACGGTTGATAATTAGAGGAAAATTCAATATTTTTTCAATATTATAGAATTAATGGCAAAGACGTGTAATGCGCTAGGAATGGTTGCAAATAATAACAATAAGCATAAAATTCACATTCATAAAAATCAATTCAGAACTATATTGGACAAAAAATACATTAAAAATTAAAAATTAAACAAAATTTTAATGAACCAATAAAATACTAAAAGATAAAACAATGAAATAAATTCAATAAAAAATTAATTTCAAAAAAGAGGAAAGTCAATGGCATTATTTGGAGAAACAAAAAAACCATTTACATATGATGTACTTAGGGAGGGCGAGGAAACAATACTTCTGATTGATTTAGAGCAATACAATCAGATACCCTCTTTGGAAGATGACCCTGTGTGCATGTCAAGGACTGTTGACATACTTGCAGAAGCTGGAAATGTTACAAAAATTGTTTACACTCAAAAGAGGAATTATGAGTATGATTACAACCAAGTTCTAATGGTTCAGGAGATTGCTAAACTCTATTCACAACTCACAAAGAAAAGGGATTTATTAAGTTACACTAATTTTTTGGCAGACCCGAATTGCTCCAGATGGGCTGCACGGTGGTATGCAATAATTCAAGAGACTATTGGAGACCTGCTAAAAAGAGATCCAATAGGGGCATATGTTGAGCTCAAGAGAGCATTAAGGGATGAAAAAATTAAAAGTGACAGATCGCTTGATCAGGCTTATTCGCAATGCTCAAAGAAATTTGCTTCAGTTCTGCAATTTTTGATGAGCTTGATGGAAAAAACCAAGATAATAGAAGCTGCGAAGCCTTATTTGTCAGGCTACAAGGTGAATGAGCGCACTGTTTACAGACGGCTATTCACTCCTGACATCAGGCCTGATTTTATGTTTACGAAACTGATGGCTAATTTTCCTTCTGATGGCGAGGAAATTGACAGCTACAATATAGACAGGAACACAGAAGTCACAATTTTTGAATTGCCAGATAATGTTCAATATTTATACCATTTAATGCCGCCGGAATTCAAGCTTAGCGAAGAGAAATATGAAATTGTTGACACTGCAAGAAAGATTATGGCAGAGCACAAGCCCACGAGGCAGGAATTTATTGATCCTGAAAGGATGAGGCAGGTATTTTACAACATTGGCTCTGATTTGATTGAGGAGCTTGTCAATTACCGAAATTTGAAGGTGACATCAGCGGAGATTGATGAGATGACTAAAATTTTAGTAAGGTACACAGTTGGATTTGGATTGATTGAGGTGCTTTTACAGGACGAGAAAGTTCAGGACATTACAATAAACTCTCCAATGGGAGAAAATCCAATGTTTATAGTGCATCAGGATTATGCAGACTGCAAGACAAACATTGTCCCGACTTTTCTGGAAGCTGAGTCTTGGGCATCAAAACTCAGGTTGATTTCAGGAAGGCCTTTGGATGAAGCAAATCCAATTCTTGATACAGAGCTGAGCATTCCAGGAGCAAACGCTAGAATTGCGGTAGTTGCACCTCCCTTAAATCCAAGCGGATTAGCATATGCTTTCAGAAGGCACCGTGACAAGCCATGGACTTTGCCGCTATACATAAAAAATAAGATGATGAATCCTTTAGCAGCTGGAATTTTGAGCTTTTTGATAGATGGCTCAAGATCTATGCTAATTGCAGGAACAAGGAGTGCTGGAAAAACAAGCTTGCTTGGTGCAGTCTTGGTTGAGCTAATGAGAAAATATCGTGTTATCACAATAGAAGATACTTTGGAATTACCGACAGATTCGTTAAGAAAATTGGGCTATAATATTCAGTCTCTGAAAATAGCTGCTGCCTTGACAAGAGGAACAAGCGAAGTTCCTGCAGATGAAGGGATTAGGGCAACGTTAAGGATGGGGGATTCTGCCCTGATAATAGGAGAAATAAGGAGCAAGGAAGCGCTTGCCTTATATGAAGCAATGAGAATTGGAGCACTTGCTAATATAGTAGCTGGAACAATTCATGGCGATTCACCTTACGGAGTATTTGACAGGGTTGTTAATGACCTGCAAGTGCCGAGAACAAGCTTTAAGGCAACAGATGTAATTGTAGTCGCAAATCCTGTGAGAAGCGCAGACGGCTTGCATCGGTGGAGAAGAGTTACACAAATTACAGAAGTAAGAAAGCATTGGGAGGAAGATCCTTTAGTGGAGAAAGGATTTGTAGATCTGATGAAATATGACTCTAAAAAAGACGAGCTTCAAACAAGCGAGGAGCTTATTAATGGAGACTCTGAAATTCTTAAGGCAATTGCTGGCAATGTAAAGGAATGGGCAGGCAATTGGGATGGTGTTTGGGATAACATAACCTTAAGGGCAAAAATAAAGGAAACTTTGGTTGACTTCTCAGCAAAAAGCAATAACCCTGATTTGCTTGAGGCAGATTTTGTAATACAAAGCAATGATCAGTTCCACAAGCTCTCTGAAAAGATAAAGGAAGAAGTTGGCACTCCTGACTCAAAAAGAATTTTTTTTGAATGGAATGAATGGCTTAAAAGACATGTCAAAAAGATGGATTTCCACAGCAAGCTTTGATTTTGTGTTTTATAGAATAGCAAATAAAATGATTAGAAAAAGAGGTGAATGGAAAATTTCTAACTTATGCCATCGGAATTAGATAAGCAAAAGCTTCTGTCATTGATGGAGATTTATAAGAGGCACTTGGAGAAAGAGCTGGGAGCAAAATTCGAAAAATCTGCGCCTCAGCCCACAACTAGGGAATACCAAGAATTCAAGGCAGAATTTTTGCCTAAACACATGAGTTTGTACGAGAAATTATGCAACCTAAGCGAGAAAATCCTGAGGATAAAGCCCGGGCAACAAAGGGCAAATGAATTACAGGAGGCAATCGACATCATTCACCTTAAGATAACGCCTTCAGGAGCAGTTTCCTTTTCATTTTTGCTTCCTTCGGTTATTGCAATTTTTATTCCATTGCTTGCATACTTGATATTCCAGTCAACATTTTTTGTTTTTTTATTTTTGATTGGGGCATTGGTTATGATAAGGCCATGTGGAAAAATTCCTGAGTTTCTTGCAAATAACTGGCGCCTGAAGGCAAGCAACCAAATGGTTCTTTGCGTATTCTACACTGTGACCTATATGAGGCATACCTCTAACCTTGAAAATGCAATTGAATTCGCAAGCCAGCACCTTTCGCCTCCATTGTCGCTTGATTTGAAAAAAGTGCTGTGGGATGTCGAGACAGAAAAATATTCCTCTGTAAAGGAATCCCTTGATATGTACCTTGAAACATGGAAAAAGTGGAATCTTGAGTTTATTGAAGCCTTTCACTTAATTGAGAGTTCTCTGTATGAAGGTGACGAGTCGAGGAGGTTAAATGCTTTAGACAAATCATTGGATGTGATTCTTGACGAAACCTATGAAAAAATGCTTCATTATACACACAACCTTCAAAATCCGATTACGATGCTGCATATGCTTGGAATAATACTGCCAATCCTTGGCTTAGTAATCTTGCCTCTAGTTGTGAGCTTTATGGAAGAGGTGCAATGGTACCATCTTGCAGTTATCTACAACGTAATTTTAACAGTTGTTGTATATTATCTTGGAAAAAATATTCTATCTAAAAGGCCAACTGGCTACGGCGATACCGATATTGCCGAGGAAAACCCAGAGCTGAAAAAATACAGAAATCTAATAATAAGAATTGGAAACCAGGAATTGCAGGTTACTCCAATGATTATTAGTATTTTTGTTGGAGTTTTATTTTTTTTGATTGGATTGAGCCCTTTAATATTCCATGCATTGGGAATTCCTGATTTTGGGATTGGCGGAGATGATTTAACGTCGTCGTGCAAGCAGAAATATTGCTTTTTGGAATACAGGGGAGATTCACTTAACAGGGGCCCTTATGGTTTGGGCGCAGCATTAGCAAGCCTTTTTATTCCTTTAAGCTTTGGGCTTGCAATTGGATTATATTACAGGCTTAAGTCAAAAAATATCATTAAAATAAGGGAGAAAGCAAAGCAGCTTGAGCTTGAGTTTGCAAGCGCCTTGTTTCAGCTTGGAAATAGGCTTGGAGACAATCTTCCTGTTGAAATTGCTGTTGGCAAAGTCGCTGATATCATGGAAGGGACAGTTTCAGGAAGCTTTTTCCAGTTGGTAAGTTTAAACATAAGAAGATTAGGAATGAGTATTGATAAAGCAATATTTGATCCAATGCATGGCGCGTTAGTTTCATTTCCAAGCAATTTGATTGAGAGTTCTATGAAAGTTTTGACACAGGCAATAAAAAAGGGCCCTTTGATTGCTGCGCAGGCATTGACTAATGTTGCAAGGTATATCAAAGAAATTCACAAGGTTAATGAGAGGCTAAAAGACCTGATGGCTGACATAATTTCCTCAATGCATTCCCAGATTAAGTTTTTGACGCCTGCAATTGCTGGCGTTGTCATTGGAATTACTTCTATGATTACCACAATTCTGGGAAAGTTAAGCACTTCATTGCAGCAAGTCACTTCAAATGTCGGCGGCGAAGGTGCAGCTGCTCCAACTGGAATTCTTGGATTATTTGGAGAAGGCATTCCGACATACTACTTTCAGCTTATAGTGGGAATTTATGTTGTGCAAATCACTTTTATATTGACCGTTATTGCAAACGGCGTTGAAAACGGCTCTGATAAGTTAAACGAGAGGTACCAACTTGGGAATAATTTAATCAGAAGCACTTTGCTTTATGTTTTTATATCAGGGTCTGTAATGCTATTGTTTAATATAATTGCTGGAAGAATTCTGGTAGCAACTGTAGGTTGATTAAAAAAATGGGGCGGATGGAACTTTCAGCAAACCTTTTTTAAGGTTGTTTTGAATCCATGATTGTGGAAGTACACTAAACGTGAACCTTTCACCACGGTCTTCAGCCGTTTAAGCCAACATCAAAAGTTGTGTGCTCTCCATAGCCGAAGACTTTTAGCTTCCTTCTCAGGCTGAGCTACCGTTCTGGTCCTATAAACAATGCTTATAGAATCCCCATAAGCTGCCCAACCAAAAATCAAGAACAAGATAATAATTTAAAATACTTTCTATTTGTGTTTCATGAATTTAATTTTTATTAGAAAGATTATTGAGAAAATACCATTCAAGAAATGAAATAATTAAATCTCTTCATCATCATTGGCATCTTCTACATCTTCTTCTTCAACATTAATTTCTTCGTCATCGCTTTTTTCTGTCGGAATATTGGTTCTTATTGTAGAATCTGGCCCTTTATTCAACTCGGCATCTGCTTTACCCACAATTTCCAATTTGCCCATCCTTCCTGTTGTAAGCTGCATCTCCCCTTGCCATTCGTTGACGTATCCGTTTGTCAAATGAACTTTGTCGCCGGAATGAACTCTTTCAATATCTTCATTCCATAATGTAAGCTTTATGTCGCCTGTTTCGTCCTTAGCAATTGCATTTGAAACTCTGCCTGGCTTTCCAAACTTCTGGAATTCCCTGGCTTCGCCTACATCAACTACATCAACAATAATGTCAACATTGCCTTGCCTTGGCTTTAGGTCTTTTACTTGCATTTTATGATTGATTTATTTAATTTATATTTAAATTTATGCCAAAATGCTGGCAAGACATGGATTGGTTATGTTTTTTATCTATAATTCTGCTTCAATCTTATTGCCAACTCCTCACAAAACATTTACCTATAAGTATAATCAGTATTGGTATATGAAATGATTGTACAGTGTTAAATACCTTATCTGAAGAACTTTACAGTAGCACCCTTAATATAAAGAATAAAAAAATAAAAGAAGGAGATAATTTAAAATAAATGTCAATTCAATGCTATTAGCACTGGCATTGGTCTTGTATTTGTTCTTTTTTCTTCTTTGCCATATCTGACACCTCCCTTGAGTTTTAATTAATTGCCGGCAAAAATCCGAGCCATTTTTTGATTTAAATGCTTTGTGAAAAAGCTCACAAGATTTATTTTGTTTTAATATTGAAAGAAAACATTTTACGAGTAAAGTGTTGCAATATGGAAAATAAACCACAAGGTTTAAATAAATAGCAATTATACCAAAACCAGCTGCGCATGCTCGCAATAAGTCATATTTGCAGAGAGTGTGCGTGGAATGCAAATTCTACGCATAATTATTTTTTAAGATCCTTAGGTAACAGTTAAAGGGATTAATACCTAAACTATTAAATAAATTAAAATGGAAAGAGTATGTAATGAAGAATTGGAATCGCGTTTAACTGAAATTAGAGTAATCAATAATTTTGAGAGGAGATCTTATTATTTTGCATCAGGAACCGATTGCGAAATTGATATTTGGGATATTGGAATTTATATCCCTCTTGAGCTTAAGAATTATGGTTTTCCACAAGAACGTAAAGTCAAAATAGCTCGTCCAGTTTTGGAAAGAGAATTAGCTGAAAGATATATTGGAGTTTGGGATAATTTATTTATGACTAATTTTGCTCCGCTGAATGAATCGCTAGAAATGATAGCAGAAGCGATTAATGGTTCAATGACGTACAATTCTTCATGGGCATTGGGGGCAGTTAAGGACAAAACACAGAAGTTAGCACTCGAAGCAGAAAAAAATGGTAGGGACCCATCGATACATCATCAAGCTTATCTAGAATTTGAGAGTTGTTTATCCCATTACAAACCGAAAGGCGACGAAACTGGCTCTGGTATTTGTACAGTAGCAGGTATATATATAAGAGAAGCATTTGACCAGGCAATATTAGACACGTCCCTTAGACATACAGCTATAGGAGTAGGAACAGAAGAAGTTGGCCATGATGCAACACTAGTTTTTGATATTAACACTGGCCACTGGGTTGTAGTTAACTCTAAGAGCCCAAGATTTTTGTACAATCTAGTGCCATTAGAAAAATTACCTGAATTAAAAGGTCCTTTTGCTGAATTAAAAGTATTAAAAATAAATCAATGAGGTATTGAATGGAACAGAATTTTGAAAAACCAAAAGACGTAAAGCAAATTAGTGATGTTGTTTGGGAGATACCACCATCTTACAAAAAAGGTATGTTAGTTCCTGCAAGAATTTATGCGACAAAAAAACTTTTTGACGATATGGATGCAGGAGTTTTCAACCAAGTTACTAACGTTGCATGCCTGCCGGGAATCCAAAAGTATTCATTCTGTATGCCGGATGGGCACTGGGGCTACGGTTTTCCAATTGGAGGAGTAGCAGCTTTTGATTCGGAAACAGGCGTAATCTCTCCGGGAGGAATCGGCTTTGACATAAATTGCGGAATGAGATTGGTTACTACAAATTTAACTTTCAAGGAAGTCCAGCCAAAATTAAAAGAACTAGTCGACACTATGTTCAAAACAGTCCCTTCTGGTGTTGGAGCAAGAGGATTTGTTAGTGCAAATAAAAATCAGTTCAGAGAAATAATAGAGAATGGCTCAAAATGGTGTGTAGAAAATAATTATGGATGGAAAGAAGACATGGAAAGGACAGAAGGCCATGGAAGAATAGAATGGGCTGATGCAGAAAAAGTGAGCTCAAAAGCGCTGGAAAGAGGAATTAATCAATTAGGGACTCTTGGATCTGGGAACCATTATTTAGAAATTCAGGTAGCGAGGGCAGAAAATATTTTTGATGGAAAAATTGCGGAAAAATTTGGAATAAATATGCCGGAGCAGGTTGTTATTATGGTGCATTGCGGCTCAAGAGGATTTGGGCATCAGATTGGAACTGATTATTTGAGAATATTTGAAGGTGCTATGAAAAAGTACAAAATTGAAGTTTATGACAGGGAACTTGCATGTGCGCCATTTCAGAGCAATGAAGGCCAGGACTATTACAAGGCTATGGCTTGCGCTGCAAACATGGCATTCACAAACAGGCAAGTGATTTTGCACAGGATACGGGAGGGATTTTCAAAAGTGTTCAAAACAGAAGCGGAGAAACTGGATATGCACATGGTCTACGATGTAGCGCACAACATTGCAAAACTTGAAGAGCATATAGTTGACGGAAAAAAGAAAAAATTAATTGTGCACAGAAAAGGAAGCACAAGGGCTTTTCCTCCGAATCATCCTGAGCTTGCAAATTTATATAAGGACACCGGACAGCCTGTCATTATAGGTGGCTCAATGGAAACCGGAAGCTTTTTGCTTGTAGGAACTCAAAAAGCAATGGATGAAACTTTTGGAAGCACAGCTCATGGAAGCGGAAGAACAATGTCAAGGGCTGCTGCAAAGCATAAAGTTAGGGGTGAGGAATTGCAAAAAGATATGGAAAAGAGGGGAATTTATGTAAAAGCAACATCAATGCCGGGATTAGCAGAAGAGGCAGGGTTTGCGTATAAGAATATTAATGAAGTTGTGGACACGTTGGCACAAGCTGGAATATCATTGCCTGTTGTTTCTCTTTTCCCTCTGGGAAATATCAAGGGCTGATGTAAAAGATAATGATTTATAGACCACTGGACAAAAAAGCACTGGACATCTACGCCTAAAATATTTAAACTAGTTCTTATTCTAAAATCTGAAAAAGAGAACACACAAAACTGCCAAATAATGATTTTTGGTTTTCAACACAAAAATCAATTACGCAGTTTCGCTTAACGTTCTCTTTTTCTCGAAAATCCAAAGTCTTTAAGAAAATAAAAAACTTTGGAGGTTATAAAAATGACATCAGATGAAATTATTAAGCTAGCTTGTGAATATTACAAACAAGGTAATTCTTTAAAGGAAACTGCTGAATTGCTAGGACAAAATCATAAAGTTTCTATTCATCCAAATACTGTTAAGTATCATTTGAAGAAATCTGGAATAATTTTAAGGACACATAAAGAAGGAATTACAATAAAGTTTAGGAAAGGCATCAATATTCAAAACTTATTAGGAGTTTTTAATGACAGCAAATCGATTAGGAAAGTTTCAAGACACACAAACATTCATCGTGGTACTATAAGAAAGATACTTGTTGAAAATGAAATAAGTATAATGGACAGTAGGTCAGCTCAATTAGCCATAGGGTACATAAAAGAAAAGCAAAAATTTGATTTATCTATTCGAGAAAAAGCATATCTCTATGGCTTAGTTTTAGGCGATTTAACTCCAGTAAGAAAATCTAACTATACTATAAAACTCATAACACATTCCACTCATAAGATATTTATGGATTTATTGCAAATAACATTTGAAAAATATGGTCCAACTAATTATAAAGAAACTAAAAATAAACATATGTTAAGATTTCAAAGCCATGTTGATTTAGAAAGTTTCTCATTTTTATTAGGCTCCAAAGGAGAAAATATGCCAAAATGGTCAGAAAAACCAAAGTTTCTCATACTACTTTACCATCTGTCTTAAGAGAATTAACTGAAAAAGGTTTTATAGTAAAATATGATATTGGGCATCAAAAAGTAGATTATGAAATAACCAATAAGGGAAGAAAACTTTTAACAATTCTTTTGGAATTAAATCAATTGATTAAATAAAAAGTAGATTTATAAAGCCCGTTCTATTTTAATATATAAAATGCCATCAATCTTATTCCAAATCTTAATTTCTGTTTTTATAGTCAGTATTATATCACTATTAGGCGTCTTATTCTTGATGATAAAAACTTTGAAAAAATCTTTGTTTTACATGGTGGCATTTTCAGCAGGCGCACTGCTTGGAGCTGCATTTTTTGACTTGCTGCCAGAGGCTATTGAAAAAGGATTCAGGCCGGCATTGCCCATGTTTATTATAATTGGAATTTTATTTTTTTTTGTTATAGAAAAATTCCTTCATTGGCATCATCACCACACTGACAAGAAAGATATTCACACTTTCACATATTTGAATATTCTTGGGGATGGCGTGCATAATTTTACAGATGGAGTTATAATAGCAATTGCATTTTTGAACAGCACTGCAGTCGGAATAGCCACCACAGTTGCAATTGTTGCCCACGAAATTCCGCACGAGCTTGGGAACTTTGCCATACTGCTCTACGGAGGATTTTCAAGGTTAAAGGCAACTTTTTATAATTTTATAAGCGCATTGACTGCAGTAATCGGAGCTTTAGCTGCATACTTTTACTCTACAAGAATACAGAATATTAATTTTTATATAACTTCCTTAGCGATAGGTGGGCTAATCTACATTGCAACAACAGACTTAATACCTGAAATTCACAAAGAAAAAGAGATAAAAAGGTCTTTTGTTCAGTTAGTGCTTATGATTTTTGGCATAGGATTGATTTGGTTTATAAGCAAAACATTTGAAGGCGGTTAATTTATAAAAAATGCCAAAATACAAATTTCTTGAAGACGTTGCAATCGCTGACATTGCATATGAGGCATACGGCAAAAACCTAAATGAAATGTTTGAGAATGCAGCTCTTGCTATTTTTGAATTAAGCGCCGACATCAAAACAATTGAATCCAAAGAAAAAGTTGAAATTAAACTAGAGCATGAGAAAATTGATAATTTATTATATGATTTTTTATCTGAAATTTTGTTTTTAAAAGATTCAAAGTACATGGTTTTCAAGGATGTGGAAGTTTCAATTAATGAAAAAAATAAAAAATATTATTTGACATCAATTCTTATGGGTGACACAATAAATCCCGAGAAACAGCATCTTGAGAATGATATAAAGGCTATTACAATGCACATGTTTGAAGTCAGGAAAGGAAAGAATAATTGGATAGCGACTGTTGTTGTTGATATTTAGCCAAAAATCTTATTTCTTGCTAAATAAAACAATGACTTGACAAAATAATAATCTGCGTCGTAAAATCTTCCCAAATTCAAAAAACTTAGGATAAAAACCAGCAAAAATTTTAATTTCTTAAGCATGTCCGGCTTTCTTCTGCCTTTTAGCTCCTTCTGTGAAATGATTCCTGACTGAATCCTTGATATTGGCTACGAACTTAAATCCAAAAGTCACTTTGTTGTTTACTATCATCATTTCTCTTTTCTTGCCGTTGACGTAATAATCCCTTATCGACCTTTCTCTTTGAGATTGTGGAATGCTTAAGTCATACATGTGCTCGTTTTCCAATATAGACTTTACAAATTTCCAATAGTCCTCTGCACCAGAAGATTTTTTGTCGTAGGTGAAAATGGACATTTTTGATTTTGGAGCTTCCTTAAGCTTTGAATTTGCCCTGATTGGGTCTACAACAAGCAATGGAGTGAACTCTTTTCTCATTCTTGATAGTATTTCATTGCATATACTGTTTCTTGCGTCAAAAATTGTTGGCAGGATCGAACTTACCAGAATTTTATGCTCATACACTCTGTTGAATTCCACAAGCCTTTTTACGGTTTTTTCTAAAGCATCGTAGCCAAGAACATCTGTTGAAGATGGAATTATAATTTCATTTGCATAGAACAACGCATTTTTGTTTAGTAATCTTAACGAAGGCGGGCAGTCAAGAATTATGTAATCATAATCCAGTTTCAAAGAAAATTTGTTTGAAAGATAGCTTACATTATCTTTTGCCTTTGAAATCTGGCTTTCAGCATCAACCATCTTGTGGTCGCAATGAATTACATCAAGATTTTTTCCAAGCTTGCTTACGCATTCATTTATTTCTGCACCTTCAATTAAAAAATGGTAAAGGTTGTAGTGTGCATCTGTGTTGTGGCACACGCTTATATCGCCTTGGGGGTCTAAATCAATCAATAACACCTTTTTATTGTTTCTGGACAATCCCGCTGCCAGGTTAACAGCTGTTGTTGTTTTTCCGACACCACCTTTTTGGTTGAAAATTGCTATCTTTCTCATCTACATTCACCTCACTATTTATATATAATATATAATTATCTCAATAATCCTTATTTCTTACGAATAGGTTATATTTAAATATTACGTTTTTATATATTAATATAGAAAAAAGTATACCAGTAAATAGAATTAATTTCTATATAGAAGGTAAAAAACAAAAGTTTTATATACTTATTATAATACATTATAATGTGATTAAAATGTCAGATTTGTTTAAAGCAAAAGTTAGGAAAGTTGGAACTTCATTAGGAGTTTTGATTCCAAAGCAAGTAATAGAGGAAGAGGAAATAAAAGAGGGGCAGGAAGTGGAATTAAGCCTATTAAAAAGACGAAAGCTCGAGGAAGTATGGAAACTAATTGGAACGGCTAAAGGAACAAAACCGTTTGAAAGGGATAGGATTGATAGGTTGGACAGATACTGATGTTGCTAGATACTTCAGCTTGGATTGAACTTTTTCAGGAATCAGATAAAACTGCAATAGTCAAAAATGTGCTCGAAACAGAAGAAAATTTCACAAGTGCCATTACTTTTGCTGAAATTGTTAATTGGTGCTTGAAGAATAACATTGATGATAAGATTATTGAGTACATAGGTGGAATTAAGAAAGGCTCGAAAATTTTGGAATTAGATGAAACAATTATCATTTCTGCTGGAAAAATCAACTATGACAGAAAGAAAATTGTCAAGAATTGGGGAATGATTGACTCTTTTATTTTGGCTACTGCATTATTGTATAATTTGAAAATTCTTACAAAAGACTTCCATTTTAAGGATTTAGAAAATGTGAAGATGTTGTAGATTAAAGACTGAAAAGTGTTTTTTGTTTATCCATAAGGATTTATTTTTTAAATTTTTTATTTTCAATTTTTACTTCTATTCTTCTAGGGATTTTTTCTAACACCTCTTTTAAAATAATTTTAATCTCTTTCAGTTCTTTTGTTTGATGCACATCAGACTTATAAGAAAAATAATAAGATAATACCGATACAGCAAATAATAAACCAGTTAAAATATAGAGAAACCTCGTTAACCATAATATTTGAATATTATTACTCAAAGTAGTTTTATTGTAATCTATTAATGAGGCTTCTAAAAGAGTTATAACCTTAAACCACTCTACATTACCTCTATTTATCCAGAAATTAGCAGAAAAAGGAATTTGATGGCCTATTTTATCTCGTATTTCGTAACTTATAATCCAGTCTCCTGTTTCGTCTAAGTCAATGCCCCAATGTCCATAGGTTTTGTTTGTAGTATTATTAATGATAAAATGATAATAACTAAAATTACTGCGAACTAATGTCACAGTTTTGTTAATACCAATGTCTGGAAATGGTATAAGCATATCATTATAATTTGCAGAATGTTTTTCTTTAAACTTATAACCAACTTGTGGCCTTATGTTCAGATGAACAACAATTCCGGTGATATCACAGTCTCCAAAATTATATATACTTAATTTATCAACCCATAAAATATCTGCTTCTTTGAAGTAATTAAATTGAAAATCACTATTCTCTTCACTTCCTCGAACTTTAGAAACTAGATTTAGATCGATATTAAATTTCGGATAACATTCTTTTGGCAAAGAAAAAACTACCGGTAAGCACAAAATACTAAAAATAAAAAACAATATGACTTTTTTCATTCAAACCAATTAAAATTTTATGGAATATAGTTTATCTCATATCATCCAAATCTCTATATAGGACAAATCTCCTGCCCTAATTTTTTCATCAATTCATAATTCTCTGAATAGTCAACAGGAACGTCTATTATTGCTACAGTGTTTTCTTCCAAAGACTTTTTCAGAATTCTTGAGAAATCTTCTGCTTTTCCAACACGATAGCCTTTTGCACCAAAGCTTTCAGCGTATTTTACGAAATCCGGGTTTTTAAAATCTATTCCGAAGGTTTTCTGATGATGGGTTTGCTGCTTCCATTCTACCATGCCGTATTTTGAATCATTAAATATGACAACCACAAAGCTCAAGCCAAACCTAATTGCAGTCTCTAATTCCTGCGAATTCATCATAAAGCCGCCATCGCCTGTAACAACAACAACCTTTTTATCGGGATGGACTAATTTAGCTGCAACCGCTCCAGGAAGAGATATTCCCATCGAGCACAATCCATTGTCGATTAGGCATGTATTCGGTTCATAAGTTTTGTACATCCTTGCAGTCCAAATCTTGTGCATGCCAACATCCGAAATTAAAATATCAGAATCAGCCAATGACTTTCTTATGTCATGAATTATTCGCTGTGGCTTTAAAGGAAAGCTATTGTCATTTTCTTTTTCATGATGGTCTTCCAGAATTGTTTTTCTCAGCCTGAAAAAATACTCCGGGTTTTTTTTCTGCTCGTTCTTTAATTTTTCCCTCAAAATCCATAATGTGTTTGAAATATCACCAATAACTTCGAGGTCCGGATTGTAGTATTCATCAACCTCGCTCGGCAGGAAATCTATATGCAGAATCTTGTTGTCCTTATTCTTGTTCCAGTGCAATGGAGAAAACTCAACAATGTTATACCCTAATGTAATTATTAAATCAGCCCTGTCAAAGCCACATACATAGTAGTCTTTTGCATGAATTCCTGTTGTAAAGAGTGAATATTCTGAGCGGTCACTAACAGCGCCTTTTCCCATTTGAGTGTGGACAATTGGAATTCCTCTTTCGTCAACAAAAGAATTCAGCTGTTTGCTTACCCTTGTCCTTACACACCCATTTCCTGCCAAAATTAATGGATTTTTGGCTTCTTTTATCATCTTAACAGCTTGCTCAATTGCCTTGTGGTCGGCGCTTGGCCTTCTTACCTTCAATCTTGCAAGTGGCTTTGCATCAACCTCTTTTTTTGCAACATCTTCTGGCAGCTCCAAATGTGCAACTCCTGGCCTTTCCATCTCTGCAACCTTGAATGCCTTTCTTACAGCTTCAGGTATAATTGAAGGCGTTGTAATAGACGCATTCCATTTTGTAATCGGCTTAAACGAATTTACAACATCAATAAATTGGAAGTTTTGCTTGTGGAATCTATGTAAGCCTCCTTGGCCGGTAAGAGCGACAACAGGCATATTTCCAAGATGCGCCTCTGCCAATCCAGTAGTCAAATTCATTGCGCCAGGGCCAAGTGTAGCAAGGCAAACTCCAGCCTTACCAGTTAGCCTTCCGAAAATGGCAGCCATGAAAGCAGCACCTTGCTCATGCCTTGTTGGAATAAATTTTATTTTGGAATTTATCAGAGAAATCATTATGTCTTCGTTTTCCTCTCCTGGAACTCCGAAAATATATTCAACTTCCTCATTTTCAAGGCATTTTACAAATAAATCGCTTGCTTTCATTTTTTATATCAAATCTTTTGGCTCTAATCTTTTTATCGATGTTTTATCAAAGTGCTTATCATAGCTTATAATCTTAAGATTTTGTTTCTCACAAATATGATTTTGCAAGGAATCATCAAAATCCAATTTAAATTTTATCATTATAGATAATGCATTTAGCTCGTCTTCGGAATTTGTTTCAATCCTCAAAATTCTGCTTTCATTTATATCCGATAAGAATTGTTTTAATTCATTCACTTTGTTATTCCTTAACATTATGACCTCAATTGAATGAAGAGTGAAAGAACTAATGTGGAAGCCACTGCTTTTAATTGCCCTGTTAATCAAAGCTTCACATTCTTTTGATTTTTCCTGCTCCAACAAAATTTCAAGAAATATATTCGTATCTATTAAATACATCTTACCATTTCTCTTTAATCTTATGCTGTAAGCCAACCGAAGTCAGCTTTATGTTTTTTAAAGCGCCTTTCCATGAAAACTTTTTCTGCGGCACTAAGTCTAACTCAACAATTTCCCCCTCGTTTAATTTAACTTTTTCCAAAGGAACTAGGTATCCATCCTGGAATTTCGCTTTTATGTGCATTTTAAGCCACCAGTAATAAATAATGAAGATGTGTTTAAATAGTTAACGAAAAATCTCGGTGACACCATAAACTATTGTATTACGCCTTATAATAAAAAATAAATTATTTAGAACCTTTAAACAACCTTCCTTCTATACCTTCATCTGCTTTCTTCCATTTATTGGTCGCAGCTTCATAAATCGCTCTTCGTATTTTAATCTCGTCTTGGAAAGGTATGTCTATGTTGTTAGCCTTTGCGTAACTTGAAGCTAAATTTAAATAAGTAGAAGCGAGATTAGGATTATCTTTCAAATATTTGTTTGCAGGAATTAAAAGTGCTGTGCCATCTAAATTCTTCCCTTGT
>JAHFQA010000071.1 GCA_023266475.1 Candidatus Woesearchaeota archaeon | reverse complement strand
TTCACTGCAAATATTTATACTTAAACAATTTTCCCAAAGAAAGCTTTCCTGAACCGTTTGCCAGGATAACAACTAAACCTGCCAGTAGTACTAAAACAAATTCATATCCTCCATTATATACCAATAATCCATTCTTAATATGGACTGTGAATAATGCAACCAGCATGTCAATTAAAAGCAAAATTGTGCTTAATCTTGTAACTACCCCAAGCAGCAAAAACAAACCGCCAGCAAATTCAACAACAGACACCACAAGTCCAAAAAATGCAGGCGCTGGAAATCCAATGCTGGCAACTAAGCCAGCTATCTGCTTAAACCCACCTGGGACAAAAAGCTTCAAATAGCCATGAAATGCAAATACAACTCCAAGTACAACTCTTAAAAGAGCAAACGTCCACTGATTTAAGCTGTTTTTTACCATTCTAAATAATCAAAATTAATAATATCAACAACGATGATATTGACGAAACAATGCAATACTCGCACCATTTTTTCAGCACAAATGCCTGCACGCCAGTTAAGTAAATTGAAAACATCACTGAAGCAGCACTTGCACTTACTACAAAATAGTAAATGACATCCGCTTTAAAAAGATTTCGATTCAAAAAGAGTGCAGACGCATAAAGTAATATTAACATATAATAAAGCATGCCGGGAATAGTGTTTTCCATGCCGAAAGTTTTCCCGTACTTGCTTTTTACAACCTCATCGCAATTTTCCCCAATTACACAGTACATGTGCCTGTTGTATTTCTTGATATAGTAAATATAAAAAGAAACTGCAAATCCAATTATTGATAAAAGTATTAGATATGTTGGATTCATTTTCTCAAATTTTATTTTTTTTTGGATTTAGTTAATGTTTAATCGTTATTGGATTTCATTTTTTGTTAAAGTTATCCTTTACCAGATTAGTTTAGTGCTTCTTGCCGAACACATTAGGGCATTTCAATGAAAAATATTTTTAAAAAACACAATATAAAAAATCCTATTTCCCTATCTTCGAGCTTTTATAGACATTCTCCATGTAAGGTCCAATCCTTACAACATCGGCTTTAATGCCCCTTTTCTTCAATTCATCTTCAAGCTCTTGCTTTTGCACTTTCTGGTCGTAGCCTAAACATATTACATCTGGCTTTATTTCTTCAATTATTTTAAAAATATCACCTGACTTTCCTAATACAGCTTCGTCAACAATTTCAAGCATTCTAACCTTTTCAAGCCTATCCTTTTCATTATGCGTTGGCTTTTTCCCCTTGAATTTTTCTGTTGTTTCGTCTCGTGCAACAACAGCAATTAATCTAGAGCCATATTTCTTTGATTCAGAAAAATAATACAAATGCCCGGGATGAATGATATCGAAAGTTCCTGCGCACATTACTAGTTTCATAAGTATAAGAATAGAAATGTGATTTAAAAAGATTTGTTAAAATTTAAATTCCAAGCACTTGGGCAGGCCTTAATGGGACCGGGATATAGCTATCTTTTCTTGAATCATAAACAAATAATGGCACTTCAATCCCCTTAATTAACGGCCCCAGGTTTGTTTTTATTAGCCCGTCAATTCCTTCAAGTTCTGATTTTTGAGTTAGAACTTGAGCTGCTCCACTTCGACCTTTGATTGCAATATCTGGCTCTCCTACTTTGTACACTGCCATAACCGGTACAGGGTTGCCAAATTGCCCATTTATAACAGCAACAGCACCAAAAACTCCGGGCTTTTTTTGTTCATCTTGCCTTACAAGATATATTAAATCAGATTTTGGCTCATAAACATGTGATATTAATCTTTCATGTAAATATCTTGCTGATTCAGCACGCTGTTCATTACTCCTATCTCCATCAAACATGTGATAATTCAATGCAGAGTAGTCGCACCCATTAACTCTCTGGCGCAGATTGGATATCGCTTCTGCCCACTTCCTTTGACTTGATCCTGATGATACAACACTTACCAGGCCAATTGGCTGCATCAAAAGCGGGTTTGGTGTGGTAAATACTGCTGTATGCCCATTATGACTAAAAAAATCAAAATCAGTAGATAAATTCTTTTTCGGCATGTTAAGTTTATAATTTCATAATATTACTATTTAAAAACAATTAAAACATTAGATATCATAATATAAATGATACTCCCAAGGATGCGGCCTTAATCTAATCGGATCAATCTCCTTTGTCCTTTTATAGTCAATCCAAGTTTCTATAACATCTTTCGTAAATACATTACCTGCAAGCAAGAAGTCGTGGTCATTTTCAAGCGCATTTATTGACTCTGACAAAGCGCCAGGCACGCTTTTTATCTTTCCTAAATCTTCCTTGCCCAAGTGATAGATATCTTTGTCAAGCGGCTCTCCTGGATCAATTTTTCTTTTAATTCCATCTATTCCAGCCATTAGCATTGCTGCAAATGCAAGATAAACATTGCAGCTTGGGTCCGGCGTTCTAAATTCAATTCTCTTGGCCTTGTCAAGTTTGGAATAAACAGGAATCCTAACAGCAGCGCTTCTGTTTCTTTTTGAATAAACCAGATTTACAGGCGCTTCAAATCCCGGCACAAGCCTCTTGTAGGAATTTGTCGTTGGAGCAATCAAAGCGCACAATGCTGGAGCATGCTTCAGCAGTCCCCCAACATAATGCATTGCAGTTTCACTTAACAAAGCATATCCATCTTTGTCATAGAACAAATTCTTTCCTGATTTCCACAGGCTCATGTGAGTATGCATGCCGCTTCCATTGTCATTAAACAACGGCTTAGGCATGAATGTTGCAGTTTTCCCATGCTTCAAGGCAATATTCTTTATTATGTACTTGTACATCATAACCTGGTCTGCCATTCTGACCATTGGCGCATATCCCATGTCAATCTCGCACTGTCCAGCAGTGGCAACTTCATGATGATGGCACTCTACACCAACTCCTGATCTAATCAATGTTTCAACAATCTCATTCCTTAAATTTTGCAGTGAATCAGTTGGGGCAACAGGAAAATATCCTTCTTTGTACCTTGGCTTGTAGCCAAGATTATTGCTTCCATTATTCTCAGCTCCAGTGTTCCATGCTCCTTCGATTGAATCAATATAGTAATATCCAAAATTTTCTTTTTGGTCAAATCTAATGCTGTCAAAAATAAAAAATTCAAGCTCTGGACCATAGTATGCAACATCTGCAATTCCTGATTCCTTTAGATAAGATTCTGCTTTCTGAGCAATGTACCTTGGATCCCTTGTGAATAATTCATCAGTCTCCGGATCTTTTACGTTTCCTATCAAGCTCACAGTTGAATCAGAAAATGGGTCCGTAAACCCAGATTTTAAATCCGGCACAAGCAGCATATCGCTTTCATAAATCTCCTTAAATCCCCTTATAGAGCTTCCATCAAATCCAAATCCATTTGAAATTGAGTTTTCTGTAAGTTCTGATATAGGTACAGTAAAATGCTGCCACAACCCCGGCATGTCAGTAAACTTCAAGTCTACAAACTTTACCCTCTCCAAATCCCTTTTCAAGGCTTCAATAAAATCAGCCTTTTGCATTCTCCCATTTTCCTTCTTAATTAATTCCAATATCTCAATTGAGCTCATTTTTTACACCCCGTTTTATTGTCAAAAACCACTCATCATATATGGGTGGCATAAACATTACCCAGTTATCGCTGCCTTATAGTGGTTTTTGACTCAGCGAATTACACCACTAGTTCGCCACCATTCATAGAATTGGTGTAATTCTAGCACATTTAGATCTAATTACAGATCCTTAATTCACAATAAACGCCACAGCCAAAATGTGCTAAGTTAATACTTATATATCTTTTCAGGTTTTTATTAAACAAAAGTGACTAAAAAAGCAATAATTTTAAATATATGTTTAAAAAACAACAATAATATTAACATAAAATAAACAAATGGGTGGTGAATTTATAGTTTTAGGTTTTGTTTTAGTGTTTAAGTATTTTTAATTTTGTTTGATTATTTTTATTTAATGCGTCAGGAGATAAACAAAAATAAAACAAATTGGAGAGTGCTTACCTCAAAAACAGCATAACTGAACTAAAAATGAAACTAGAAGAAACTGATAAGAAGATTTTGAACATTTTGGTTGAGAGCTCAAGACTTTCGTTAAGGCAAATAGCAAAAAAAGCTGGTGTTTCAGTTGCAACTGTGATGCACCATATCAACCGAATGGAACATGAAAAAATTATTGAAAAATACACTGCAAAGCTTGATTACGAAAAAATAGGCTATGATGTCGAGGTTATGATTGAAATAAGGATTTCAAAGGGCAAATTGTTTGATGTAGAAAAAAAAATTGCAACAAATCCAAATGTGTTTGCAATTTATGATGTAACAGGCTCATTTGACGCAGTTGTCCTTGCTAGATTTCCGACAAGAAGGCAGATGGATAATTTTCTGAAGAAAATACAGACTTATGAGTTTGTTGAAAGGACAGAAACAAAGCTTATTCTGAATACAATTAAAGAAGCGAATATTGGAGTGGAATAATTTGCAAGGGCAGAAGTTCTAAAACAACAAAAACAAATAGTAGCTCACTTAAGGAATTAGTCAACAGTTGGGCTGGCAGAATGATGCTTGGAGATGTAATTATAAAATATGCAACTAAAAGTCAATCCATTTAATTCTTAACAATATCAATAATTAGAATGGGGCTGCCCGGACATTCGTGATGCAAGATTCTTGCAGCAATTCGGACCGGGGTCGGACCCAGTTTGAAACCCTTAAAGTTGCCCCAAGGGCCAATGATACCAAGCTACACCACAGCCCCGACATCAATTAATATTTTGGCTCATTATTTAAACATTTT
>JAHFQA010000044.1 GCA_023266475.1 Candidatus Woesearchaeota archaeon | reverse complement strand
CTCTTTTGACGATTTTTGCATCTAATCCAGTTTCTTCTTTTATCTCTCTCAAAACAGAATTTTCTGCTGATTCAAATTCCTTTACATAACCTGAGCAAAAACTCCACTTGTTTGGATAATTATAATCCTTAGGTGATTTCTTTAACATCAGGACTTTGGCTTTGTGCCTAACTACACCTGTAACTACAAAATACGTTTTCATAAAATTTCAGAAAAAGAAGTAATATTTAAACTTTAATACCAAGTTCCTCTCCAAGTCGAATGCCCCCACTGAATCAGCAAGTCAACTCCTAATCTCTCCACCTGCAACGGAACATCGCATGCACCAAAGCAAGAGCCCATCCACACTATAACAGACGCGCTTGTATTTTTTTCAATTGCTTTTTGTATCTCTTTTGCCCTTGGCTTTAAGCCGTCTGGCAATTGAACGCATACCATTTTAGCATTATCTTCTGTGATTCTTTCAATTACTTTGTTTAATTCTAAGTCGTAGTTGTCCATAATATTTAGAATAATTGCTTGATTTAAAAATCATTGGTTTATTTAGGTAGCAGCCCTAATAAATTTTTAGCATCCTCAGCATATTGGCTACTAGGTACAAGCTTTTGAATTAGACGCAAATATTTCCTAGCTATTGAGCTACATTTTAGATGACCAACGGTTAATACTCTAGTGCATTCAATACCTACAAGTGAAAGATTCCACGCAGCCTCAACTTTAACATCCCCAATTCCGTTTTCGTATGCTTTTTCTAATCTATTAATAGCTTGTATGTAAGGATTATCTGTGCCATTTGTACCACCATAAGAAACTACTATCCAAGATTGAATTCCAGAATACAGATATGCAGTTGCTAAATGTCGGCTACTAGGATGATTGCTAATAATTTTGTCATAAAATTTCAAAGCATTACTGATTGTTTTTTCCTCATCTCGAGCGTCTAGCGCTGACCTCTCTACAAGTAGCTTATGAATATCTAACAACTTCCCAATCGCTTGTTCCTTAGAAAATCCATATCCATTATCAACTATACTTTCGTAAAGTGGAATCGCAAGAGTTGGATTTTTTTTAGCCAATTTATCAGCTTCCATCAAAAGTTTTTTAGATAAATCTTCTTGGCTCAAAGCATGATTAGGAGCAGTTTGTTGTACTGGCAAGTATTCAAGATTAGGAGGTGAGATAGGTTGATTGACCATTAAAGATAAAGCTATTAGTTTTTCTAACATTTTATATAATTTATAAAATTTATAAGGAGTAGAATTGAGTTAATTTAAAAATTAATCGGTTTTCTTCTGACTTTTGTTCATAAACATAAGACTAAAACTCAATAAATTTGTTTTTGTTTCTTAACTGCGTTAATCTCAAATTGGCTCGTCAGTTTTTTCTGCCTTTCAGAAATACCGTTTAATTCCTCCTCGAGTTTCTGGTGGTAAATTGTGCCTCTTGCAATTAATGGATTCATGGTTTTAATTTGCCTATTATATAATATTTCAGGCGTAGCCACTGCACCATCATGACCTCCCAGCACAGTCGGAGCTATATACTTAGGTAATGTTGAACCTCTTTCAGCTATTTCAAAATAAATTTCTTCCACTTTTTTATAGTTTACTAGTGCCTTGTACAATGAAGCGGACCATGCTTCATTTTTTCTTATGTCAACTTTAATTGGTGGGATGTTTTCAAGCCCCAATTCTATCGATTCACCACCGTCTATGACTTTGAATTTTTTATCTGCTGATTTCCTCAACAGATCCGATTCCCACATTAAGGCGTTGGTGTAAGCACTTAAGAATTGAACCTTCAAGTCTGGATTACTCCAATCCATTGCCTCTGCCTCGGCTCTTGAAACTTTAATTGCACGTTCAAATGCATGATAAGATTTCTTATAGATTTCACCTTGCTTCTGCTTAGATAAATAATTATCAGCCGACCTATAAAGGTCCAATGCTTCCTTTGTGATAGCTGCACTTTGATCATCTTCTTTCAAAACAGACTCTAGGTTTTGTTGTTTTGTATCAGCAGTCTTATGGGAATTGTCTTTGCAGCTAGTGACGAGGCTACCAACTCCACTACCAAACACAGACCATAAGACAGCTTTTGCACCAGTTCCTAGAAATTTTCTTCTTTGCGGATTTTGTATCTGAGTAGCCGCGTAATTAGAATTTGTCATTTGCCTACATAAACATTTCATCCATCTCAAATTCAGAAAGATCTTTCTTGTTTATAAGCTTAGCAAAGTCCTTGTCCTTCAATTTCTTCCTTTCGCTTCTCATGACTTCAATCTGTTCCATATCCTCATCCAAAAATAATTCTTCTGCTTCCATGTTGATTAATAATTTGCGTCAGACTGGCTGTTATAGGTATCATTAGCTGTGTAATTTACAGCCCTTTCTTCTATTATTTTTACTCCTTTTTCAGCCACTTCACATGCTAGACACATTAATTTTACCCCCAATTTACATTGTCTTTTTGTTACTTAGTAGTGATATAACTTGTATTTAAAGTTTTCGATTGGCACTATAAAATAGAATTATTTACAATATAGAAAACAATTTTTATTTAACAATATGCCTCATATAATGTCTACAGCCCATGCAATAATATATTACCCTATGCTTGTGAATTCTCACTCTGCAATTAACCCCTGGAACTAGATATTTATAGCAGTTCTTGCAAAACAATTTCTTCAACTCAGAAGGCAGCTTTATCTTGTACTTCATAGCAATCCGCCTTGCCATTTTTACATACTTGTCAGAATGGTTTACATTGTGTTTGAACGCATCTCTCGCTTCCTGAAATAGAAACTTAATGCGCTCTTTTGCAATCCTTTGCACTTTGTGAGATTTTACGCTATATTTTCTTGGCATTTTGTTGCTTGATTTTTTAATTATTAATCGTTTAGTTTATTATATTTATTGAATTTTATTTTTCAATGTTCAACTGTTATTGGGTCTTAGTTCAATTTACATTCTTCATAATGTTTTGGTAATATGAATTATAGATTTCCCTTCATTTTTTTCTATCTCTCCTAGCGCATTAATCTATAGGAAATAACTTTAATTTTCGGATACATTTGTTATTTCCTAATAAGCAAATCACAATAAAAAGTTACGGATATTAGTGTGATTTGCTATAATTATAACATAAAAAAATTTCTAAAAAATATTAAAATGTATCTTTAATTTGCTTCTTTAATAAACTTACTTAAGAATTCTAAACAAACAGCGGAACAAGCACAAGTGTAATCGTGCTTAGCAATTTTATCAAAACGTGCAATGAGGGCCCTGCGGTGTCTTTAAATGGATCCCCTACTGTATCACCAGTTACAGCCGCTTTGTGAGTTTCTGAACCTTTTCCGCCATAATTTCCTTCTTCAATGTATTTCTTGGCATTGTCCCAGGCTCCTCCGCCTGTGTTAAGCAACAGTGCCATCAAGATTCCTGTCATTGTGCCTACCATCAAGAACGCTCCTGCAGCCTCATATTTCAACGCCATTCCGACAATTATTGTTGTGACAACAACAAGAAGCCCTGGCAAGATCATTTTCTTCAATGAAGCCTTGACGCATATATCAACAACTCTGGCATAATCCGGCTTTTCTTTTCCGGTCATTATGCCTTTTTTTGTTTTCCACTGCCTTCTTACTTCATTTACAATTGAATAAGCTGCGTCGCCAACAGCCCTTATTGCCAATGAGCTGAATAAAAATATCAGCATTGCTCCAATAAAGCCGCCGACAAAAACATCAATCTTTGACAAGTCGATTGTAATAGGTCCTGGAATTTTCAAATGCTTTGCAACATCGTCAAGATAAGCTGAAAAAAGCAAGAATGCCGCCAATGCAGCGCTTCCAACCGCATAGCCTTTTGTCAATGCTTTTGTCGTGTTGCCGACAGCATCAAGCCTGTCTGTCCTTTTTCTTATTGATTCAGGCGACTTTGACATCTCAACTATGCCTCCTGCATTGTCTGTTATAGGCCCAAAATTGTCCATAGCCAAAATATAGGCTGCTGTTCCAAGCATACCCATTGTTGCAATAGCTGTTCCATATAAGCCGCCGTGCTCTATTCCGCTTGATTTTCCAAGCCAGAAAGCTGACAATAAAGCCACTGACAAAACAATTACTGGCAACGCAGTTGATTCCATACCAACAGCAAATCCAGTAATAATATTTGTTCCATGGCCCGTTTGCGATGCTTTTGCAATGTCTTTAACTGGCTTGTATTTATGGTCAGTGTAATAAATGGTTATCAACACGATGAGTATACTTGTCACAATTCCAACTACCCCTGCAAAGAAAAACCATAAATTTCCTTTAAGCAGCCATTTTACTGCAATAAAAAATGCAATTGCTGCAAGGATACTTGTAATGTAATAGCCTCTGTTGAGTGCAGCCATCGGGTCTTCATTTTCATTTTTCATTTTCGTAAACATAATCCCTATGATGCTTGCTATCAATCCAAAAGCTCTAGCAACCAATGGAAACAAAACTCCATTTAATCCAAAAGCAGGATACAAAGCAACTCCCAAAATCATAGCTCCTATATTTTCTGCTGCTGTGCTTTCAAACAAGTCAGCTCCTCTTCCTGCACAGTCTCCAACATTATCGCCAACAAGGTCGGCGATAACAGCAGGATTTCTTGGATCATCTTCAGGAATTCCCTTTTCAACTTTTCCAACCAGATCAGAGCCGACATCAGCAGCTTTTGTGTAAATTCCGCCGCCTAGCTGAGCAAACAATGCAACAAAAGACGCGCCAAAACCATATCCGACAATTAAAAACGGAATTTGCCTTGGATCAGAAACTCCTTTGCTAAATACATAATAAATTAATGAAACTCCCAAAAGTGACATTGCAACAATCACTATGCCGGTGACTGCGCCGCCTCTCAAAGCAGTAATAAAAGCTTCGCTTAAGCTTCTCCTTGCTGCACTTGAAGTCCTAATATTAGTTCTGATTGAAACCCACATGCCAACAATTCCTGCTAATGCAGAGCTGAAAGCACCGAACAAAAATGCAACAGAAGTTTTCCACCCCAAAGTTTGTTGGTTTAGAAATGCATAAACACCATAAATGATAATTGCCAAAACAATTGTAAGGATTCCAATTGTTGCATATTGCCTTTTAACAAATGCTTCTGCTCCAATCTTGATTGCGTTGGAAACTTCAAGCATTGCAGGTGTTCCTGTGTCTTTTTTTAGGATCTGCCTTGTTAGATACGCTGCGAAAAGCAAAGCCAAAATGCTGATTGAAATTACAAGACTCAGTAAAACCATATGTAGCGGAAAAATATGGTGGTTTATAAAGCTTTTTATAGAGCCTATTTTTAGCCCTTTAAAATAGTAAAAATTATATGTTATAAGCACATATTGAATATAAAATGCTTGAATTCCTTAAGAAAATCTTTCAAAATGAAGAACAGCAATCCAGGAGTCTTGCAGAAGTTAAGCTGCATAATCTCGAAGAATGGCTTAATGAAAAATCAAAGCCGTTATTGGAAGAAGTAAGATTAAGAATTGAAGAAATTCTGTATAAAGTCAATGAAGAACTACAAAGAACCAGATTTAATGTTGAGGTTCTTGAAAATGCAAAACTGCAAAATCCAAACATCCCGTTCAAAGCCAAGCAGTACATGGAAGGAAACAGGAAAGCGTACATAAGGTCTGTCAGCTCATTCCTTGGCCATATGGAGATAAATAACAAAGATTATTTTTACTTGATAGATTTCTGCAAGCTATTTGACGAGTTAATATATGACTTAAACAAAGGCACCTTGAGAAGCTATACTATACTGCAGGAATTCTTTGCAAATGAAACCAGCAAGATAGCTAATAACTTGAAGAATTTTGACATACTTTTCAAGGAGCTTAAATCGGTTTTAAATGACGAAAAAATGGTTGCTGTAAATATAACAATAGAAAAAATACAAAACTTGAAAGCAAAGATAAAACAAAAAATCAACATGGACGTTGACTTCAAAAGCATAGAGGCTGAGCTGAAGCTTGCAAACAATGAAAAAGAATCGACAATGGCAGATATAGAAAAATTCAACAAAAGCGAGGAGCATAATAGCTTTTTAAGGCTTAATGAAGAGAAAAAGGCAAAGCAAAATGCCTTTTACAACGACGAGAATATGATTTTACAGTCATTTTCTGTCCTTGAAAGGCCGTTGAGGAAATATTCCCATGTTGCATTTGAGCATGAAGAGCTTGTTCTGGATTACTTGAATAATCCCATTAGCACATTAACAGATGACAAAAATTTTGCAATAATTAATATCCTCAAAAATCTGGAAAAAATGCTCAATGAAAACAGATTGCAAGTCGATGACAAGAAAAAGGAAAAATCCCTGGAAGAGATTAAGAAATTAAACAAGAAGTTCATAGACCAGTTTTTGAAAAAATACTTTTCATTCAAGTCAGAATTTGAAGAAATAGAAAACAAGATAAAGGTGTCAGGAGTTACTGATAAATTCAAAAATTTCAATAAGAAGCTAGAAGGCATTAACGTAAAGATTGAAAAAGACACTGTGGAGTTTGAAAGATTGAAAAATGATGTCACTAAATTAACAAATTCTATAAAAGAGTTAACAGGCGATATTGAAAATTCTGTAAAGGATGTTTTTGGCGAGGAAATTCATATTATGGTTTGAAATTAGCCATAACTTGGTGCATACTTTTTATTATAAGAATATGTAGAATTTTTGCCATAACTTTCCTTGTGCTTTCCAATAATTAACCTATAAATGGATTATTTATTAATGCACTTTGTGTCATTCTTAATGCTGTAACAAGCGCTTGCTTTAAGTAAGATACTTTTTCAGCAACTTTTGGAAGATAATGCGTTTGAAAAAAATGCAGAGGAAACATTTTTTGTATCATTCCAAATATTTTTTTCACGTCATTATAAGTATCTTTGACATAATTTGAAATTTTTCACACCTGTTTACAATAGGACAATCTGCATGTTTCAATTTCGGCTTTACAATCCACATGTTAATCTATTACCTGTTTGCTTTTTTTACTTCCTCCCTTATAAAATGCTCGATTCTGCCAGACATATTTATCCCATTTTCTTTGCAATAAGTTCTGAACCTGTTGAAAAGCTCTTCATCTAATGTAAATGCAGCTCTTATTTTGTAAGTTCTTTTCCTGAACCTTCCAGTTCTATCCAGCTCTTCAAATACAGTAATCACATCTTGGTTTCTTGCAATTACTTCTTTTGCTTTTTCAAGGAATGATTGCATTTTTTATCAGCCTCATTAGTTTATTTATATCACTAGTATTTTTCTTTGAAATGCTCCAAACAATTTTGATTAATTTATCCTTCTCATAATTTAAATTATTATTTTCAAAGTACGTGATTATCAGAATTATTGCCGTTCTTTTATTTCCGTCCTCAAAGCAATGGTCAACCAGCAGGCTTCTTACAATATAGCTTAACTCATAAAGCCAACTCTTGTTTTGTTTTGCAATTGATAGAGCAAAATCTAGGCTGTCTTCATTATGCATCTTGCCATTGCCTCCGATTTCTTGATTTATGCCGATTAAATCTTTTTTGTTCAAGGTTTCCATTTTAATATATATTTATATAGATAAATATTAACAATTACTATATAAAGGTTTTGGTTTTAGGACATGATAATTGTCTATTCTGCTGTCTCTTTAATACCTGCCAATATTCAGAAATTGTCAAAAACACTACGCACTAATGTAGAGTGAGTTGTGAGCGAGTTCGCAACGAGCTCACTCGCAGGTCACGCGTGTTTTTGAGGATGCTCGGAAATCGCTGGCTTTCTTTGAGCTAAAGTCACAAAGTGTACGCCTTAACGATTTCCGACATATTAAAGAAATCTTACAAATTATTCCCTAAACCTCTTATAACTCTCTTCCAAAGCTTTTATCCCTGGAAGTTTCTTGCCTTTTTCAATTAATTCTAAAGTTGCCCCCCCAGCATTTGATATGATAGTAAATGCATCTTCACCGTCATATGCCCTTACCATTGCAGCTGTATCGCCGCCAGCAGCTATTGTTATTGCACCTTTAGCTTTTGACTCACTAATTGCACCTAAAAGTCTTTTATTCGTTTTTGAGAACTCCTCAACTCTTGGCTCTTCTATGCATAGTGGCCCTGCTAATATCATCATGTAAGCGCTTTTAACGTTTTTGCAAATTATGTCCAGACTTCTTGTGCCAGGGGCAACACCAAGCCAACCCTCAGGAATTCCTACAGCAGAGTTAAAGGCTTTCAATTCGGCATCTTTGGGCAGATTGCCGAATTTGTCTGGAGATTTATTTGTTATAGTGTGGTCAATGTTTGTAATGACCGCAACTTTTTTTGACTTGGCTTTTAGGTAAACCTGTGCAGCAAATACTATCTGCTCTCCGATTTCCTTCCATTCAACAAAAGAATCCCCTATCAGATATTTAATTTTGTTATCTGTGATTTCCATTACATCTCTCAGCTTGTCGCTTTTTTCCTTTTGAAGAGATTCCTGGGTTCGAAGTGCAATTAATGCATCTTTATTCTCCTTTTTTATTTTGTTAGTTTCCTCTTCAATTCTTTTATTATAGATAGCGATAATTTCCTGTAGTCCATCAAGCTTTCCTTCTATAATATCAAGATATTCTTCTGCTATTAAAAATGTGTAGGTGACAGCTCCCTCCACAAATATGATATCACCCCCTTTCATTTTGTCTAAAAGCGCATAAGTTACTGTTATTTTGGACGTTATTCCAATTTGGGTTTCAATTTTTTTGCCTGACAGAAAGAAAATAAAGGACCCCCTGCCCTTTTTGTCCAGAAGGTTAGAAATGCTTCCAAGATACTTTACAACCTCGCTTACCTTAAATCCAAACACTGCTTTGCCCCCATTTTTAAGAATTAAGATTGGCACACTTGTGATGGTTGCCTCTGGCCTGTGATTTTGGGCTTCTGCCTCGTTTACATAAACCGCATTATTTCCTACCAAAGAAGCAATAAACTCGGCAAATTTTTTGTCATTTGCATTGGCTTCTGGATCATACCTCACATTTTCCAAGAGAATTATCTGGCCTTCCCTTAATTTGCTTACATTCTTTCTGACTTCTTCCTTGTTTTTGTAAACGCTTCTTGGGTTGCTGCCATCAAGACAATTTGGAGTCAAAAGCACTGGATGCTTCAAGAGGCCTTCTTCCTTCAATATTTCCTGTAAGCGCAAAGCAACCGGTGCCATACTCAATTCCGAGTCTTCGCCCTTTGGCCTGCCAAGCCAGCCGCCTTCCAGAATAATTTTTGCATGATTTTTAATTAAATAAGAAAGTGTTGGCACAGCATCCCTTATACGTGAATCATCCCTTACCCTTTTTGGATTCAATAAGCTTTTACTCGAGTCAAGAGGCACGTCAAATGAAGCCCTTACAAAAACCATTTTATTTTTTACATCAACATCTTTTAAGGTAGAAAATTTTTCCATGCAATAAGTGGATTTTTAATTTTTTAAAAGGTTTTTGGTTTTATTTTTTTAATAATCCTATTAACAAGCCACTTACTCCAACTATACCATGCAATATTGAATCAATCCTGTTAAAAGCATCCAACCCATGAAAATCAGGAATCACAAATCCAAACAAGGCAATAACTGTAAAAAATGCGCCATTTGCCAGCGAAAATGGCTTCCAGAATTTCTTATTGTTCCATCCATAATATAAAACAATTATGCCAAGCGCAACATGAAATATCTTATGCCAGGTCTCAAGCCTATATCCAAACTTTGAATAATCAAAAATTAATGATGCAGCAACTAGAACAAAAAATATACCAATTATCCTTGTGTACCATTTCTGCATATATTGAAAGTTCATTTTTTTGATTTAATTTTGTTGTTTAAATTATAATCTATTTCAGCCTCGTACCTTAATCCAGAAATAAAGATAAATTAGAAATGCAACAATTAAAATAAAATTTATTATATGAAAAGCAATCGGCAGATTTTTTAGGATTTTCTGTTTTGTTTCCTTTTTCATTATTTTTGATCGTTAATTTTATAAATTATATGCCAATGTTTTTATTTCATGCTTTTGCCTTTATTCTCTTCATCCTGAAAATATTTTCTCTTTCCATCTCCTCAAGCCTTAACTGAATGAACGATTTAATTTTGTCCAGGTTAGGGATTAGAACAAATTCCAGTGCATTCACCCTTCTTTTTGTCCTTTCGATTTCGTTAAGAAGTTTTCTCATTGATGTTTCCACCTCTGCTGCCAGAATTATCTTCTCAACAACCTTTTCATAGGCAGAGGCGGCTTCATCAATTGCTGACGAGTTGTAAATTCCATAACCCCTCTCCATAAATGCCTTTTGTATGTCAGAACTTTCTATTTTTGGAACCTTTACGCCCATAATATTCTTGGATGTAAGCTTTACATCAGGAATATCCTTGATTGCCATAGCTATCGATTTGACTTTTAAGTCACCTTCCAGTGCCCTTGCAATGTTGATTTTTTCAAGCGCAACTTTATATTCATTCACAAGTTCTTCTCTTAAAGTCTTTGCCTTTTTCAATATTTCAAAGAATTCAAGAATCAATCCATCCCTTTTTTTCTTGAGCAAGCTGTAGCCAGATTTAGCTAATTTGATTTGTTTTTTTAATTTAAGCAATTCGCTTCTTGTAGGCTTTATATCTTGTGCCATTTTTTTATTGATTTTATTTTTTCAAATATTTTTTGTTATTATTGGATTCTTTATTTTGAAATTATTTTTTAATATGTTATTCCTTATTGTTTTCATATTATTTGGATTTTGTTCTTTTTTAGTAAAATTAATTAGTGCTTTTGTTAATTATTTTACCTCTTACACAACTCAATAAGTCTTATAAAAATAATTAAGGTATGTCAAAAACCACCCATCAGAGATGGGTGGCATGTTTGCATTATTGATAATAAGCCAGTGGTTTTTGATGCTCGGAATTACACCATCTGATGTGTGGTTTTCGAGCACTACTCATTCCACCATTCAAAGAATTGGTGGAATTCCGTTGTTTCAAAATCTATATAAAAAAATAATCCTATTGGGATTTGAAGTACTTTTTTTTCAATTCTGGGCTTATTCTTGTCAATTCATTCTCTGGCAATGTTCCAAGCAATTTCCAGCACAAATCAAGCGTCTCAGAAATGCTCCTGTCTTCGTCTCTTCTTTGCCTTACAAACTTGTCTTCAAATTCTGCGGCAAACTTAAGCAGCTTTTTGTCCCTCTCGCTTAAGGCTTCTTCTCCGACAATTGCAACCAAGCCCCTCATATCCCTGCCTTCTGCATAAGCCGCATACATCTGGTCCGATACCTGCTTGTGGTCTTCTCTTGTTCTTGTCGGCCCAATCCCAAGGTTCATCAATCTTGAAAGCGACGGCAAAACATCGATGCTCGGGTAAATTCCCTTCCTGTGCAATTCTCTCGATAAAACAATCTGGCCTTCTGTAATGTAGCCAGTCAAGTCTGGAATTGGGTGTGTAATATCATCGCCAACCATTGTTAAAATTGGCAATTGGGTGATGCTGCCTTTTTTTCCCTTAATGACGCCTGCTCTTTCATAAATTGTTGCCAAGTCAGTGTACATATAACCTGGATACCCTCGCCTTCCTGGAATTTCTTCACGGGCAGCTCCAATTTCCCTCAATGCTTCGCAATAAAATGTCATATCCGTCAATATCACCAGCACATGGGCATCATGCTCGTAAGCAAAATACTCGGCAGCTGTCAATGCCATTTTCGGCGTAACCAGCCTTTCGACAGCGGGGTCATTCGCAAGATTCAAGAACACAATGCTTCTTTCCAAAGCCCCAGTCTGCTCAAAATCATTGATGAAGTATTGAGCTTCCTCATTTGTTATTCCCATTGCTGCAAAAACAACGACAAAATTTTCCTGCTTTCCTATGACTTTTGATTGTCGTGCGATCTGCAATGCAATTTCGCTGTGGGGCAATCCACTTCCAGAGAATATAGGCAATTTTTGGCCTCTTACAAGCGTGTTCATTGCATCAATCGTTGAAACTCCAGTTTGGATGAAATCATGAGGGGAAGCCCTTGAAAATGGATTGATTGCAGAGCCTATAATATCCAATCTTTTTTCCGGAATAACTTCAGAGCCCCCGTCAATCGGCTTTCCGCTTCCACTTAGCACGCGGCCGAGCATGTCCTTTGAGACATTTAATTTCAAAGTGTCGCCTAGAAATTTGACCCTGCTATCAATATCAATCCCTGAGGTTCCTTCAAAAATCTGCACTACAACAATATCATCGCTCGTATCAAGAACTTGGCCATTTTTAACTTCCCCATTTGACAATGCTATCTTTACAATATCCGCATAGCCAACCGGCTCAGTCTTTTCAACAAAAATCAAAGGCCCCTTAATATTTGTTATTGTTTTGTATTCTTTCATTTTCGATTCCTAATTGAGCTTTGTTAATACTCAATCATTACTTACGCAATATTTTCTGCCATCGAACTTGTCAAAAACCACCCATCAGAGATGGGTGGCATGCTTGCATTATTGATAATAAGCCAGTGGTTTTTGAGCACTACTCACTCCACCATTCAAAGAATTGGTGGAATTCCGTTGTTTAAAAAATTAAATCAACAAACTTTTTACACTTTAAATTCCATTTCCATCTGGCTTTTTAATTCGTCAAGCAG
>JAHFQA010000043.1 GCA_023266475.1 Candidatus Woesearchaeota archaeon | reverse complement strand
ATTTCTTATTCCTTTTTCTTGTAGTCCTACTTCTAATTCGGTCAATCTTGAATAATCATATGCTTTTTTTTCAAAGTCATAAAGAAAGAATGCAGACCAATGGTTTTTGGTAAAAACAGTATCAGCCTCAGTTTTGTCTAATCTATAAAATCCAACACCAGATGTGCCCTTTATGCAGAAATTCTCAATTGGGTAAGGATCATCTTTAAATTCATCAGGTGCGTATTCTGAATTAACAAAAACAATTGGCACTTTTCCCTTTGAACGCTGGATAAAAGGTAATAAAGAAGATTCTAACATTGTTAGCATTGGTTTTCTATCCCATTGTCTTTGATGATATGTACCTCCTTCTGCAAACATATCATTAACAATATCTATTACTACCAAAGCAGTGCTGCTTCCATCAACTACAATGTTATCCAATGTTGCCATTTTATTTCAAATATGATAGAACTCTTTTTTATGATTGCTAAACCCATATCTTTATAAAGTTTTATCAAAAAAATAGTTTTATGGTAGAAATCTGCACAATTGGCGGGTATAACGAAGTCGGAAGAAATTCCACTGCTGTCAAAATTGGCGATGAAGTCTACATTCTTGATCTTGGGATCCATCTTGAAAATTACATAAAGTATACACAGGATGAAGACATTGTTGTTGCAAATCCAAAGGAATTGATGGATGTTGGAGCAGTCCCAAATGTTTCTGCGATTGATGACTGGAAAAATAAGGTAAAAATGATTCTGCCTACACATGCCCATCTTGACCATGTTGGAGCAATTCCCTACTTGGCAAATAATTTCAGGGCAAATGTAATGTGCACACCATTTACTTCAGAGGTTCTGAAAGGAATCCTCATAGAAGATAAGATAAAATTGAACAGCAAGGTAAGAAGCATGTCAGCTAATTCTTCATTTCAGGCATCTAACAATGTCAAGATAGAATTTGTGCACATGACTCATTCAACTCCACATACTGTGATGATTGCGTTGCACACAAAAGAAGGAATTATTCTTTACGCAAATGACTTCAAGTTTGATCTGTTTCCAACGCTGGGCAAGAAGCCAAATTTCAAAAGGCTTGAGGAATTAGGCAAACAAAAAGTTCTCGCATTGATTTGCGATTCAACTTATGCTGCTGACGCAAGAAAAATGCCATCTGAGTCAATAGCAAAGGAAATGCTAAAAGAAGTTATGCTGGGCATTGACTCCAAAAACAAGCATGTTGTCGTGACAACATTTTCATCACATATTGCAAGACTAAACTCAATTGTGGAGTTTGGGCAGAGAATGAACAGGAAGATTGTTTTTATGGGGCGCTCAATGTCAAAATACGTGAGGGCTGCAGAAGCCACAGGCATAGCAAAATTCACAAACAGGGTTGAGGTTTTGAAGTACAGCGGCCAGATAAAAAGAAAACTAAAAAAAATTACCAAAGACAGAGGAAAATATCTTATGGTAGTCACAGGACACCAAGGAGAGCCAAAGTCAACTCTTGCAAAGATGATGAACCATGAATTCAAATTTAATTTCTTGCCAGAAGACCACATAATTTTTTCATGCAAAACTATTCCAACTCCAACAAACATAGCAAACAGGGATAGATTAGAGGCTGATTTAAGAAAATTCAATGTAAGAATATTCAAGGACATTCATCAAAGCGGGCATGCAGCAAGGGAAGACTTAAGGGAACTAATTAATTTAACCCAGCCTGAGCATATTATTCCGGCCCATGGGGAAAGAAGAATGACGTCTGCGTTGGCTGACTTGGCAGTTGAGATGGGCTATGAAAGAGGGGAGAATGTTCATTTGATGAGTGATGGGGAAAGGATAAGGCTGTAGTTTAATATTCAGCCTCCTTTACTCAGCAATTTCTTCTTTGTCTCTTTTCTTGACTTCTATTTCCTTTTTGTAATAACTATCAAGTTCAAGAGTCAGTTATCATATCCAATGAAATGAAGCTTGACTTTTTCCCAGAAGGTTATTGATTAAAACCATAAATATTATAAATAACGCGTGATAACCAAGATTGGGGGTAAAAATGAGATTAACACTTGCAGAGCCAAGCTACTTAAAGGAAAGCATATCAATTATTTCTGATTTAGTGAATGAGGCAAGGTTTAAGATTACTCCCAATGCCATTGAATTGGTTGCAATGGACCCCGCAAATGTCGCTATGGTTGTTTTCAAATTGCTGAGCAGCTGCTTCACAGAGTATGATGTCAAAAAAGACACAGAGATTGCTATCAACTTAAGCAACTTAAAGCAGGTTTTGAGAAGAATTTCTCCAAGGGACATGCTGACTCTTGAACTTGATGCTGACAACAGGCTGAAAATTGAATTAAAAAGCAACACAACAAGAACATTCAATCTGCCGATAATTGAGCTGGAGGAAAAAGAGCAGAAAGTTCCTGACTTGAAATTTCCTGTTACAATTAAAACTTTGTCAAGTGTATTAAATGAGGCAATTGCTGACGTTGATGTTGTTGGCGAAAGCGTTTCATTAATTGCAGAGCCAAAGAAATTTACATTGAATGCCGAAGGCGACTTAAACCAAGCAAAGATTGAAATCAAAGAAGATGAATACACGAAAATAGCAACGAACAGTGATGAAAAAATAAAGGCAAAATACAGCATTGAATACCTGAAGAAAATGATTAACGGCTCTAAAATAAGCGATGAAGTTGTTATACAATTTAATAAAGACTATCCCTTAAAGCTCGACTACAAGACTGTGGACAAGGTTATGTTAAGCTTTATATTGGCTCCAAGGGTTGAAAACGACTAAATCAATTTTTAGATTATTTTTTTGGTTAAAATAATGGTTATTGTATCCAAGTGATATGAAATGAGTATTGACGAGCTAACTGATGAAGAATTTTTTAAAGTATATCAAAGTAATCCGCAGGTTAAAGGATTAGTAGATGGGATACAAAAGAAATATCACGCACATTCAAGCCAAAAAGAGCAATCAGGTTATGACCCTGATAACAAGGAATGGCTTTCTGATGCAAAGGAGACTGTTAGGAAAATTATTCAGAAACAAATGCATATGGCTCCTGAGACAGGCCACGCTGCCTCGGGCCATAAAAAGGATGAATTTAGTGGATTCAAATTGCCGTCTTTGTCTCGACCGCAAGCAGCTGTTGGATTAGGACTTACTGTCTTAGTTCTTGCCGCATTATCATTATATTTTCCAACTTCTTTGGCAACAATTGCATATACAACGCCACTTTATTGAATTTAACCGTTAATTTTATAAATAAGAATTCTAAAAATTTGTTTATGGAAAGCAAATCTCGTGATTACCTGCTTGATTGGACTATTAGCTTTGTAAAAAACAAGGATGCTGTTGCAAAAAAAATAGAGAAAATAGAAAATGGAAGGGATGATTTTGACTTATTTGTCAAGTATAAGGACAGGGAGCAATACTTCATAATTGCACCAAACATAGATGATATGAATTTAATTATCCAAAAAATAAACAATGACTCCTATTTTAGCATCATAACCTTGAATTCAAAGCAAAATTTTGCCATAATATTGGACAACTGGAACAAACTTATTAATTTCAAGTTCCTCAACATCATCTTCGTAAACCCCTTCTCGGATTTGGACAAGAAATGGATTATTTTTCCCTATACTCACCAAAAAATCTGTGATGAATCTTCTTTAAGAACTGGGCTAAAGTCAATGTTTGACATGGTCGAGCCCATAGTGGAGGAGCAATTGCTTGCAAAAATAAGCTGAAATAATTTTCAATTCTGTATTTTCACAACCTCTTTAAGTGTATTTTTTATTTTCTTGATTATTACCCTGTTCCTAAAGCCGTGCCTGTCAAGAAAGTTTAAACTATTTTGAGAGATCTTATTTCTTAGTCTTTGGTTCTGAAGCATTTTGGTGATGGCGTTTCCTAAGGCCTTTGGATTTTTCTTTTCTACGAGATATGCATCCTTGCCATGAATAAAATATTTTTCTGTAACTCCTGCTCGTGTGATAATGCAAGGAACCTTTGCAAGCATCGCCTCTAGTATTGCAGTACTAAAGCAGTTTTCAGTTGCGCTGCATGCAATGAAAATGTCGGATATTGCAAGAAAATCATCCACGTCTGTCCTTGGACCTGCGATAAATGTATAGTTTTTAATTCCTAAATCTCCCACCCTTTTTTTTATTTTATCAATTAAATGGCCATCTCCTACAATAATAAATTTTATGTTCCTTAATTTTTTTATTACGTATGGAATTGACTCTATAAACGTCAGCGGATCCTTCAATTCCTCCAGCCTGCCAACAGATGTAACTACATACTCATGTCTAATGTTAAACTTTTTCTTTAATGATTTTGTATTATGCTTTCTGAGAAATTTATCTTCATTCAGGAAATTCTTAATGTCAACTATATTATTGAAGCCAATGCTCCTTATCATGTCTATCATATCATAATGAGCCGACGTTATCATATCAACCCTTTTCATTACAAATTTATTAAGCCACATTGGAAGCCCCCTAATGCTTCCGCCGTGCTCTGTGAGGACTATAGGTTTTTTGTAGAGCAATTTAAGCGGAATGGCTGCCAATCCTGACAAAATCCAATGGGCATTGATAACATCGCATTTTCTTGCAACTTTCAATGATTTAAGCATAAAAGAAATTATAAAAAAAGGTGCCTGTATCTTTGGCAAGAGTTCGTAGTTGAAGCTCTCTTTCATTCCGCCACTGTAGGTTAGCCTTTGGAACTTTTTCGGATAGAAATAGTTAAAGCGGTATATTTTGACGTTGTCAATTACTTCAAAGCCTTTTGTTTCACGGCCTGCAGAAGTCACAACTGTTACATCTTCTGTCTTTGCAAGCTCTCTCGCCCAAGAGTGCATGAATGGCACGCAATAGTCATTCTTGTACCTGGGGTAAGATGTGCACAAAATGCATATTTTCATGAGCTTAATACAAATTAAAGCATAATAAAAAGCTTTCCTTTCAATCACGAAAAGGAAGAAACTAATTGCTTTTATGATTTCTCGACCTAATTTCAAATCTAATATTTAATTATTGGCAAACATTTTTATAGGGCTATTAATTGGTTTTATGTATGGGTACAGCTAAGAGAATATACAAAAATACTCTTTACTTGGGAGTGGCTGAGATAGTCTCAAGAATCTTGCAGTTTGTTGTTATGTTATATGCTGCAAGGCTGCTAAGCAAGGAGCATTTTGGAAAGTTCAGCTTTGCATTGTCTTTGTCATTTATAGCCATCGTGCTTGCTGATTTGGGAATAAATACTTTACTGATAAGGGAAATATCAAGAAACAGGCAGCTTGCAGGAAAATATTTTGTTAATGCCTTTTTCTTAAAGATTGTATTATCATTCATAACCTTTTTTTTAGTTGTGGCTGCATTAAACATTCTAAATTATCCCAGCGACACAAGGCAGATTGTCTATATAATTTGGGCATTTACTATCGTTTTGACTTTCACGGAACTGTTTTTCTCAATATTCAGGGCATTTGAAATGATGTTTTATGATGCATTCCTTAAAGTTCTAAAGATGTTTTTGCTGGCAATAGCCGGACTTTATGTCTTGCTGAAAGGGTATGGAGTTGTTGCTTTCAGCTACTCATTTGTTGCTGTCGAGATTATAACAGTATTGGCAGCACTTGTTATTGCATTAAATAAATTCATCAAGTTGGAACTAATGATTGATTATGCATTCATGGAGGGCATTCTTAAAAAGTCTCTTCCATTCGGCCTTGCGCTTGTATTTGGAAGTATTTATTTTTACATTGGCAGCGTGATGCTGTCAAAAATTAAAGGGGACCTAGAAGTTGCTGTTTACAGCGTTGCTTATAACATTGCGCTGGCAATATTATTTATACCCACTGTTTATACAAATGCAATCTACCCTGTGCTTTCAAGATACTATAAAGAGTCAAAAGAAAGGCTGAAATTTTTATATATTAGATCTTTCAAATACCTATATATTGTTGGGCTTCCTATATCAGTAGGAACTTATTTGCTGGCAGGAAGAATTATTCTTTTCTTTTATGGAAAATCGTATTATGAGTCAATAATTGCCCTGCAGATAATATCATGGTATTTATTCCTTAAATTCATCAATTTTCTGTTCGGCACAGTATTATCTTCAATAGACCAGCAGAACAAAAGAATGCTTGGCCAGGGAATAACTGCAATTTTCAATGTCGGCATAAACCTAATATTAATTCCCAAACTTGGATTTATAGGGGCAGCTTGGTCAACATTTATAACAGAAATTCTTCTGGTCGTTTTATACTATTTGTATGTATCGAAAAGCCTTTTCTTTTTCAATTTCACGCAGATACTGGCAAAACCAATAATTGCAGTAATAGCTATGTTTTTTTTCGTAAAGTTTTCAAATCTCGGCTTAATTCTTACCATAATCTCTTCAGCTATTGTTTATTTAAGTGTATTGGTTTTATTAAAGGCATTTGATAATCAGGACTATGATATACTGAAACGAATATTCAAACCAAAAAATGCTAGTGAATTTTTTGTTCAAAAAATTTAAGGATTCCAACGGAAATGCGAAAGCTCAATAAAATACATGATTTTTATATTGGGGAAGATGAGGACTTTTTTATAAAAGACATTATTCCAGAGCACTATGTAGATCAAAATATTGACAATAATAGTCTTGATGTTGGATGCGTAGTCAGATTTTTACAGAATGAACTTAATGCAATTCTTCAGTCATTTCTGAACGGGGGTTTTTCTTACTTGGGATTTATGTTTTATCCATTTATCAAAGACGTTTCAATAGATAATCTAAAAAAAATAAAAAGGCTGAAGCGAATTGCGCTATTTTTGGACAATAATGGGCATGATTTTTCTAATAGTATTAAAGAATTTGAGGGCAAGTCAAACAATTTGAAATTTGCCAGGATTTTGTCTGCTCTTTATCAGGATTTTTTCCAAGTAAAACATAAAAAATTGAATTTAGCGAAAAAAAACAAATGTAAGGAGTTTGATGTTAATGATTACAAAAAAAGCGATTTGCATTATCTAAGGCCATTAAGCGGATTGAAAGTTTATGCTAACAGGTATTTGAAACAGTACCTATCGGGATTTTATCTACATGGAAGCCTTGCATCTAAAGACTACATAAAAGGATGGAGCGATGTTGATACATTAAGCGTAATTTCTAATGAAACTATAGAAAATCCTGAAGCTTTGCTTAAACTAAGAAACAAAATGTATTATATGAAGTATTATTTTTACCAGATAGACCAATTGCAGCATCATGGCAGCATAGTAATAACCGAGTATGATTTGGGCAATTACTGCCAGGCTTATTTCCCAGTGCCTGTTTTCAATTATGCAAGGTCTTTTTTTAAAGACGACAAAATAAGCGAATTTTCAGCAAGAGATTTCTCACATGAAGCTTTTGAAAGGATGTTTTATTTTGTTAGCTACTTTAGACACCTTAATCTTGAAAAAAAATATAATCTTGGAAGCTATGACACTAAAATTTTACTCCACAGCATTACATTATTTCCAACAATTTACCTTCAGGCAAAAGGCAAATTGCTTTACAAAAAATTCTCGTTTGATATTGCAAAAAAAGATTTTGACAGGGATATGTGGCAAGTTATTGATGATATAGGTTCAATGAGGCTTAATTGGAAAAATCCTGGGAAATTGCCATTATCACATCTATCATCTAAAATAAACCCTTTATTCTATTATCAATTAAATTCTAGAGTTTTTGATCTAATCAAAGACATGAAAAAAACTAATAAAATTGACACACAAAGCCTTATTAGGAGCATGTTTAATCTTTCTGAAGAAGCATGGGGCAAAATCAAGAAAAATGCCAAAGTCAAATAATTACCGGTTTTTTGATCTGCCGAAAGAATTTAGCATGGCAGACTATAGGGAGGCAATTGCCTGTATTATTGATAAATATTCAAAAAGCCAAAGTTTAACTTCAATTTACAACTGGGGCAACCCATCAATTCCAGGAATTTCAGACATAGATCTAGTTTTTGTATTTAAGGACAATTCAAATTCATCATTGCCATTTTTAAGGCGAAGTTTTTACATATTAAATCAAAAATTAAGATATCTTGTTGTGCATCCTTTTATTTTTATTGATGAGTCATCATTCCAGAATGCAAGATATATATATCCAGACACAAATTTTAAATTGTTGCATGGAAAAAATATAAAAATCAGAAATATTTCTGCTCATAATAAGTATTATTCTGATGCAGCCCTTCTAAATGATATAATAATAAGGCACTATCCAAGAGATTTTCTCGAGCAATCTGCAAGCAAAACCATCAATGCCAGGGACACTTTATTAAGATTAAATTCCTTGAAATACAGCTTAAAAATTATTAGAAGCTTAACAGGAGAAAAATATACTGAATGGAATGGTAAATTAAAGCTAATAGAAAACCTGAGGGAGAATTGGTTCAAATCAAAAGATTTTGGATTATTGGCTTCCCTTAATGAAGATGCTGCAAAAATTACAATGGAAATTATCGAAAAGTTCCTTTTATTCCTGACGGAAAATAATTTGGCAAAGATTGTTTCCGAAGATAATGTCAAATTCAATGGTATAAAAAATAAGTCTTTGTTCATAAAAAACTGGACTAAGGAAAATGCATTGAAAACTATGCTAAATGCAATAAAATTAAAGCAGGAATATTATTCTGTGCTGCCATTGGAATTATCTGCCCAGTTGGTTGAGTATTCAAAAGGTGAAGGAAGGATAAGCAAATACATCAAAAGTAAACTAAGCAATGATATTTCTTACAATTTAAAGCATAAGGATATAATAAAAGAAAGGATAAAGATATTAAACAAGCAGGCAGAACTGGCTTTTAAGCTTAGGCATTCTGACTTTGCAGCATTCTTTGATTTTGGTTACCGAAACAAATCCGGCATTAATAATTGGATTTTGAATATTTTAGATATTATTAGGTTTTAATTGCCCTTAAACCATTCAATAGTTTTTATGATGCCCTCTTTCAGTTCCACTTTGGGTTTCCATTTCAATAGCTTTTTTGCTTTTGCTATATCAGGACATCTTACATGCGGATCATCCACGGGCAATGGCTTAAAAACAATTTTGCTTTTTGTTTTTGTAATGCCTTTTATTATTTCAGCAAATTCAAATATTGAATGCTCCTCTGGATTGCCAAGATTAACAGTCTCGTTTAAGTCAGATAGCATTAACTTATAGATACCTTCAACTAAGTCACTCACATAGCAAAAGCTTCTTGTCTGCTTGCCATCACCATAAATTGTAATTGGCTTATTTTTCAGTGCCTGGTTTATGAAGTTAGGAACTACCCTGCCGTCTTCTTTTCTCATTCTTGGGCCGTATGTGTTGAAGATTCTGACAATTTTAGTGTCCACATTGTGGATTCTATGATAAGCCATTGTAAGAGCTTCTGCAAATCTTTTGGATTCATCATAGCAACCACGCACGCCAATTGGATTTACATTGCCCCAATAGCTTTCTGGCTGTGGATTAACCAATGGATCGCCGTAAACCTCTGAAGTCGATGCCAGAACATACTTTGCTTTTTTTGCAAGTGCAAGACCTAATGTGTTATGCGTACCCAAGCTTCCGACTTTTAAGGTTTGAATAGGAATTTTCTGGTAGTCAACTGGGCTTGCAGGAGAAGCAAAATGCATAACAAAATCAAGGCCTTCATTCACAACAATATGCTTGCTTACATCATGATTTATGAATTTGAGATTATTATTGCTCCTCAAATGCTCTATGTTTTTAATGCCACCTGTAATTAGGTTATCCATTGCGATAATTTGGTAGCCCTTATCCAAAAGAAATCCACATAAATGGCTTCCAATAAATCCAGCCCCGCCTGTTACTAAAACAGTTTTCATTTTTATGTCAAAAACACCCATCAGAGATGGGTGGCATGTTTGCATTATTGATAATAAGCCAGTGGTTTTTGATGCTCGGAATTACATCATCTGATGTGTGGTTCATCGAAAATTCGTTGAATTTTCGGGGTGCTCAAAAATCTTTGATTTTTGACATTAGAGCACTACTCACTCCACCATTCAAAGAATTGGTGGAATTCCGTTGTTTAAAATTTTTGCTAATTAATTTTTTATTTCTTTGTTAAAGTTAAATATTTATTGAGACTTTTTATACATTGCTACTTTAATTCATTCTCATAATTATTTTCCCTAATTATGAAAAACAACATTAATGCTATGCCAATTAAATTCCAAATTTAATAATTAAAGCAAAATAATTTAACCCTTGTAATGCCTATTTGCTCTTTCGAGCTGTTCAATGCTGCCTATGTCATACCATTTTTTGTCTGTAACAAAAGAATAAACTTTATCCCTTTTATGCAGCCATTCTATAAAGTTGCCAGTCTTGTCGGCATTATTACCCTGCGCAATGTATTTTTTTATCAATGATATTGTCTTCTTGGGAAAAATATAAATTCCAGTTGATGCCAATGTTGATTTTGGTGATAATGGCTTCTCCTCAAAATTTACAACAATGCCGTTGCTGATTTTAACTATGCCATAGTGCTTTGCAAGTTCCAAATCTGTTACATCATGTAAAACTATGACATTTGATTTTCCTTTATCAAAATACTTAACAACCTCATTCAAGGATAATTCAAACAGATTGTCGCCTGCTATAATTAAGATTTCGTTTTTGATTTTCTTGGCGTTTATGATATAATTTATATCACCTAATGCCCCTAGCCTGTCTTCATTACTCTTTGTCATGTCATTTATTATTTCAATAGGCTTCGCAGCATCAAAATTGCCAAGCCACTCTTTAAAGTTCCCTTCAAATTTGTCGTTTGTCACAATGTAAATTCTATCAAGAGAGTTTATCTGCTCCAATTTGCGTATAATATGCTCAATTAATGGCTTGCCTGCGACTGTCAATAATGGTTTGGGTGTGTTTTCCGTAAGCGGGTACAGCCTTGTTCCATATCCTGCAGCCAGTATTATTGCATCCATTCAAATCACGTCCATTCTCCCAATGCTGATATACATAAATCCTTCTTTTTTGAGCTTTTTAGGACTATATATATTTCTTCCATCTATTATTAAAGGATTTCTCATTAACGATTTTATTTTCCTTAAATCAAGTTCTTTAAATTCTGACCATTCTGTGATAATGACCAATGCATCAGAATTTTCTGCAACTTCGTATGGATTGGCACAATACTTAATATCTTTCAGAAATTCTTTTGACCTTTCATGCGCTACGGGGTCATATACCTTTATTTCTGCGCCTTCTTTTTGAAGCTCTTTTATGATGTCTATAGATGGAGCGTACCTCATATCATCTGTATTAGGCTTGAAAGCAAGACCTAAAATTCCAATTGTCTTGCCTTTTACAACCCACAATGCTTTTTCTATTTTTCTTACAAAATGCTTTCTTTGGGATTGATTGATTTCTTGTGCTGCCTTAAGAAGCCTGAAATCATAACCAAGCTTTTCTGAAATTCTTATAAACGCTTCAGCGTCCTTTGGAAAGCAAAAACCCCCGTATCCGATGCCTGCGTTTAAAAAAGACCTTCCTATTCTCTTGTCAAATCCCATTCCTTCTGCCACATTTTCAACGTCAGCGCCTGCAAGCTCACATATGTTCGCAATTGCGTTAATAAAAGATATTTTTGTTGCTAGGAAAGAATTTGACGCATGCTTGATTATTTCAGCGCTTTTTATATCTGTAAAAATGATTGGAGCATTCAACGGAGCATACAAATTTTCCATAATTTTTCTTGCCTTTTCACTTTCGCATCCGACCACTATCCTGTCCGGGTGCATGAAGTCATTTACAGCGCTGCCTTCCCTCAAGAATTCAGGGTTGCTAACAACGTCAAAATCAACCTTTTCCGTATTATAGGCTCTTATTGACTTAGCAACTTTATTTCCTGTTTCAACAGGGACAGTGCTTTTCTCAACAATTAGCTTGTAAGAATCCATCACTTCTGCTATTGTTCTTGCCACACTTTCCACATGGCTCAAATCAGCTTCCCCATTATCTTTAGGGGGTGTGCCAACACAAATGAAGACTATTTCTGAGTCTTTTATTGATTTCTTCAGGTCAGTTGTGAAAGTAAGCCTTCCTTCTTTTCTGTTCTTTTTCACTAATTCTTCCAGCCCAGGCTCGTATATTGGAATTATTCCATCATTTAGCTTTCTAATCTTGGACTCATCAATATCAATGCATATTAGATCATTACCTAGCTCTGAAAAGCACGCTCCGGTCACAAGGCCTACGTAACCACTGCCAACAACTGTAATCTTCATAGTGCCGTAAAAAGCACAAGTTATTTATATATCTTACCGTTATCCTACTTTATACTACTAAAAAAACTTCTAAGAATGGCTGTTAAGAAGATATGCCAAAAACAAAAATATCAATAACAATAAATGAGAAGACTTTGCGAGATATAGACTCTATCATTGATAATATTTACATTAGGAATAGGAGCCAAGCCTTTGAGCATCTTGTCAAAAACGCTTTAGGTGAAAATAAGTCTGCTGTAATTCTTCTTGGTGGCAATGAAGGGCGCCTGATGATATCAAAAGACGAGTACAGACCAACCGCTAGAATAAGAAATAATAGCATCGTAGAAATTGGAATTAAGAAATTAAGGGAGAATAATTTCAAAACTATATTTATTGTCGCAAGGCAAAACTTACTGACAAAATTATTTGAAATTATGAAGGACGGAACAGATTATGGTGTTAAGATTAATTATATAGAAGAAAAATCTTCCAGTGGAACCGCAGATTCCTTAAGGGCTTTAAAAGGAAAGATTAATACAAACTTTCTTATTGTGTATGGAGATATTATTTTTAACAAGATAAATATTGATGAGCTGTGGAACGACCATATAAAGCAAAATGCAGTTGCAACTATAATGCTTACAACTTCTTCCAAGCCCAGTGAAAAAGGGACTGTAAGGGTTGAGGGCAACAAAGTCCTTA
>JAHFQA010000042.1 GCA_023266475.1 Candidatus Woesearchaeota archaeon | reverse complement strand
GTTACAGTTGGTTATAATCAGCTTTCTGAAACTGAGCAGTATATTTTGAACCAAGCTAAGCATCATAGTTTAGATTGAAGTTGGATACCCCATGCTTCAGCTTGGGGGGGAGGTCATTTCAGTGAATTTTTATAACGAGCTAATAGCAACTTGCCATATGAAAAATTTATATTGATGAATAGCATTCACCGCTTTTATACGGCTGTGGTCTAGTGGTATGATCGGAGCTTCCCATGATTTAAATCGGCAAAAGCTCTTGGTCCGGGTTCGATTCCCGGCAGCCGTATTCTTTTAGAAACTTATTTATAGTACACTCTAAAATTATATGGTTTATGGTATGGGGATTTTTTCACGAAATTGGAAGAAAGATTATACACATTACTATTCTTATTGTTCTTGCTGCTTATTTTGTTATACAAGACAGCCTAATAGGCGCTGGTTATACAGCAGTCCTGTCGAAGCAAGTGGCATTAATGTTTCTTGTCGGATTGCTTATTTTATTTCTAATATTGGAATACTTTAGGCTTGAGCTGGGATGGAAAATGCCATTTTTTTCGCAGTTCATAAGGCCAAAAGAGCAGAACAGGATGTATGGCGTGATTTATTTTCTGTCAGCGACAATAATATCTCTAGCAATTTTTGATCCAAAAATTGCCTTGGCAGCGCTGCTTATGACAACTTTTGGCGACATGGTTGCTGCACTGGTTGGCAAAAAATATGGGACAACTTTAATTTACAGGAATAAGACGTGGGCAGGATTTTCAGGAGAATTGGCAACGAATTTAGTTGTTGGATTCTTGATACTTGAGAACATTTACGTAATCATAGGAATGGCATTGGCAGCTACAATTGTTGAAACTTTGGTAGACGAGCTTGATGACAACTTATTAATTCCAATATTCTCAGGTTTTGTCGGGCAGATTATTTTGTTTAGCTTTTGAGATTTTTGCGAAGGCTTATTGTTGCCTTTTTCTAGACCCAAGCTTTTGCCGTTGGCAAATTCAAAAATATTATTTGCAAGGAATGATTATATTTTATTCTTTTTTTAATATCCATATGTAGCTTGGGAAAAATGGCAGGGTGATTTTCATAACAATATTTGGAATTTTCTTCAATAGTCCGCTAATAACACTTCTCATGTAAAAATCCTCATCTTTCTTTAGAACAGTTATTGAGTAATCTACGATTTTAAAATCCTTTGCCAATCGTCTTAATCCAAAATAAGTTAAGTAATTTTGGGATAAAAAGGCCATTTCTCTGTGGGAGAACCTGGTTGTTGCAGCAAAATAGCAAAATCCATTTGGCTTCAAAACCCTGTGGATTTCATTAAGCAGATTTTTCTTGTCTTTAATGTATTGGTATATGTGGTTGCACACAACAACGTCAAAAGAGCAGTCAGAAAATCTCAATTTTGCTGTATCTTGAACCTTAAATGACAAATTTTTTCTCCTGAAATCCTTAATAGCAAATTTTATTGCATTTTTGTCAACATCTATGCCAACTACTTTTTTAAAGTATTGTGCCAGATAGTCTGTAATAATTCCGCCTGAACACCCAATATCGAGGCAACTTAGGTTATTCAAATCGTTCCCGTAGAAATCCATAATTACAGCAGCTATTTTCTTTGCCTTTTTGATTCTTTCATTTGGGTTTAATATAAACTTGTGCTTGTCAGAATAAAATTCCTTAGCCATAGTTTACCTCTAAATTAGCTTCTTTCCCAAGGTCAAATTCAAAAAGAGCATAGGCCTTTCCAGTAATGTTCATTTCTTCATACTTTATTTTTTTGCTGCCTAATTTGACATCTTTGAGCTTTTTGCTCCTAAATTCAATGGGAACAATCTGAGAAAAGCCTTCTATATTGTTTAGGCTTTTTACATTGTATTTTAAAAAGTAATCCTGAATTTCTACGTACTCTGTCTCCACTTTATTCCTTTTCATCCAGAAGTCATAAAAATAAGACATGTTATTGACAAGCAAACCTCTTTTTTTCGCATAGTTTATAACATCAAGGTACAATCGCATAATCTCTTTATCTTTTAAAAATATGTAGTGAAAATCAAAAGTTAAGAGTGAATTAAACTTTAATCCAATATCTATGAATTGATACAGCAATTTTCTGATTTTTTCATATGAGTGAATATTTTTCCTGTTTTTGCTTGTCTTGCCCAATTTCACATATGCAACATAATCCATAAAATGCAGCGGAAATTCCAAAACATTTGATGAGTCATAATTATTAAATCTCAAGAAATGAGGCAATCCATGCCCGTAAAGGTAGCCATAATTTTTTGAAGATCCAAGGCTACTATCAAACTTTAAATTTGCATTTCTCATCCATCTGATAACATTATTCCATTTGTACAACACAAGTCCATGATTTCTAATGCCTACTATTTCTTTGCGTAGAATTTTGCTGAGGAAAAACTTTTCCGCATATAACAAAGTCTTCTGGAATTGCCCCAATACAGGATTCAAGGAAATTTTATTTCCAATTAATCCAAGGTTTCCCTTATTTGGAAAATACATGTAAGCCTGATGAAGCTGAACTTCTTGGAATTTCTTAATTTCTTTCCAGCAATTTGGAGTGCCTGTTTTGAGCAGCAGGAAAGTTGTTGTGCTGATTCCCTGATCATTATTTAGTCTGCTTATTTTTCTGAGATCGTAATTGGTGGCATTGTCGCTGTCATGGCTGAATATTATCCCGCACTTTTTCTTGTGAGGAAAATACCAAAACCTCGGCATATTGATTTGTTTCTCAATCAATGCAACCAAGCACCTGACAAGGATATCTGCCTGAGGGTATAATCTTTCATCATCTGCCACGATTGTTTTTACATCGGCCCTGGCAATGCCGTCTTTGTCAAATTTCGAATCAAAGCCATGGCTTAAAAAATAAATGCTCTTAAGCAAGTCAAATGAAAACACAACTGGCTGGCAATTGCCATATCTCACTGAAAAAATTAAGGGCTTGCTGTCTTCGCTTCTGTAAATGGCGTTAACTGAATTATAAAAAATGGCGTCCATAACTTGGCATTTGAGTTTATTCACAACAATTCTAGTTTTTTCAATTTTTTTTCCAACGCTTAATCCAATTATTTTTGCAAGTTGGCCTTGTGGATTTAAGATAATAAGATTGCCTTTATTTTTGCAAAATACATCAAATTCTGCTTCTTCGCTTTTATCAAATTCTATATCGTTAATTAATGTAAGCTTATATCTCTGAAGCGTAGAAGTTAACCTATCTGAAACGTCAGCAATTATTCCCTCTGACTTGAGCAAATCCCGAAGATATTCATTATGCCTTCCAACAATTAGGATTGGCTTTTTTCCATGGGCTTCCATTTTATTTTAATAACAAGCTTAAAAAATTAGAAATTCGTATTGATTGCTGCTTTATAAACTTTGTTCAAGGTTTAATAGCTGGTAGCCATGTCAAGCATTCTCTCGCCGAGGCTTTTTATTTTTGGGTTTCTTGACAGTTTCCATGCAACATAGCCAAGATATTTGCCGAACATATTTGTTAAAATCCATTTGTCTGCTTCGCTGCTGCATATCTCATAGGCTTTCATTCTCTCTTCTGCAGGAAATTCTTTTGTTTCAAATGTCGGCTTAAGGAAATCATCAGTGTCCTCACTCATGGCAGTCACTCCCAAGCTTGTCGTTACTTCCATATGTGAATGGTCTAAGTCCCTCAGTAACTTAACATCTTTGCTCTCAACAGACTGTTTGGTCCACTCATACATTTTTGTTTTAGGCATCACCACAATATGTGAAAACCTAGGAATATCAACACCGGTTTCCTTGATAAATTCAAGGCTCTTCATCTCACTCTTAAATGTTGACTTTGGCAGCCCTATTATGAAAAATCCTTTTATCTTAATTCCTGCTTCCCTTGCAAGCAGCACAGTTTTCCTTACCATCTCCACGGTAGCAGGCTTCTGGATTGCCTTTAAGACTTCTGGGTCAACACTTTCGATGCCCATTCCAATCATAGTGCACCCAGCTCCTCTCATTTTCTTGAACATCTCTCCATCGCCGTAATTAGCGCTGAAACCCTGCCCAAGAACCCACTCAATTTTAAGGCCTCTTTTTATAATGTCGTCGCAGACATCATAAACTCTCTGCCTTATTACAGGAAAATTGTCGTCCATGAACTGGAATTGCTTTGCGCCGTATTTCTTGTGGACAATCTCCAACTCATCAACAACATTTTTTGCGCTTCGTGCCCTATATTCCAGACTAATTGCAGGAATAACACAATAAGTGCACCTGAAGGGGCAGCTTCTGGAACTCATTACAGGAAATTTAATCTTGCTGACATTGCTGTTATACGCTTTTAAATTAAACTGGTCCCAGGCTGGAAATGGGATATCATCAAGATTTTTTACAATGCCATTTTTATTGAAATGGATGCCATTAGTATCCTTAAACCCAAGCCCTGGGCATGACTTCCAGGAATTTCCATTTGGGTCATTGTGGTGTTTCTCAATGAAATCAGCAAAAATTAAATCAGCTTCTCCGCCAATCGTGAAATCCAATTCTCCTTTTGGAAGAAACTTTTCCCCTATCAAAGTTATTTCAGAGCCTCCTGTTATGATAATTGCGCCTTTTTCCTTAGCATACCTTATATCATCAAACATTGAAGGGTTTAGCGGAATGCTTAGGTAAACACCCATGTAATCCGGCTTAAATGTGTCAATAACCTGCTTATAAGTTTCCTTGTTCTTAACTCTCATATCATAAACTTTAACATTAAAACCTCTTTGCAGCAGTCCAGCAGCGAGATAAGCGATGCCCAAAGGTGGCCTTTTGATCCTGTAAACCTGTGCAGCGTCTTTTCCCATAGCCAAGAGAACTCTTACGTTTTTATTCCCCTCTTTGCTCTTGTCAGTAATAGGATTAGGCTCATATTCCATGGAACTTTCATACTGAATACTGTCTCTCATAATTATGATATGAACTTATTGAATGCAAATTATATTTTTTTCTATCATATTCTTATTATTTTTTAATTGTTGATAAAATCCTTAATGTACTTAGCGACTTCATGTATTTCATCCTGCTTAAGCTCAGGAAACATTGGAAGCGACAAGATCTCATCAGCACATTTTTCAGCGATTGGAAAGCTGCCTTTTTTATATTCTAAATTCAAATAGGCTTCTTGGAGATGAATTGGCGTAGGGTAATGAACCCCTGTTTGTATTCCTTTTGAATTAAGATGCTCAATTAATTTTTGCCTGTTTTTTACCCTTATTACATATAAATGGTAGACATGTTTATTATATTTTCTTTCAACTGGAGTCCTAACATTACAGTCCTTCAATAATTCAGAATATAAAGAGGCATTCTTTCTTCTCATTTCTGTCCACTTATCAAGATGCTTTAATTTGACTCTTAAAATTGCTGTCTGGATTTCTTCAAGCCTGTAGTTGTAGCCAATGTATTTATGTATATTCTTTTTTACTTGTCCATGATCCCTTAATGCCCTTAGCTTTTCATCAAATTCCTTGTCGTTGCTTGCGATAGAGCCGCCTTCGCCATATGCTCCTAAGTTTTTGCCAGGGTAAAAGCTGAAACACCCGATATCTGAAATAGGGGCTCTTTTGTCATGATGCTCCGCACCATGCGCCTGGCATGCATCCTCGATAACAGTTAGATTGTGTTTTTTTGATATTTCCATTATCTCATTCATTTCAGCAGCTTGGCCGTAAAGATGGACTGGAATAACTGCTTTTGTTTTTGGTGTAATTGCCTTTTCAAGCTTTTTTGGATCCATATTGTAAGTTTCTTCGTCTATGTCGACAAGCCTTGGTGATGCTCCAGTGTAAGATATAGCAGCGCAAGTAGCAATAAACGTGTTTGGAGTTGTTATAACCTCGTGCCCTTTGCCAATGCCTTTTGCAACCAATGCAAGATGCAATGCCGATGTGCCAGAATTTACCCCAACAGAATATTTTGCATGGCAGAATTCGGCAAATTCACTTTCAAAACTCTTGACATTCTCTCCTAAAATAAAATTTGTGGAATCCAGGACCTGCTGGACTGATTTATTAATCTCTTCCCTAATAGAATTATATTGCGCCTTTAAATCAACAAATTTTATCATTTGGTTTTTTAATTTATAGGAAATAACTTTAATTTTCGGATACATTTGTTATTTCCTAATAAGCAAATCACAATAAAAAGTTACGGATATTAGTGTGATTTGCTATAATAATTTGTTTATTGTTATTCTTTTGATTTCAAATTATATGGATTTTATTTAATGATTAACTGTCAAGGGTTTTTGCTAATCTTGCATACCTTTTTACTTCACCAATTTATTTTAAACTTTTAAATTACCCACTAACTATTATTATTAACTTCTAAATACAATTCATTCAATCAAATCCTTAACTTTGCCAATAATCTTTGCTGGGTTTCCGACCACAATTGAGTTATTTGGCACATCTTTTGTCACAACTGATCCAGCTCCAATGATGGAATTTTCTCCTATAGTAACTCCGCATATAATTGTCGCATTTGCGCCTATGCTGACTCTTTTCTTTACAACTGTTTTGGTAATTTCCCAGTCAGCTTCAGATTTAATAGTTCCATTCTTGTTTGTAGCTCTTGGTAATTTGTCATTTGTAAAGCAGACATGTGGACCTACAAAAACACCGTCTTCCAAAGTTACTCCTTCGGGAATGAAAGTAAATGCCTCAATTTTGCAGTTTTTTCCTACTTTGGCATTTTTTTGTATTTCAACAAAAGCTGCAATCTTTGTATTTTCTCCTATTTCACACCCATACAAGTTCACCAAATCCTTATGATGAATCTTTACATTTTTTCCAAGCTTGACATCTTTGCTAATCATGTCCTAATGCAACTTTGATTCCTTCATTTTTCAAAGATTCTTGAGCTGCTTCCAAAACCTTTACAACCCTTAAGCCAGAATTCCCATCCGTCAATGGCTTTTTATTATTCTTTATGCACTCAATGAAATGGCTGGCCACGACATTCAAAGGCTCTTTATTGTCTATTTTTGGACTGTAAATGTCTCCGCTTCTATAAGTTAAAGCCCACTGCTCATAAGTATCATAATAAGGCTGCTTTGGTATGTTGTTTTTTTGTATTGTAACACCTTTATCATATATTTTTATCTTTTCATCCTGCACAATATCGTCAAACACGAGCATTTTTTTGTTTCCTACGATTGTTGTCTTTCTGATTTTGCATGGGTCAAGCCATGAAACGTGCATGTTTGCAGTTACTTTGCCATTGAAAGTTAGATTTATGTAGGCATCATCTTCGATGCCGTCCCTAATATAAGACTGCCCGGTAGCCATGACACTTAATGGCATACTGCTGAGGTAATATAACAGCATTGAAATGTCATGCGGCGCTAAGTCCCAAATGACATTTACTTTCTCCTGAAACAATCCAAGATTGACCCTTATCATGTCGATTGTGAATATCTGCCCCAACTCGTTTTGCTGAATTATTTCCCTTATTTTTCTTACAGGGCTGCTGTATTCAAAAGTGTGGTCAACCATGAGCACTTTTTTGTTTTTTCCAGCCAACTTAATCAGCTCCATTGCGTCTTTTGAGCTGTTGGTGATTGGTTTTTCTATCAAGACGTGCTTGCCTGCATTTAATGCGTCTTTTGCAATCATGTGGTGAGTTTCTATTGTTGTTGCAATCACAACTGCATCTACCCTTTTATCGTTTAAAACATCTTTGTAGTCCTTTGTAATGGAAATTTTTGGGTATAAACTTTTAATATGCTTAAGCCTGCTTTCATCAATGTCCGCGCAACAGGCCATTTCAGAGTCAGGAATGTTGTTAAAGTTTCTAACGAGATTAGGGCCCCAGTAACCACACCCGATTATGCCGAGTTTTACCATGAGTACTGGTATATATTAGGTATTTAAAAAGATATATGTAAGATGATTAAATGCCCTTTATGGCCTTATCCAGCTTTTTAGCCATGTCATCCCATGTAAAATTTTTCAGCTTTTTTCTGTAATCTACCCTTCCTTTACTCAGCTGGACTTTTATCTTTCTAGAAAGAGCTTCCTTGTCATCTGGCTTGCATAGGCTGCCTTTGTAGCCCTTAAGCATTAAGGTTACATCGCTTAAGCTTGATGCAACAATCGGAGTATTGCATGCCATGTACTCAGCGCACTTGTAGGGGAAGCAGTATTTTGTAAACTCATTTGAGGGGCTTGGCATAACAACAACATCAGCAGCATTAATAGCAAGCACAACATCCTTTTGGCTTAGTGCATCAAATGAGATCACACCTTTCTTTTTTATGTCAGGATCGTCATTTTTGTCTGCTCCGAACCTTCCCACCAAAATCAATTTTAAGTCTGGAATTTTTTGTTTTAGGTTTTCAAAAACACTTACAAGAATATCTACACCAAGGCTTTTCTGTAATGTTCCGGTATATGCAATTAATTTTGACTTTAATGGAAGATTTAATTTTTTCCTGCAATAAATCTTGTCCATCGGCTTGAACAATTCCAGATTTATTCCATTTTGTATAACAAAAACATCCTTTTTCCTCACATTTGATATTTTTTCTTTCAAGGCATAGCTAACAGTTGTAACAAAAGCTGCATTCCTCACAGCATAATTGTCAAATTGTTTCATGAATGGAATTTTGTAAGATTCATAAGTCTCATAATTATCGTGCAAATCATAAATGAACTTTATACTGTGCTTTTTAGAGAAATAATATCCAATAATTCCCCATAATGGGTCGCTGCTTGCAATCACAGCATCATATTTTTTATTTTTTAATGCAGAATTTAAATCTTTTAAAAAATCAAAAAAATAAAAAAAGTTGAAAGGCCTTATCATCACGCTTATTCCATTAAGTTTTGCATTCTTATTTTCAAATTTCCTGTAGTCAGCCACAAAAAAATCAATTTCATAATTAAGTTTTTTCAAGGCGCTGAAAAGCCTTGTCTGCCTGCCAAAGTTCTCTCCTATAATGTCCCTTGTTGCAGTGTACCTGCTTGTAAGAACAAGTATTTTCATCTTACTTCCTGTTCATATCCGCAATAAACCCGAATATTATAATCTGCAATCCGATGCTGAGAACTAAAACATCCAGCATCATTAAGCCAAGATGCCTGAATGCACCGTTGCCGAAAAACTGGAAATAAACAAGGTAAAGCCCAAGTATAAATCCAATCGAAAGAATAATTGTGCCAACTGTGCCAAAAAACTTTAGCGGCTCAAAATCCCTATAGACTCTTATTAAGTTGATAAATGCCCTTATTGCATATCCAAAAGGGCTGCTTATAAGCCTGCTTTTGTCATTCCTCTTAGCAAAATAAATTGGGACTTCCTTAACCCTGAATTTTTCCCTTACGGCCCTTATAATCTGCTCCTGAGTATAAGTATGGCTTGATGTTATTGGAATCTTTTCAGCAACTTCTCTTGTAAATGCCCTAAATCCAGTCTGGGCATCAGAAATCTGCATTCCAGTAACCTGAGAAACTACTCTTGAAAAGGCAATGTTGCCAAGCCTTTTAACCAAAGGCATCTGCTCAATCTTTCCCTTGAACCTGCTTCCCAAAACCAAGTCATAGCCATTTTCAATCTCTTTAACCAATTTAGGTATTTCCTCAGGAAGATATTGAAGATCAGCATCTATGTGCACTATAACATCAGCTTTTAGCTCGAGGCATTTCTTGATTTCTGTCTTAAAGCATTCAGCAAGCCCGTAATTCTTAGGATGAGAATAAACTATAGCTCCATTTCTTTTCGCAGCTTCTCTAGTATTGTCTTTTGAGCCGTCATCGACAACCAGAATCTTGTATTTGTAGCCTTTGCCGCTTAGAGATTTTTTTATCTTGTTAAGCAATATTCCAATAGTCTTTCCCTCATTGTATGCAGGTATGGTGATTACTATGCCCATACCTTAACTTAAGGTAAAATATTTATATACCTTTCTGTTTTGCCAAACCATTAAAATGCTCAAATTGAAAGACTATATCGATTTCTACAAAATCGCTAAAAGGCGTGCAAAATCAAGCTCAGATTACTTCAATTTTGAGAATTTTCAATCTGAAATTGTAATTAAATCGCTGAAAAGCAAAGGTGTTTCTTTTAATGGAAAAATGGTTCTTGATGTAGGCTCTGGCACTGGTGGTTATTCTTTAAATTTGCTGAATAATGGGGCAAAAGTTGTTGCGCTCGACATAATAAAAGATTATTTTCAGAATGTGAAAGGCGTAGGATTTGTTTTGGGTGATGCTGCAAACATGCCCTTTAAATCAAATATTTTTGATTTTGTGTTTTGCTCAAGCCTTGTCGAGCATGTCAAAGAGCCAGATGAACTAATAAAGGAAATCAAGCGAATCCTGAGAAAAAACGGGATGTGCTATTTGAGCTTTCCGCCTTTCTGGAGCCCTGTCGGAGCGCACCAGTTCAAGCCATTCCATTATCTTGGAGAAAACATAGCAATCAAATTCTCAAGGAAGCTGTATCATGTTAGAAGTTTCAGATATGATGATGAATATGGAAAACTGTACATAAGGACAATAAGGCAGGTGAGGAAACTAATCCTAAAAAATAGCTTCAAAATTAAATCAATGACAACAAGAATGTCCCCTATCAACTTTGCCAGGATTCCATTGATTGGAGATTTTTTTACATGGCATGTTGAATTTCTCATAAAAAAGTAAGTTATTTATACGCATCAGTTTTTCTTCGAGAGGGAATTTAATGTACGAAATAAGCATAATACTTTTCTTTTTGTATTGCTATGGATTGGGATTAGGGCTTGGATTATTTGTCAAGGAATCAGGAGACTTCTTAGAAAGAAACCTAATGCGGTTAGGCATTGGCTTAGGAGCAATTCCTGCTTTGGGATTTTTGCTTAATTTGATAAGAGTGCCAATTGACTGGAGAATTTTTCTTGCATTCAGCATTTTACTCGTTGTAATATCTATCATTAAAAAATTTAAGAATTTATCTTCAATGTTAAACGGATTCAAAATAAATGTTTATATTTTGCTGATGCTTGTTTTGTTTGGTATTACATTTTACATGTACTCAAAAGGGGCATTTGCCTACCCATACCTTGAAGACGATGATTCCTGGAGCCATGCTGTAGGAGTCAAGTATGTTGCTGTTGAAAAAACAGTTTTTGACAAGCCCAACAATCGAGTTCAATACATTGACCCTTATCCGCCTGCATATGACATGATTATTGGCATTCTCCACCAGACAAACGACTCAGTTTTCTGGTCCTTGAAGTTCTTCAATGCATTAATAATTTCAATGAGCATAATATTTTTCTATTTCTTTGTAAAGATTTTTGCAAACAGCTCCAAAAAGGCATTGTATTCAACATTTGCATTGTTTGCAGTTCCGGCTTTCTTGAGCCATTTTATTTGGGCAATATCTTTGACAATGCCTTTGTTTTTTGTTGCCTTTTATTCTGTGGAAAAAATAAAAGATGACAAGAAATGGGTAATTGTTTCTGCAATTATTATTTCAACTGCATTAACATCGTCTCCATCGCACAGCACTTATTTCGGGTTATTTTTTGTGATTTATTTTGCTGCCAAGTCATTGTCTGAAAAAAAGTTTCTTGCATATCACTTTCTAGCTGGGATATTTGGAGTAGCTATTTCCTTTATTTTATGGTGGCTGCCTATGATTTTGAAGCATGGTGTTGAGGGAGTCATAAGAGGTGTTGGATTGCATACTGGCGGAAGCGTTCTTAGCATTGGCGGAACAGCTGACAGAGCCTATACACTATCAGATTTCCTATGCGGCTTCAATACACCATGCTATAAAGGATCAAACATGATTAATAATCCAATTGGGATTGGAATTGTAATCTCCTTTCTCGTAGTAGCGGCGATGGTATATTTTATTTACAGCAGCTATGCTGAAGTTAAAAAGCATAAAATTCTGATTCTTATTTCTTTTTTAGTTGCAACAAGCTTGATACTTTTCTTTTTGTCAGATACTTATGTAAGGTTCATCGATAAAAAAACTGCGCAAGCCTTGCCAAAGGGATCTGTGCCATTTTTTGAATTTCTTTCGGACCAGAGGCTTCTTGTATTTGTATTAATACCATTAATTCTTGTGTTTATTGCTTTGTTTATTTTATCTATTAAGGACAAGAATATTGGATATCTTGTTGTGACCTTGGCATGGCTTATATTCAGCTTTTACGCTGTCAATGCAGCCCCTTTTGCGTACAAATTGTCTGCCTTTAGGGCTTGGATGGTTTTGATGATACCTCTATCAATTGTGGCAGGAGAAGGAATTTTTTTTATCAGCAGTTTAGCTGCTTCAATAGCTAAGGCTTTTGTAAAATCAAGCCATATGGTAACTATTGTTTTGATTGTTGTTATAGGGATAATTGCTTATGGTGTATTTCAAACGTCGTTTATTCCTAAGTACAAGGTAAATACAGCAGTTTGGCCTTCAGGAGGTTTCTGGGCACCAAATGATGAAATTCAGGGTTATATCTGGTTCAAGGACAATATACCAAAAAATACCAAAGTATTTACTTTTTCCAATGACGGAATAATTATTGGATTTGACAAATATATTTGCCACTGGTGTAGTGATGCTGCAGAATACCAGAAAATTGGATTTAACCAAAGCGCTGAGCAGAATTATGATTGGCTTAAAAAAGGCGAGTATAAATATATTATTATCGACGGCCAAACCACAAGAAAAATGGGGCTGAATGAGACAAACAACAAGCTTCGCTCTTATATTGATTCAACAAAATTCAAGGCGATTTTTGGGAACAACGGATTTGTGATTTTTTCAGTAGCTTAAAAATAGATTTTAATCATATCTCCCTTGAAAATCCCATATTCTGATTTTTATCAAGTCTATTGGGTCAAACAAAACGCATTTTACAAAATTGATTTTTGAGTCTGGATTGTTAATCCATACAACAGGAACTTCTTTCATCTTTATTCCGAATTTTTTTGCCAAGTATATAATCTCCGAGTCAAATATTCCACCATCG
>JAHFQA010000041.1 GCA_023266475.1 Candidatus Woesearchaeota archaeon | reverse complement strand
CCTTGCTTGGTATGTTGTCCAACCCTGGTCTTTTTTCCTTATGGTTTCTATTAGTTTCCCTTGAGTAAGTTTCATACTGTAAAGAAACTTATCGTAGGGAAATAGTTTCTGGATAACACAGTTTTTTTTGCGACTGTTGCGCTGACAAGACATCACTTTGTGGATAAAACTTTTTTATATAAAATTTGGCATAATATTTAAATAGTTCTAATGTATAAATTATCTTTAAGGACTAAAATGCAAACTTTTACAGCAGTTTTACACAAGGAAGAAGAGATGTTTGTAGCGGAATGCCCAGAAGTTGGCACAGTAAGCCAAGGCCAAACAATAGAAGAAGCTGTTTCTAATCTTAAAGAAGCCACCGAACTTTATTTGGAAGAGTTTCCTGTTAAGGAAAAAAGAAAAACTTGGTTAACAACATTTGAGGTGGCTGTAGATGCCACAACTTAGAAAAGTTTCTGGAGAAAAAGTTGTTAAAATTCTTTGCAATAAGCTTGGTTTTTCTGTAAGTGGAAGGTCTGGATCTCATGTTAGGCTATCAAGGCAAACACCAGAAGGAAAAGTCGGAACAGTTGTGCCATTACATCACGAATTAAAAATTGGAACGTTAAAAAATGTTTTAAAGTTAGCAAAAGTTGATGAAGAGGAGTTTACAAATTATCTTTAAATATCATCTGCTGCGCTGACAAGGCATCACTTTGTGGATAAATTCTTTTGTACACTTATTTTCTTTCTAACAAAAGCTTCAATCCCTCCCTAAACTCTTCTACAGTTTCATCGGATTTTATTCCATTTGCAGCAGCTTGTTGCATCATTTCATTTATTGTTAAATTTGCTATCTCGGCTGCCCTATCAAGTGATATAAGCCCTTTTCTATATTGCTCCAGCGATTTTTCAAGTCTTATTTCTTTCCAACCAGCAAATACCAAAATCTTAATTGCTTTTGTCTTGTCAACTTTTTCTTCATCCGCTATTTTGTTTACAATATCATATACTTGAGGCTCAACCCTCAAACCCAAAAATTTTTTATTAACCATTTTTAATTTCCTCCATAGCCATTTCAATGATATAATCTTGGAACCATCCAGCTTTTCTTAACTTTTCCAATGCATAAAATGCCTTATCTTTGTTTACAGCTTTAGCCTTAAATAAACTAACAACAATTTCCGGGGAACCGATTAATTTTAAACCATAAATTTTTGACGCCTTTCTAGCTTGCTTATTGTCAGTTAATACAGCAATTTTATTTTCAATGGCAAATACAATTGTACTTGATTCCCCATCTCCTAATCCAAAGTCATATTGAAATTTTCTAAATAATTCTTTATTCTTTATCTCAACTTTTCTAAAGGCCCTTTCATTAAACAATTTCTCAATAAGCAATGCATCATCAAATTTTTTTTCTTTCCCTTTTATAATTTCATCATAAGCTAAAGTTGTTATTACAATATTATGCTTTTTTGTAAAAATGTCAATTGAACTAGCCTTTGATAGCAGGATAGCGGAGCACGCATCCATTGCAATTTGCATGTTAAACAAAATAAAATAATGTTAAATATATAAATCTTTCTATTTAAATAAAGCAATAGGTTAGAACTCCCTTATAGCCTGAAATTCCTTATATCTTTTCTCAATGTCGTTCATCGTCAGGCTTTTCAATCTGTTCAACCCAAAATCCTCAGCATTATGCGATGCAATCACGCTTCCGTAGATTATTGCTTTCCTGAAATTTGATTCACTTAAGTCGTTTGTTTTTGCCAAATAACCAATAAAGGCGCCACCAAAGCAGTCACCACATCCGGTTGGGTCTTTTATATTTTCCAAAGGATAGCCTGGAGCATTAAAATGTTTGTTTTTAGTGAACAATAAAGCGCCATGCTCCCCTTTCTTGATTATCACGGCTTTAGGGCCTAAACATAGGGCTTCATTTGCAGCCTTCACAAGGCTTATTGTGCCAAACAACTGCCTTGCTTCCCCGTCGTTAAGCAGTAGGACATCCACTTTTTTAATAACATCAAGCAAGGATTTTTTTTTGCTGCTTATCCAGAAATTCATTGTGTCAAGGACAATAAACTTAGGATTTTTTATTTGCTTAATGGTTTCAAGTTGCTGTTCCGGGTCAATGTTCGCTAAAAAAATATATTTGATTTCTTTATAATTCTCAGGCACGTCAGCCTTAAAATTTGCAAGAGAATTAAGCTCAGTCTTTCTTGTCTTTGCTTCATTCATGTCATATTCATAGTAGCCGTCCCAGTGGAATGTCTTGTCGTGCACTTTCAGCCCATCAAGATTTATGCCTCTTTTTTCAAGCAGTTCAATATACTCTTTAGGAAAATCATGGCCAATGACAGAAATGACTGCGGGCTTTGAGAAAAAGCTTGCAGCATAGGATGCATAAGTTGCACTTCCCCCTATGCCTTTTTCAACTTTGCCAAAAGGAGTTTCAATTGTATCAAGCGCAACTGTTCCAATAATCAAAACGTCATCCATAGAAAAAAATATTATTGATTTGTTTTTAAAGTTTGTTATAAATATAAGCATCAAACATGTGAGGATTATTTCTACTCTTCGTCACCTTCATCTTCATTGTCTTCGTCATCTTCGTCGTCGTTTTTGTCATAATCCTCATCATCTTTTAAGTCATCATTGTAGTCTTCATCGTCGTCTTTTTCCTTGTCATTAAAGGCGTCAAAATCATCTTCCTTTTCTTCTGCCATGTTATTTTAAAAATCCCAGTTTAATATGTAATATAAAAAATTTTCGCTAATCCCAAAGGCTTTCAAATTCTTTTAGGTATAATTCAGCAATTTTTTTGTCATGAACCAACAGCAAATTTTCATCATTTCTTGTGTCAGCACTTAATGTGGGATTAAAGCTTCCGGTTACAACAGTCTCGTTGTCAATAATAAACACTTTATGGTGCATTTTATATTTGCTTTTGTCTTTTTTGACAGCAATCCCGAATCCTTTTAGCCTTTCAAATTGTGAAAATTTGCTTGAAGACTGGCCCAAATCAAAAACACCCTTAATATCCAAGTCTTTGATATTTATTAATGCGTCTGCAATTTCTTCGTTTGTAAAGCTGAATGCCATGAAATAAACGCGGCTCTTGGCATTCTTGATTAATTTGATTATTTGCGATGAGCATTTGTCCTCGGGGCAAAAATAATTCTCGATTTTTATGTCATTAACATAAAAAACCGGATTTTTAACAATGGTTCCTTTACCAAATTTTCCATCCCATAGTTCATTGAATTCATCTTCGAAGTTTTTTGCCATTACCGTTGAATATGCAACAAGAATGTTGTTATTGTTGTGCTCATTATCGTTGCTTGTTGGGTTAAATGAGCCTGTAACAACTGTATTTTCATCAAATATGCAGAATTTATTGTGCATTAGCTGCCCGTCATCATCCATCCTTAGACCATCGCCTTTGATTTGCCCATTCTGGTTTGAGCTGTCTAAAACAACCTTTATATCGATTATCTTGCTTTTTTTGGCAAGCGAATTTATTACATTTTTAAGATTTAAGTCATACAACGCGCAATGGACAGAGGAATTTGCCGAATTTATATGGGATTCCAGAACTTTGCCGCAATCTTCTCGTGGGCAGAAATAAACTTCAGGATTCTTTGAGGTTTCATAAGGTATTGAATTTGCTGTCTTTCCTGTTATACTAAAGGTGCAGCCGGCTAGGAAAACAACAAAAAACAAGAAAAATATCTTAATGACAATATTCCAATAGAAAAGTTTAAATACAAGTTTATTCATTTCAAAATGATAACACATTAATTCCATTTCATAGTGATACTATCACTTCTAAAGTGATAATCTATCACCTCTTTTTTCCCGGCAGAGCAAAGCAATTTGTTCTGCTAGGGTTTATATTCATTTGTATTTTTTCTTTGTTGATTTTCTTAAAAATTGTCATGTAAATAAGGATTATTGGATTGGGCTTGTTTTCAAGGTGAATATGATGGCATCCCTTAGATTTATAAGAATTATTGGCTTAATATTAACAAAAAATTCAATCAGTTTCCTAATGACATTATCTTCGGCCGATTTAAAGGTCGCTTATATATTTTTATAATTTTATTCCAAATATCAATTTATTATTTCTTTTTTTTCTTTGTTTTAGATTTTGGCTCAGTATGCACAATTTTTATCAAGGAAGCGGCTACAAATCCAACCAGTACGCCAATGACAAAAATACCAACCCTACTCTTGTCAATTTTTGCAGTGCTGCCTTTTCCGTTGCTGGCCTTGAAATATATATCCAAATTTCCATATTCAAGGGCGTATTCCGAATAAAGAAGAGCGGATAATAAATCAGACTCTTTTAAGGAATTTGCATACTCGTAATAGCTGTATCCCAGGATAGGAAATGTGCCTTTACTTGCTTCTCGTGCAATGTTATTTTTCACTATCTCAAGTTTCCTTTCAACAATGTTCTTGAATTGGGAATTGTCAACTCCAAAAACGCTTAATACAACATCTACATCAGCTTTCGCCTTGCTTGCCATTGACAAACAAATCTCGTAATTCCCTTTTTCCAGCTCTGATGCAGCTTGACCAATCTCCTTTTTTACATTATCTAAGGTGTCAGGGAAGTATAATTCCACATATTGTTTTCTCTCGTCTGCTTCGCTTATCTTGCTTTGGCAAGATTTCTTAATGACATCCTTGTTTAGGTTATATGCCTTGCCATTTTTGCCAAGAAATTTCGACCAGGAATAAGCAGAATTTATTCTTTCAGAAGAATAGGCAAGTGCCCTTGCAACTCTTTCTGTCTTGTTTGTCTTGTTCAATATTTGAAGGGCTTGGGAAGAATAATCCTGTGCCTCTGCAAGCCTTTCCTTAACGACAATGTAAGCTTCTAAGTCTGTAATGGTTTTTTTCTCCTGATTTTCAACCTGCTCGCTGAATTTTTTTATCTGATTGTTTAATCTTGTTGCTTCTTTTATTGCGCTTTCTCTTGAGAGGTTTTTTGAAAGCAGAAGCAATGTAGAATATTCAACATTAGCACCAAAGCAATAGCTTGCAGACGAGTAAAAGGTTTGTTTTTCAAACGCAGTCTTGCCCTTGCCCGTCAAATTTTTAGCATTTTCCATCAATGCCGTTATATTTGAGGAATAATTGAAATTATCAGCTTCTGCCCTTAATTTATTGCTTCTATCGCATAAGTCTTTGGCCAGAGACTTCATTGTGTTTGTGTATTCTTCATTTATGCTGATGCTCTTGAAGTTTGCTTTTACTTCCTTGCCTGTAAATACCTTTACAGCTTCGCTTAAAGTAGAAACTTCGATGATTTCAATGTCTAAATCTTTTGAGAGATTTTTTAAGTCTGTAGTTGTGTTGTCGACTCTTATAATAAGCTCTCCTGCAGGTATAAACACCTTTTTTAAGCCACTTTTTTTTGCAGCCTCAACTTTAGCAGTTAAGCCTCCAACAGGCCCGATTAATCCGCCTGAATTTATTGTTCCCGTTATTGCGTAGTTTTCATTCAACTTAAGGTCTTCGAGCATGGCAATTGTAAGCACAGCAATCGAAGAGCCTGCGCTGGGCCCTGCTATAATTGCTGAATCAGCAGTTATAGTATAGAAAAAATCAACATCATCACATTCTTTGTCAAGCAAGTCGCAAGCTATTGCCTTTGCAAACCTAGTTGACATTTGGGTGTCGGTTCTGGTTAAAGGGAAAGTTTCAAGAAAAACCCTCCCAGAGCCTGGTTTTATCTCAAGGTACAAGTCAGCAACTCCGCCTTCATAGCCACTTTCAGTTTCTTTTACAGCCAATAATTTCATATGGCCCTGCTTGGCAAAAACATTTTGGGCTAAAAGCAAAGCTACCACAACAAACAAAAATATAAGCTTATTCATGTATCGAGGGAAATGTGATATATTTAATAATTTATGGTTCAAAAATTACTTTAAACTTTTTAGCTTTTCTTCGATCCTTTTCTTGTCTTTTTGGTAGCTTTCTTCAGATATGAATCCTCCTTTGACTGCATTTTCCATAGCTTGCAGCTCTTTTTGAAGTTTTTGCGCTTTTTCTTCTCCCTTGAGCTGGCTTATTTGCTCAACCTTAGTTTGTGGCGCTTTTTTCCTGAAGTAGCCCAAACGTACAGAAGCAAAAAATAAAATAACTATTACTAAAATTATACCACCTCCAATGATAATAGTTCTATAATCTTGAATTTGTAAGGGATAAAGCCGAATTGACTTTGCAGTTACCTCAAACAAATCCGAGCTAACGCCAGTAGAATCACCATAAACAACCTTAACCAAAGCTACATAATTTCCAGGCTTCAAGTCGCTTGGCACAAGCATTGACCTTGTAAACTTTGCTTGTGTTTCAACAGCAATAGTTTCGTGCTCAGTTGCAACAAGCGCTCCTTTCAAATCCTTTATAGAATATTCTACATTGACGTCAACCCTGCCAAAGCCCCTTACGTTGAACAGATTTACCTCCAGCAGAACTTCTTCGCCTGGAAATATTTTTTTTGAACCCGGCAAAACTTCAACATCAACATCAAATAATGGCTGAGCAGAATCAACTTCTATTACGGCAGGCACCTCTTTTTGGAGGGATGGCCCCCTAAATATAATTTTCTTCGGATATATATCAGGCTTTTCGCTCTCAGAGGCCTTAAAAACAAATTTGAATTCCTTTTCCTCGCCTGGCTTTAGCCTAGTTACGATTTCATTTTCTTCAGGAGATATCTTGAATTGTCCTAAATCATTTAATATTGAGCTGAGATCAAAGATTGTATCCCCTGTATTTTTAATGATTAATGTTTCACTTTTTGTTTCACCCTGCCTGAGCAAAACCTTGAGATTTGCCTTTGAGATGCTAAAATCTATCTTGACTGGATTAGAAATTCCTCCTCCACCTCCACCGCCACCAGCCACTCCCCCGCTACTTCCACCGCTTGTCCCGCTACTACTTGACGAGCCAGCCACTGCAGATGGCACAGTTGTGATGACTGTTTGGCTTTGGCCAAGATTGTTGGATGAAATGCTTCTATCAATAGAATAGCTAACCACAACACTAGAACTATCACTAAAAGTCCAGCTTACTACTGGGTCGTCTGTTACAATTGTAAGAGGTTGTGATATTCTGTTGGTTACATCTGTGCTCGCTTTTAAATCATTATTGCCAGTTATATTTTTGTCAATAAACTCATTAATATAAAACTGGCCCGATTGTGTTTCATTTATAGTTACATTTTTTTCGAATAAGGTAACATTCTCAGTCCTTCCGCTAAGGAATGTTTGTGTTAACACTTGCACTTTATTAATAATTGTTGTCTTATCTTGCAATATTTCTGATGCCTGCTCAAAGGAGTTTTTATCAGCTGATGACAATCCGCCAATAGCAGCAATTAAAGCATTAGTTACATTGCTTGTCGTTGTATTATCTGTTTCAATAGTCAGATTTCGGTTGAATAAATTCACATCAACAGATGAAATTGTTGTATTTTTTATTCTGCTTATTTCGTCTAATTTTGCATTAATTGTTGATATTTTTGAGTCGTTATCCTGACTGCTGGCATTTGCAGATATAATATCCTGAATCAGTGCCTGCATGGAAGATACAGCATTGCTAATGTTTGCAGTAACATTGAAAAGCTGGAGTGTTTTATTATACTCTGCAACAGTTACATCGGCACCAAAATTATCAATTACAGATTGGAGAGTAGTAGAATTCTTAAAGTTAATTAACGTTGAATTTGTCAGGTTTAATTCTGCAATTGAAACCTTAAGAGAGGAATTTAATACAACAGCATAGGAATTTGTGTAGAAGAATGTGTAATTTTTTGCCGCTACATTGCTTGTGACATCTGTTGCATTCACAATTACAAAGTTTGCTCCATTCAACCATTCAGAGGTTCCTACTTTTATCTCATATATCGAGTTAAAAGATTTGGTTGTTCCGCTATTGATAGTGTAAAAAGCATTAGTTAATGCTAAATCTGAAATTTTAAAAGTGATTAATGAATTATTAGCCACTGAAGACATATTTTCGGGAGCGGTAAGATCAATTACTGGTTTTGTTGTGTCAGAAAGTATAGAAGCGCCCTGTGATGATGATGTCACGTTACCCAGATTCCCAGCTGCATCATATGCCAATACATAGAATTTATTCCAACCCTCTGTCAAATTAATTGTGGCGTTCCATTTTTTGGAAACATTATTAATAAGAGCTCTAACACTATAAGTGCTATTTATCACGACTGTTATGTTTGCTATATTGGTTTCTTCCTGATAACTTCCATTAAGAGTTATATTACTGGCTGATGTAGGTCCAAATTTTGTTATATTAATTTTTGGAGGAGTAGTATCCTTTATATTAATAAAAATACCTATCCCTGAGTTTTGGCCGTAAACAAACGCTATATATATCACTAAGAAAAGAGCTAAAATTAACCATATTTTTTTCATAAGAATATTCATCAGCATTTGCATTTAATTATTTTTCTATTTTAAATTACTGATAATGATATTACAAAAATTTCTTGCGCTTTCGAGTAGATATTTTCTTATTTCTGTTTTTCCAGAATACATACAATAAGAATGCAATAATAATTGCCGCGTAGGCAGAATACCCATAGTTAATGTAAAACTTCTGGGGATTTTTAATTATTTTCAAGTTGAAATTTCTGTTGATTTTAAGCCTTATTGGGACTCCTCCACCACTTCCAGCAGGCTCAACTTCGCTGACTGTATACCCTACCTGAAATATTCCTGGTGTATTTGGCGCTGTAACATTAAATGATATTTTGTAAGCCACCTCTTTTGGAGCAAGAGTATAAATTTCTCTGTAATCCAATATTTTCATAAAGGTCTTGTCATAATCAATCTTTATACCGATTTCCTGGTCCGTCGGATTCTGGAGATATAAATTGTAAATTCTTGATGATCCAGCTACAAGCTCTATAGTGTTGTTTACCAAAAAATCAGAAGAGAAGCTTACAGCATTTACTCCTAAACTTGAGACAAATAAAGCAAACAAAAGAAAAATTAGTATCTTCATGTTATTAATTGACATGTAAGCAATTAATAAACTTTACGGTGTTGTTACAGCAGTTACGTTCCAGGTTGAGTTAAACAATTGTCCGCTTAATCCGCTGCTTGGAACATTGACCCAAAGGAATGCGCTTAAGTTTCCTTTGTCAGCGTTTGGAGTAAATGCGCTTGTGTGGCCGTGCCTGAAGCTTACATTCTGCCCGGTAAGTGTATCCCATAAGTTGACAATTCCAGTGCTTGGGAACGTTAATCTTAAGGCACCGCTACTGTTTGATGTGTTAACACCAAAGCTAGTGACACCAATTGTTTCAGTTGATGTTGTAGTTCCAACTAAGGCTGCAGCAGACAAGTTCACCTGTCCAAAGTCGTCATTTCCAGAGTTGTTAATCTGTAAGTGCGGATATGCCAATACGTTTTGCTGTCCTAATGATACGCTGCTGAAATTAACGGCTGTATAAGTTAAAGACAAAGCTGATAAGGTATTAATAGTAATTGTTCCAGAAGAATTGATTCTTCCAACCGCTCCACTTCTGTCTTTTACAGACACGTTTAATACCCAATTACTACTTGCGTTTGCGTAATATGGTACATTAAGAGTGCAATTAATAATTACAACTGTGCTTGATGGGCTAAAATTGCTGCAAGTTCCGAATTCTGATGATACATTTCCAGAAACATTCGCGTACCACTGGCTGTTCACGCCAAGAGTTAAATTAACAACAGCTGTGGTTGCGTTAATATCACCTGCTCCATTCTGATCTGTAACATTAAAGGAAATTAAGAGTTGTGCACTGCCACCTGAGACAAGATTAATGGTCAATGAATTGTTTGAAAGATTGATTGTTGGTGCAGTGTTAGAAATAAAAAGCTCTACTTTGAAACCTTGTGTTGCAGTTCCTGCATATATAAGCGGCAGGGTTACAACAATAAATATCAATAAAAATATTAGGTTCCTCTTTTTTATAGTAATTATCATTTTGGGGCAGTCTTTGGTATTCAATTACTTTACCACTACCCCCGAATTTACAGCCAAGAACAATATAAGAGCTGCAAATTCAACCATTAGCAAGCAATTGCTTCTTTCTATTATATCGCTTATTTATAAATCTTCCTTTTTATCGTTAGTATAGCATTTCGTATACTAATATTGGGAATACTTAATCACCTTATATTTAAATATTTCGTTTTTAAGGCACCTTGTCGTCTAAAGTTGACTAATTTTTTCTAGGGTCTCTCCACTCTTTTCTGAATCTTGCTTCACCATTAACTTCTAGGCCAGTTAAATTTAACTTAAAATTACATTCACTGAAATTATCAAAATTATTCTCTGTTATTAAATATTCTTTTCCATTGCATTTTACAAATAATTCATCATGGCATACAACATGCTGAGATTTTTTATTACAAACAGCTTTAGTTAGTATTTTAGGGCTGACATTATCCATAGATAGCATTTCTTTTACAACAAAACCTGTTGGTGATGATCTGTTATTCATTAATGTTAATGCACCAATTGCAAAAATCAAAACAATTTCCAATATAAATAATATTATCAGGAATTTCTTCAATTGAATATCACTTTTGCAATGGTAATTTTAGTTATTTATTTCCATTTACGGTGTTGTTACAGCAGTTACATTCCAGGTTGAATTAAACAATTGAGAAGTTAATCCGCTGCTTGGAACATTGACCCAAAGGAATGCGCTTAAGTTTCCTTTGTCAGCGTTTGGAGTAAATGCGCTTGTGTGGCCGTGCCTGAAGCTTACATTCTGCCCGGTAAGTGTATCCCATAAGTTGACAATTCCAGTGCTTGGGAACGTTAATCTTAAGGCACCGCTACTGTTTGATGTGTTAACACCAAAGCTAGTGACACCAATTGTTTCAGTTGATGTTGTAGTTCCAACTAAGGCTGCAGCAGACAAGTTCACCTGTCCAAAGTCGTCATTTCCAGAGTTGTTAATCTGTAAGTGCGGATATGCCAATACGTTTTGCTGTCCTAATGATACGCTGCTGAAATTAACGGCTGTATAAGTTAAAGACAAAGCTGATAAGGTATTAATAGTAATTGTTCCAGAAGAATTGATTCTTCCAACCGCTCCACTTCTGTCTTTTACAGACACGTTTAATACCCAATTACTACTTGCGTTTGCGTAATATGGTACATTAAGAGTGCAATTAATAATTACAACTGTGCTTGATGGGCTAAAATTGCTGCAAGTTCCGAATTCTGATGATACATTTCCAGAAACATTCGCGTACCACTGGCTGTTCACGCCAAGAGTTAAATTAACAACAGCTGTGGTTGCGTTAATATCACCTGCTCCATTCTGATCTGTAACATTAAAGGAAATTAAGAGTTGTGCACTGCCACCTGAGACAAGATTAATGGTCAATGAATTGTTTGAAAGATTGATTGTTGGTGCAGTGTTAGAAATAAAAAGCTCTACTTTGAAACCTTGTGTTGCAGTTCCTGCATATATAAGCGGCAGGGTTACAACAATAAATATCAATAAAAATATTAGGTTCCTCTTTTTTATAGTAATTATCATTTTGGGGCAGTCTTTGGTATTCAATTACTTTACCACTACCCCCGAATTTACAGCCAAGAACAATATAAGAGCTGCAAATTCAACCATTAGCAAGCAATTGCTTCTTTCTATTATATCGCTTATTTATAAATCTTCCTTTTTATCGAGACTGTTACCTTAATCCTCTTTGAAAAGAAAGTATCGTCTTAGTGGCATGTTGCGCCTTTTCCGAAATTCTTTTGGAGTAACTCTTCGCTCAAAGATTTAATCTTGGAGGCAGACAATTCTCCATTAAATACGCTTTAACGAGCAGAGAAGATGCTTCAAAGAGCTTCTTTGCCGCAAAGTTACTTCGCCAGACATTTATGGAACAATCAATAATAAACATACTTGCTTTATACTTTACGAAAAAGTTAAGGTAACAGTCCCCCATTTACGGTGTTGTTACAGCAGTTACGTTCCAGGTTGAGTTAAACAATTGTCCGCTTAATCCGCTGCTTGGAACATTGACCCAAAGGAATGCGCTTAAGTTTCCTTTGTCAGCGTTTGGAGTAAATGCGCTTGTGTGGCCGTGCCTGAAGCTTACATTCTGCCCGGTAAGTGTATCCCATAAGTTGACAATTCCAGTGCTTGGGAACGTTAATCTTAAGGCACCGCTACTGTTTGATGTGTTAACACCAAAGCTAGTGACACCAATTGTTTCAGTTGATGTTGTAGTTCCAACTAAGGCTGCAGCAGACAAGTTCACCTGTCCAAAGTCGTCATTTCCAGAGTTGTTAATCTGTAAGTGCGGATATGCCAATACGTTTTGCTGTCCTAATGATACGCTGCTGAAATTAACGGCTGTATAAGTTAAAGACAAAGCTGATAAGGTATTAATAGTAATTGTTCCAGAAGAATTGATTCTTCCAACCGCTCCACTTCTGTCTTTTACAGACACGTTTAATACCCAATTACTACTTGCGTTTGCGTAATATGGTACATTAAGAGTGCAATTAATAATTACAACTGTGCTTGATGGGCTAAAATTGCTGCAAGTTCCGAATTCTGATGATACATTTCCAGAAACATTCGCGTACCACTGGCTGTTCACGCCAAGAGTTAAATTAACAACAGCTGTGGTTGCGTTAATATCACCTGCTCCATTCTGATCTGTAACATTAAAGGAAATTAAGAGTTGTGCACTGCCACCTGAGACAAGATTAATGGTCAATGAATTGTTTGAAAGATTGATTGTTGGTGCAGTGTTAGAAATAAAAAGCTCTACTTTGAAACCTTGTGTTGCAGTTCCTGCATATATAAGCGGCAGGGTTACAACAATAAATATCAATAAAAATATTAGGTTCCTCTTTTTTATAGTAATTATCATTTTGGGGCAGTCTTTGGTATTCAATTACTTTACCACTACCCCCGAATTTACAGCCAAGAACAATATAAGAGCTGCAAATTCAACCATTAGCAAGCAATTGCTTCTTTCTATTATATCGCTTATTTATAAATCTTCCTTTTTATC
>JAHFQA010000080.1 GCA_023266475.1 Candidatus Woesearchaeota archaeon | reverse complement strand
TACTTGGTTGCACAATTATTCCAATTTTACCAGTATGGACAAAATTTATGCCTCAGCATAAGCCATCATTCTCTCGTAAAGCACAAATTTCCTTCTTGCTTCTTCAATCATGTTTCTTTTCTTTGCAGACCTTACATATTCGCCGAATTTTCTTTTGACACATGAGAATTTTCCTTCAGTTGCCCATCTCATTCCATACCCCTTCTCTTTTGCCCACTCTTCATAACCTAGTTCTTTGAATTTTCTTACTTCTCTGGCTCTGCTTGCAGAGCCTCTCGCCTTTGTAGACGCATTGCTTCTTGGCTTTATTGCATGCTCGATCTTGTGTTTCTCGAGAGCATTAAACAATTTTCTTTTGTCATGCGCTCCATCAGCGCATACTTTTCTAATCTTTATTCCTTGCTTAATGAGTCCATTTATGTGCCTCTCAAAAATATCAGGTTCACTGTCTCCTTTTTCAAAAACCTCTATATCTAGGATTTTTTTCTCCTCTACATCTACAGTAATTACTGCTTTTATCCACCCTCTTCGAATTTGCCATTTCTGCCTCATCCATTCGCCTCTGTTGCTTACTTTTATTCCAGAGCCATCGTTGCCAACAAAAATAGGCTTGTCATAAGTTATCTCTGGAAGACTGATTTCTAAGTTATTTATTCTTCTGCACGCATTGCTGTAATGGTTCACAGGAAAACCATTTATTTTTTCCGACAAAGCTTCGCAAATGCCCTGAATAGACCTATAGTCGAAGTAAGGCTGCAACTTCGACTCAAATTCTATGAACGAATTTGTGTACTGATAAGGTCTTCCAACCTTATTTTTATTCATCTCTTTAAGCTCGTTTGAAATATCCTCAAGAAAAGAAAAGTCAAAAAACCATTCCCCTCTTTTAATGAGTTTTGAGTTGTACTCAACCCAATCTCTGTTGTCTTTGAACTTTTTGCCCCATCTTTCAGGTTTTGGCATAAAAATCACCTCATAAACCGAAAGGTTTAAATATATATTAATATATATTTCGTTTTATGGTGAGGAAAATCAAAGTAAACAAAAACAAAATTTCTTTTGAAGAAGAGTTTGAAGGCATGTATGAAAAAACGATAACTAAGTTTGGAACTGGTGCAAAGATTGATGCACCAAAAGAACATATTGGAAAACCCGTTTTAGTTTTTATAAAGAAGAAGAGTTAATTATGCAACAGAACAGAATTTCCGACATATTTAAATATGAAAGCTGCAATGGATTATAAAAGAGGTGCATAGATGGCTTTCTTCAGCAAGCTTGCATTTTGGAAGAAAAAAGACGATTTGGGTGATTTGGGAAAAGATTTAGGACTTGACAAGGATCTTGGAATGGACTTAGGGCCCTCGCCTGACTTGGGGATGGGGATGGAACAGCCAGCGCAGCAGCCCTACCAAAGGTATCCTTCAATGCAGCCGCAGTCTGGCTTTCAATCACCGCCATCATTTCAGTCGCAGCCAAGCTTCCAGTCTCAGCCTTATCAGCAGACTTCATATTCCAATGATGATTTCATGACATCAAAAAATCTGGAAGTGATTTCCAGCAAGCTTGATGCTGTAAGGGCTTCACTGGAAAGCATAAACCAGAGATTGGCTAACATAGAGGCAATAGCAAGAGGAGAGCAGGAAGACTCTAGAAAAAGAAGGTATTATTAAAAACTAAATTCGACCATCCTTTTTTAATTACCAGTTTATTGGAATAGTGGGTGAGTGATCTGGAGCCATTACTTCTTCGTATGGTTGATTATGGACCCCTAGACGAGCTGTAATATTATTCAAAGCTAATCTTGCCTCATCTCGGAGATTTTGAACAGTTTCCCTAGATGGAGATGCAACCTGAATACGCAAATTAAAATATCGTTTCCCAAAAAGGGGGGCATTGTATTGTTTATCCACATAACCAATACCTGAAAGTATGTCTCCTTTTACTACGCCATAAACTCTCCTATCAGCAGCAGAATTGCTTGTAGCATTATAAGCAAATGCCCATCCTAGACTTGAAAGAGCAGCTTCCAGTTCTGAATTTAATTTTCTTGTGAACTGCTGATATCCAAT
>JAHFQA010000040.1 GCA_023266475.1 Candidatus Woesearchaeota archaeon | reverse complement strand
AAGGGCCAGTTCAAAAAACTTCCAGTCATTTTTTTAGCCCCAGGGGAATTGTCAGCAAAAGCCAAGGAAATAATAGGAAAAGAGCTAAATAATTTAACGTTCAAAAAAATATAATGTGATGCATGGCGAGCATTAAAATTTGCCGAAGGCGTATTTAATTTTAAAAATTATCAAATAAAAATTTACAATCCAAAATGGGAGTTGCTTTAACAGAACTGCTGCTGATAAAGGAAATTAATTTAGAATCACTTCAAAATAAAGTATTAGTTGTTGACACTCCAATGTGGATGTACCAGTTCTTAAGTTCAATAAGGCAAAGAGACGGCTCTTTATTGACGGATTCAAAGGGAAATGTTACTTCGCATTTAATGGGGCTATTGAGCAGAATATCAAATTTAACACAGCAGGGCATAAAGATGGCTTTTGTGTTTGATGGCGAGCCTCCAAAGTTAAAGCACATTACACTTCAGAAGAGAAAAGAAATAAAATTAGAAGCTCAAAAAAACTTTGAAAAAGCGCAGGAAAAGGCTGATTTGGAATTGATGAAAAAATATGCTTCACGAACATCAAGATTAACTGCCGAGATGCTAGCTGAAGCAAAAAACCTGGTGGGGGCTTTTGGATTGCCAATTATTGAAGCCCCTTCTGAGGCAGAAGCTCAAGCCTCATTGATTGTAAAGAATGGTGATGCTTTCGCGCTTGCAACAAATGACGCAGATGCTTTGCTTTTTGAGTCGCCAAAAATCATAAGAAACCTTAATATGGCTGGAAAAAAGAAAAATACCAACAAATTAAGCTATGAAACCATAAGCCCTGATTTGATAATTCTGGAAGATAATCTAAAGCATCTTGGAATAACACAAGACCAGTTAATTGCCTTATCCATGCTGATTGGCACAGATTACAATTCAGGCGGCATAAAGGGAATCGGGCCAAAAAGTGCATTAAAAATGGTTAAGAAATACGGAAATAATTTTGATGCTATGTTCGATGAAGCAAAATGGAATGATTTTTTCGAATTTTCATGGAAAGAGGTATTTGATTTGTTCAAGAACATTCCAGTCAACAAAGACTATGAGTTGAAATGGAAAGATGCTGATAAAGACAAAATAATTGAATTGCTTGTTGAAAAGCATGACTTCTCAGAAGAACGAGTCAAATCACAGATTGAAGGCCTGATTAAAGGCAATCAGAAAGGTTTAGGGGAATTTTTTTGGGTAATATGAAGAAAAACCTAAAGTATTATCTAAAAGATAAATTATCAAAAAAAGAGCTTGAATTAGTTCCAACTTCATTTGATGTAGTAGGAGATATTTTGATTTTCTCAGAGTTTCCTAAAGAATTGGTCAAGAAAGAAAAAATAATTGGCAAAATAATTCTGAATACATATCATCATATCAAAACAATTCTCAAAAAAACAAAAAAATATTCTGGAAAATTCAGGACACCAAGATTGAAAGTGATTGTAGGCGAGAATAAAAAAGAGGCAATTTGCAAGGAAAACAATGTCTTGTTAAAACTAGACATTGAAAGGGTTTATTTCTCTCCAAGAATGTCAAGCGAAAGGAAAAGAATTGCCGAATTAATACAGCCGAATGAATCAATTCTTGTAATGTTCTCCGGCTCTGGAATATATCCTTTGGTTATAGCAAAAAATACAAAATCCAAAGAGGTTTATGGGATTGAAATAAATCCAATAGCACATAAATATGCCATTGAAAACACTAAAAGAAATAAATTGGAAAATAAAATCAAATTAGTTCTTGGCAATGTCAGAAATGTTATGCCAAAGTTGAATAAAAAGTTTGACAGGATTGTGATGCCATTGCCAAAAGGAGGCTCAAGTTTTCTGGAATTAGCCCTAAAATACACTAAAAAGAGCGGAATCGTCCATTTCTATGACTTCCTGCATGAAAACGAATTATATAAAGCAGAAGAAAAGGCCAAAAGAGCTTGTGAAAGCCTAAACAAAAATTGCAGAATCCTTAGAACTGTTAAATGCGGCCAATATTCCCCAAGGTTTTATCGAGTTTGTGTCGATTTTGTTGTGAATTAATTTTTTTTTGGAATTTTTGATTCCTTTTGCTCTTCCCATTCCTAACTTCTGCTTTAGTTAAGTTATTTGTGGAAATTAGCTTTTTTGTTTTTTATTAATCCTTCTGCCTTGGGAATTTTTGGCCTAAGATGAGCCAAATAATATCACCTCCATCTTATTTGTCTTCAAAATCCTCCATCGTGTTGATTTCCAATATTCCGATCTCAAATTCCTTTTCTTTTTTACACATTTTCATGTTAAGGATATGTAATTATTGGAATATTTAAAGAAATGTGGTGATACTTAATCACCATAAAATTTATATATCTAATGGTATCTAGCCTCCGATATGAAAACTTCATTATTTTACTCATTGGGATTAACTAAGAATGAAACAAAAGTATATCTTACCTTGCTTGATTTAGGGACTGCGCAGGCTGGCCAGATAACAGAAAAGTCTGGAGTTCATAGGAGGAATGTGTATGATTCTATCTCTAGGCTGATGGAAAAAGGGCTGATAAGCTTTGTAAGCGTAAACAATAGAAAATTATTCAGCCCTGTAAATCCAAGAAGGTTTATTGAGCTTATCAACGAGAAGAAATTTGAACTGGATAACTTAAGAAATGAATTCAGCCAAATGATGCCAGAGCTTGAATTAACGACTAGCTTGCAGGAGAAGCATGATGTCAGGTTTTACAAGGGCGTTGAGGGATTAAAAACAGTTTATGATGATATTATAAGAACAGGAAAGAGCTACATAGGGTACGGTCCAGGCCACCAGCTTGAAAAAATTCTGAAGCATTACTTGAAGCATTTTGTTGATAACAGAATCAAAAATAAAATAAAGATAAAGCTGATTTACGACGAAGCTTCCAGAGATAATATTAAGAAAAACCCTTTAAGTGTAATTAGGTATATACCAGAGCACTATAGTTCAAGAGCAGCTTTAAGAATTTACGGAGACAAGGTTGCAATTTTATTGCTTTCTAAAGAAGAGCCATTGGCAATAGTAATAAAAAATAAGGCAATTGCTGATGGCTATAAAAAATATTTTGAAGTTATGTGGGAAGCTGCCAAGCCCTGAACAATAAGTGTGTACGCTCATAAGTTACATCCGCATCTCATCGCATAAGCTCAAAGGGTGTTCAATCTAGTCATCGCGTACACATATTAGAGAATATTCTTGTGTTTTTAATACTTATGACATAAATCATTGTTTTATACTGCATAGGACTTATATTCTAAAAATTCGTTTATAGATTTCTAAAAATCCAAATGAAATAAATTCTGCTAATAAATAGATTTATAAATATTTAAGTATTCCATAAATACATTATAATTAGGGTGGTCAAAAATCTACACAAAAAGTGAAATTATGGGACAAGTTGATAATCCAGCACTTCAACCTACAGAACAATTCGAATCGGATGTTTCAAAATTAATGCCCAAATTAGACGAGCTTGTAAAAGAGCTATCCAGTCAATTTTGCAGGGCATTAGAAGAAGACAGAAGCAAAAAAAACCTCTTATCTGTTAAAAATCTTTTTGAGCACCAAGGTGGAATAGTATCACTTGAAGATGCTGCTAAAACTGCTGATATGAAGCCTGCTGAGTTTCTGCAATATTTTGCTCAAGAAACTAATTTTTCCAATCAAACAGGGCTTGATTTTGAGCAAGCTGCAGGTATTCTTAATTTTTATAATCATTTCAGACAAACTGTAGTAAATAGGGTTTTTCAATATTACGCCAGATTAGGCAGATTCATGAGTTATGTACAAAAGAACATCTCAGAAAAAATCTCTCTCGATGAGGCAGCAAATATCGGAGCCATGGAAAGAACTTATTTTTCAATCTTTTTTCACGATAAAGTAGGACAAACATTTAGAGATTTTTTGCGTAATTATAGGGTTGCAAAGTCTATGGATTTGATGGCAACAAAAGATTATAATTTTTCGGAACTCACAGGTGCGGTTGGCTATGGAGATCTTAGGCTGTTCGAAAGGGCATTTAAGAGGGACGTTGGTATAACACCAAGTAAATTCAAACATCTTGTTATTGTTCCATTTATGCAAAGGAATCCATCTTATGATTCTTCAAGCAATCCTCGCCGTTATAGTGGATCAGTTAATGCTTCTATCCCGCCAAAAAGTGCTTGAAGTATTTTTCTTTAACTTATAGATTTTTTATCTAAGTTGTTCTTATACTATATTTATAGCAAATCACACTAATATCCGTAACTTTTTATTGTGATTTGCTTATTAGGAAATAACAAATGTATCCGAAAATTAAAGTTATTTCCTATAGTTCGACTTAATATACAATGTCCTAGGACAGTTGTAATCACAAAAGTTTTAAAGTTACTACTTCATAATAGAAACATTTATAAACAGGCTGAACTGACAAGTATGTATTAATTATATGGTATTTTAAAATGTCAACCGATACAAACCAAAAAGAAACTCTAAACATCTTGAAGTTGGAAGAACTTGTACGAAAGCTGAGCCCTGTGCTTGAAAATGCTCGTGTATACAAAAGCCCAAGGCTTAGAAAAGTTAGAGATGCTATTCAATCTACATATCCAGATCCAGTCACTTTAGAACAGGCATCTACTTTAGTTAAACTAAATACAGGACAACTAGACAGTCTATTTGTTGAGAGAACTGGTTATGGTTATGATACATACCATACTACTTACAGCATTGCAAGGGCGGTTGAAAAAATAATTCCGTTTTTGAGCATTGGCGCTCTTGACAGTGATTTAAAACTGCAAAGGGCAAAAAATTATGTTATGTCTAATCTAAATAATGGAATTTCTCTTGAAGCTACTGCACGGGCTGCTGCAAAGGAGAGAACTTATTTTTCCACTATTTTTCATGAAAAAGCTAATGTCACTTTTAGAGATTGGGTAAGACATATAAAAATTGGATATGCCTTGCAAATCATGTCTGAGAGAGATTACTCAATTAAAGAAATTGCTGACAAAACAGGTTATAATGATTTAAGAACTTTTGAAAGGAAATTCAAGGATGTAGTTGGCATTGCTCCAAGAGAATTCAAAAGATATGTTGTTCCAATTATTGTTAATGGCAATACAGAACACTATTCTTACTCAGACAAAAAAGGTACACGTGATATGATTATAAATCATGGCGCAATTAACTATTTTGCCCAGTTGCAAAGAGTCAAGCAGTATGTTGAAAAAAATTATTCAAAGCTGATTTCACTTGATATAATCGCTGGAATTGCATGCATGGAAGCATCTTATTTCTCAACATTTTTTCATGAAAAAGTCGGCATTACGTTCCCTGATTACTTGAGGTTTTATAGAATTAGCAAGGCAAAAGAGATTTTTAAGACAAGTGACAAAAGTGTTACTGAAGTAGCATTTGAAGTAGGTTTTAGCGACCTTCGAACTTTTGAGAGAAATTTTAAGGGAATTGAAGGCATGACTCCGGTTAAATATCAGCAAACAATAAGACCATGCTTAGAGAGAATTGCTTAAATTTTGATTAATATTTCTATATTATTTACTTACCCAAACATTCCAATATAATCCTGGCCTTCGGCCTTTTCTTCCTGTTTGACTTTTTCTATCGCTTTCAAGAAATCTTCCCTAGTTACATATGTTCTATCTGACCTGATTGCAAAATATCCTGCTTCTGTGCATACTGCTTTTATTTCAGCTCCGCTAAAATCCTCCATTCTGCTTACTAATGGCTCAACTTTGATTTTATTGTCAAAAGTCATATTTTTTGTATGTATCTTAAATATTTCAAGCCTTGCCTCTTTGTTGGGAATTGAAATATGTATAAGCCTGTCCAATCTTCCTGGCCTGATAATTGCAGGATCAAGTATATCTTTTCTGTTTGTCGCTCCGATAATCTTCACATTGTCCAATGACTTAAAGCCGTCAAGCTCTGCAAGAAGCTGCATAAATGTCCTGTTTACTTCCCTTTCACCAGAAGTGCCAACTTCCATTCTTTTCGCTGCCAAAGCATCTAACTCGTCAATAAATACAACTGCTGGTGCTTTTCTTCTTGCAAGTTCAAAGATTTCCTTTACAAGCTTTGCTCCTTCCCCAATGAATTTCTGCACTAACTCAGAACCAACTACCTCGATAAAGGTTGAATTGGTAGATGCTGCAACAGCTTTTGCCAGCAAAGTCTTTCCAGTCCCAGGCTCGCCGTACAGCAAAACGCCCTTTGGCGGATTTATTCCTATTTTTCTAAATAATTCAGGCTTCTTTAACGGCAGCTCTACAACCTCCTTTATTTCCTGTATCTGCTGGTCCAAGCCGCCTATTTCCTGCCAAGTTACAGTTGGCCTCTCAACAATGACAAATTTTTCAACATTAAATCGCCTTGTGATTGGGACTTTCCTAATTATTGTGAGGTTTTTTTGTTCAACCAAAATTAAGTCCCCTGACTTCAGCTTATCACATTCATTTGATATGTTGACAAGAAACTGATTGCCATTAGGGATTTTTATTATTGCTGTATTTCCAAATAATTCCCTTACTTCACATACCATCAGCGGAGAAGCCTTGAACCTTTCAACCTCTTCTTTCAGCCTGCCGATTGTATCTTTTAGAATTCTGTTTTCCTCCTCATACTGGTTTGTGGAGGTAGAATAGCTGTACATTATGCTGTCAATTATATTTTTTGGCTTTGATTCCTTTGCTGGCATTCTTGGTGGAAATAAATTTTATTTATATAAAAATGTTTGGGTTTAAGTAACTAGTTTTCCATCCTTCATTACCAAAACCCCATCAGCATATATAGTCGGCTTTTTTATAACAACATCAACATGAAAAGGAACATCAACTAAGCCTCCAAAATGCTTGTTGTTACCAAATGCAATGTGGCAAGTTCCAAAAACTTTCTCATCTTCCAAAACATTTCCAGTTATTTCTGCCTTGTAATTTGTTCCAATTCCAAGCTCTGCAATATTTTTGTAAGGTTTAGTTTTTAATAATTTCTTAAATGATTGTGCAACCTTTCCGCAAGAAATATTATTAATAAAACCATCTTTTACATCAATCCTTATATTCTCATCAACTTTTCCTATGCCGCCAACACTTGCATCAACGATTATCGTCCCGTTTGTTTTTCCTTCAAGCGGGGCAATAAAAATTTCCCCAGAAGGCAGATTCCCAAATGCGCATCTTTTTATATAAATTCCATCATCGGGCTTCCATTGTCTTCCTTTTAGATAAAATTTAACATCAGTTCCAAGTTTTGTTGTTATTTTTATTTTATTTTTATTTTTCAATGCTGAGATTAAATGATTATTGCATTGTTTTATTTTATTGAAATCCACATTTAATGCTCTTTTTATCATACCAGCTGTAATTCCAGGCATGCTAGCGATTCTTGCCCCTTCTTTGCTTGCATTTTCCCTTGCTTTCGTATGGCTCAAGGATTTTGTTGTTGGCATCAAAACAACGTCATATTTCAGCATTTCATCAGCTATATTCTTACTTGGCTCATGACCATGTACTTTTGGTATAGAAGTAATAATTAGTTTTGAATTTTTGGAAATTTTTAATGAGTTTTTATATAATGCATTGCCTATTTGTCTTAATTTTTTGTCGGTAATTATTAAGCAACTTTCATTTTTCCTTAAATTCATGCAGTCTTTAAGAATTATATTGCAGCTATCATCTATTGGCATTTTACGCTGCAAATTCCCCATCCTTCAAAATCCAGTTCTTATTTCCTTGTTTATCAATTCCATAAACATCAAGCTTTTGTCTTGGAGCATTAAAAACAATGTCCATGTGGTATTCTGTGCTTCTATCAGGCTCAAATCCTGATCCAATGGCAATGTGCATCATCTTGGCAATTTTTTCGTTGACAATTAAATATTCGCATAATCTTGCTTTTGGATTAGTATTTATGGCAAACTCGCCGACTCTTTCAAAATTTTTCTTTTTCAAGTAAATAATTTCCTCCGGCAGGCTCTTATGTTTTTCCGCTTCAAGCAGAAGTTTCATTGCGTCATCTTTTCTTTTGTTAATTTTTTCAACAATATCTTTTGGGCCGCTAATAATCTTGTAAGAATCACCGTAGCACTCAACCACTAATGGATCTTTCTCATTTAAAGGATAGCTTTGGTCTACATGAACAACAACATCTCCTACAAAAATGCCTTTAACATATTCAGGGGTTGTAAACGCCTCCCCGCCTGGAATATTGCCCATATTGCCTGCTTTTATGCCAGTCATTTTTAGATAAGTATTATTTATTTTTTCCCTCACATCTGTATCTGATCTTCTAACCCATCTTCTTGTGCCGTCTTTTTTGACTAATCCTACTTCAAGCTTTGTAACATATTTTTCATTTAATTTGCCTTCAACAAAGATAACATCACATTTATCCATTTTTTCCTTTAATCTTTGGTTTCTTGTCCTTATGTCATTCCAGTCAACTAAATTTGTTTCTATAAAAATATCAATGGGAATTGTTTCTGTAAAGGCTACCCTTGCCATTGGCTCGCGGTCATCATATTTTGTTTGCGGGTAAAAATCAAGCTTGTAAATCATCTGACCAGGCGTCTGCCATCTTGTTTTTTTATTCAAGGAAGGGTAACCTATGACTTCACCAAAAAGATGCTTGCCTGGGTATCCCTTTGAGCTAATTGAAAAAGACAAATCAATTGGTTTAATCCTATCAAGGTTCAGCAGTTGCGATAATTTTTTGTATTTAACAAACGGCTCTTCTTCAATTTCCTTGCATAGCTCGCACCCCAGCAAAGTTGCCCTTAATTCAGCAGTTATTTCGGATTTCTCAAGCATAGAAGCCCTGAAAGTGTAGGCGCTCATTGTTGGCTCTGCAGTTTTTTTTGCAGTTTGTGTCATCGCCCATATTATTGAGTAAGAATCCAGGTAGTCTTCCAAAGGATGTCCTATCAAATTTTGAGCGGGTATCAAAGAAAATCCAATGCCGACTTTCTCGTCTTTTTTTAGATTATAAACATCCCTCCATAGTATTTCTGAAGTCTGCATTAATTCCTGCATCCTGTAATCACTGAACCATTCTGTATGAAATGGTAAATTTAGATGCCCCTCAAACCCATTATCTTTAGCTTCGATAATAAATCCAGGCTGTTTGAATATTTTTTTGAATTCTCCATTTGCCTTATTGTCAACTTCTTTGATAAAATCCATTAAGGCATCTGTTTTTTCATTTCTTACACTATTTTCGCAATCTTCAAAAACCCGCCACACATCCCTTAAAGCATCTAATCCTTCCGATCCATGATTTATTCCAATGCAACTTACATCTGCACGAAGTTCATGCAAAGCTCTTGACAAAGGTGCTATTGAGTAAAAGGCTTCTTTATTCATTATGTCAAAAACTATAAAGAAATCCTTTCCTTGTGCATTTCCTACTCGCTTTTTATAATCTTCAACTCCAGAATTAAAGTTATTCTCGCTATATTTCATAAAAAATGTAAACCTACATGATTAATAAATCTTTTGATGTTTTTGTAAGAACCGTTGTTTTGTTCTTAAACAAAATTGTATCCTCAATTCTTATGCCAAATTTTTTAGGAAAATAAACTCCTGGCTCAACAGTAAAAACCATATTATTTTTTATTTTGTCCTTTGAATTCAAAGTAAGGTTTGGAAGTTCGTGTATTTCAACTCCAACTCCATGTCCCAATCCATGAGTAAAACGATCCTTGTATTTTCCAAGACTTTTATTTACAAAATCGTAAAGTCCTGAGCATTTTTTATTATTTTTTATTTGATTTATTGTATCGTTCTGTATTTTTAACAAGAAATTGTAGAATTTCTTCTCCTTATCATTTGGATTTCCAACATAGATTGTTCTCGTTATATCAGAGCAATATGCTTTATACTTTACTCCAAAATCTATCACACAAAATCCTCTTTTTATTCTTTCATTTGACGGCACATGGTGGGGCATGCTTCCATTGCTTCCTGATGCGACAATTGGGCTGAAAGAAAGCTCAAGACCAAGCTTTCTTGTCTCATACTCGAGAAAAGCAGCAGCTTCCGCCTCTGTCCCGAAGCTCTTGAAATTCTTAATCGCCTTTTGAAGAATCTTGTCTGCACAATCACAGGATTTCTTCAAATATCCTATTTCTTTTTCTGTTTTTATCTCTCTAAGCTTCATGCAGTCGAGAAAAAAATCTTTTGATTTTATATTTTTAAATTGTTTTTTAAAATGCCTGTAAGAATTCAATGTGAAATTATTCTTGTCTATTGCGATATTTTTTGCTTTTATCCTGTTCTTCCTCAAGATATTATGAATTGACTCAAAAAATTTCTTCTTTTCCATTGAATAAACTCTTTTAACCATTGATTTCCTTGCTTTTTCATGCTCCATCTCGGGAACTATGATGAACGGATCCTTTCTTCGTGGAACAATCAACGCCCCTATTCCGCTGTAGCCGGAAAAATAAAGTATGTTAGGGTTGGGCTTTGACGAGTCTGAGCAGTAGAGTATAGCACAATCGGAATTTTTTTTGTCAAGAACTGATTTAAGCTCTTTTATTTTCATTGTAATTCAATAATCTTATATACCATTTAAATTTTTCTTTTACCTATGAAAAAATACAGGCTATCGAATGGCACTACTATAATTTTTAAGAAAAATTCCTCAAAATCTGTTGCAGTTGAAGTTTTGTTTAAAGTTGGCTCTAACTTTGAAAACAGGAATATGGCTGGAATCTCACATTTTTTAGAGCATATGCTCTTTGAAGGCACAAAAAACAGGAAAGACAGCAGGGAAATTGCCAATGAGATTGAAAAATACGGAGGAGAATTTAATGCTTACACGACTGGCGATAGAACGGCCTTCTTTATTAAAATAATCAGCAAGAGGTTTGAAACTGCTCTTGATATCTTGTCTGACATGGTCGCCAATCCGGTCTTTGACAAAAGGATTATTGAAAAGGAAAAACGAGTGGTATTGAAGGAAATAAACATGGTTACTGACGATTCAAGGATGCACCAATGGGTTTTGTTCCAGAAAAACTTGTTTGAAAAGCACCCTGCAAAAAACCCGACTTATGGTTCAATTGAGACTATAAAAGGCTTTGACAGGAAGCATGTTGCTAATTATTATTTCAGCCACTACATCCCCAATAACATGATAATTTCTATTGTCGGAAACGTTAAAAATGCAAAGCAGAAAGTGGAGGAATATTTTGGAACTCTAAAGCCGAAAAAATTGCTTAGAAGGCCAGCTGTAAATGAGCCGGTTCAAACTAAAGTAAAAAAGTTTGTTGAGAAGAAAGCAACCTTGAATTCTTACATGGTCCTTGGCTACAAATCTGTTCCTAGATTGCACAAAGATAGCTATGTTTTTGATGTGATAACCGCTATCTTAGGCAGAGGACAATCTGGCTGGATGTTTGATGAAATTAGAAACAAAAGAGGGCTAGCATATCAGGTTGGGGTTAATAATGAGCATGAAAGCGATTATGGTATGTTTGCAGTTTACACTGGGCTGGACAGGAATAACATCGAGAAAGCAAGAGAAATTATCTTACAGCAGTTGATGAGGCTCGAAAAGATAAGCAAGAGTGACTTGGAAGAAGCTAAGACATACATTGAAGGCAATCACACATTGCAGATGGAAGATAATTTTCACTATGCTGATTATCTTGCCGTCTGGGAAACAATAAAAGATTCGAGCCTTGCAGAATCATATTTGAAAAACATAAGGAAAGTTACTGTTAATGATGTCAAAAGAGCTGCAAAGAAATACCTTAATGATAAGTATACTTTGGTTGTGATTGAGCAGAAATGAGAATCTTATGAATTCGTGCTACTTAACAAACTTTACATTAGCTTTGTCCTTAAATTGCCTGTCACCTGTCAAGAACTGAATGTTCATTTTTTTAGCTGTTATGTAACCAATACAATCAACGTAAGAAAGGTCTTGCTTGTAATTTTGCTTTCTGAAGTCCATAGAATCTATTACCGTTTCATTGCTTATTAAAACAACAAAATCTTCGTATCTTTTAAAGAATTTAAGTGCCGTTTCCTTGTCATAAAGTGCAAGAAGCTGGTAATACAATTCCATTAAATTTAGCTGGGTCGTTGTTATTTTTACGTCTTTTGTAAATGGAAGGTAATTTGGGTTGCCCACTATAATTTCATAAAAAGCATATGTGTCAAAGAAAAAGCTAAGCATTTTCCCATCCTTTTCTCGCTGAATCCTTGAATTTCTGCCCTGATGCTTTTCTTTTTAGTTTTCCGAAAGTGTCGGAAATATCTGTAACCTTAATTATTTCAAACAAAACTTTGCTGTTTGGTCTGATTTTTTCCTTTTCTATAATTTCTTTTGGAACAATAAACCCAATTGATGAGCCCCATTTTCTTGCTATTGCTTCTGCTTCCATTTTAGTCACCTTGTTTAGTTATATAATTAGTTATATACAAAAATATAATCAAGTATTTAAAGATTTCGATTAGATAAGCTGAAAATAAAATCATTTTAAAATTCAATAACTTTTAAGCCTGAAATTCGTTTAAAATCTTTGGCATTTTTTGTAAGTATTTTATCACATCCATTAGCCAAAAGGCATCCTGCAATCAATACGTCTCTATGCTCTATCATTTTTCCTGCTCTTGCAAGCCTTCCTCCAATTTGAGCAGACTTAACAGAGGCTTTTCTGTCTACTGGAAATATATGGACAAATACGTCAAGAACTGACTCAAGCTCCATAAGCCTTTCGTAAGTATCTTGTGAAGAAGCATAAAAACCGTAACATATCTCATAAACAACTATTTCGCTTGTGCATAACAATTCATTGTAATATGATTTGAGTTTATCTATTGATGATTTATTGCGCAAAACGTCAATAAGGACGCTGCTGTCTATGCCTATCATTTATGCAAAGCGCCAATTCTTTTTTTAAGCGATTCGCTGATGCCTTTTCCTGCTTTGGAAATATTGCTTTCTATCACTTTCCATTTTTTTTCAGGAATATTTTCCCATATTCCTGCATAATCCAAAAGGCTTCTTTTGCCAAAATGCTCCTTTATAACTTCTGAAAAGCTTTTGCCATGTATCTTATGCCTTGCCAATAATTTATATGCGTCTTCAGTTATAGCTATATTTTTTGTTGCCATATGGGTATGGGTATGTGTACACATATTTAAGATTTTCGGTTAAACCTTAGATTATTTTTGATAAAACCGATATATATATACAAGTTTCAGAAATATTAATTTATGAGTGAAGAATGGTTTAAGG
>JAHFQA010000039.1 GCA_023266475.1 Candidatus Woesearchaeota archaeon | reverse complement strand
GGCATCTAAGAAGCTATAAGCAAAATAAATACTGAATAAATTTTTTGCCTGTGGCTTTTATAATAATAACATTTAAATAATAGTTTATCAAATTAATTAATGTAAAGAGGACCATTCAATGCAATTTAATAAGCTAAATATTTTTGAGGTAGTTCTTCTGGTTGTTGGAGTAGCAGCTGCAATACTTGGGTTCCAGCTTATCAACCAAGTTTATAAAACAGACAATTATGAGCTAAGCTGGCTGATGATAATTGCTATATTTAGCTGGCTTACTTTGCTTGTGATGTTCATTTTACTTAGCTTAATGGTTGATGTTTCAAAAAAAGAGCTTAATGAGCTTAAAGTAATGATATCCTTGCTTTCAGAAAATTTCCAAAAAGGCCAGCGAATGTCTGGAAAAACAAAAGTCCTTAGAATTTCTGGTGAAAAGAAAAAATAATTATTTCAATTTAATCGGCAGCAATTCAACTTTCTCTATATCGCTCAAGTCTACCAATGGCTTTGGGAATTTGGAGTAGTCGTCAAGAATCCTGCTGCATGCCGTGTTTACCCAGCATTCCACAAAGGGAAAATTTTCAATCTGGCTGAATTCCAGAGTGTCAAAGGCAAATATGTAGCAATTCTTATCCTTTAATTTTTCTTTCCATTCAATAGCTTTTTTGAAATTATTCTGGCCAGGCTTCAATGAAACCAAAAATCCAATTTCTTTTGATTCCAAAAATTTAAGGTATGCGCCTTTTCTTTTCATGTTATATTTTTCCACATGCCGCTTGTCTATTTTTGACAAAATAGCACTTAAAGGATCATAGCAGAATACATCTTTATCTATGTTTATTGCAATTCCCAGCGGATGAAACATGCCTGTTCCGATGTAAAGAAATGCATCAACATTTTCCTTTATTTTATCAGCTCCGCCAACATCGCAGCCAAGAAGCTGGCCTTCATATTTCTGCTTCAATTTGTCAACCAATATTATTTTCCCATTGCTTTCAAGGTATTGCTTGATTTCGCCGACAAAATCAAGAAATTGCACAGTTGTGGCCAATCCTATCCTTTTTGGCAATATACTTACATCTAAATTTGAGAGGTTGATTTTGCCCGTGTACCTTCCTTCCACCATCATTATTTTCATGATGCATAAAGGTAGATTTTGCGCTATTTAAAGGTTTGGAGCATGCATCTATATAGTCACCACATTGAAGTATTAACAATTGTTTTTAAAGGTTAAGCCTAAATTTGAATTAATGGCAGAATTAAAGAGGGCTTTGGGTTTCTGGTCAACATTGTCTCTGGCAATTGCCTCTATAATGGGCACTGGCTTATTCTTCGGAGTTTCAATTGGGTCCAGCTATACCGGAAATGCCATTATACTAGCCTGGATAATATTAAGTGTTGTAGCAATTTACATAAGCATGTTTTTTGCTGAACTAGTTTCCATGTATCCCAAAGCAGGAGGGGTTTATGAGTTCAGCAAGCATGCATACAATAGATTTTTCTCTTTTATACTTGGATGGATAGCATGGGTTGTTGGCAATTTATCAAATGCCCTTCTTGTCGCTGCTGCCATAGACTATCTTATACCAGGACAATCAAAGGTTTTGCTGAAAATTGGCATTAGTGTGTTTTTTATAATATTGTTGAATTTAGTTGCATATTTTGGCATAGAAGCAAGCGCTGTTGTGCTTATATCATTTGCGGTTATTTCAATAAGCGTACTGATGTCATTTATCTTTCCAGGAATATTTAAGATCAATACCTCAAATTACTTCCCCTTTTTTTCATTGGGACTTTCTTCGTTATCTGTTGCCATTTTCTTCATTTTTGAAAGCTTTTTTGGCTGGGAAAGCGCCACCTATTTGGCAGAAGAGACAAAAGAGCCTAAGACGGTTATTCCATTTGCAATAATAGCCGGCACTATAATTGTTGGTATTCTTGGCATCTTAACAGCTGTGGTTTCACTTGGGATAATACCGTGGAATGTTTTGGCTGTGTCTTCAGCCCCTCTTGCAATTGTGTCCATGAATATATTTGGGGAAATAGGAATGAAGATACTTAATATTGGAATTTCTATCACTTTAATAGGCTCTGCTGCAAGCGGTGTAATAACAATGCCGAGGCTTTTGCTGGCCTTGGCAAGGGACAAATTATTTATATCCCAATTAAGCAGCATTCATGAGAAATTTAAAACACCTTACAAGGCAATAATATTTCAGACTATAGTTTCTCTCATGATTTTTGGAATGGCATTTGGCAGATATAATTCAATGCTGAGGTTGCTTCTTCCTCTTGGATTGGTGATGTACTTTTTTGTTATTCTTTCAGTTCTTGTTCTTAGGCGCAAAGAGCCACAAATTAAGAGGACATTCAAGGTTCCTTTTGTAAAAATCGGCTCTGTTGCATTATTGATTTTTATTGCTGGAATTATCTTTGCTTGGGCTTTTTCGGATCCAAGCGCAATATATACGCTGAAATTAGGATTTTCTCTAATACTTGTATCTGTGCCAATATACATGCTGCTTGAAATATACTACAATCCTGATGCTATTATAAAAATAAACGACTCGCTTGCATACATAACCTTGATGACAGAAAGTATTACACTTCCAAGAAGCATAAGAAAGGAAATACTTGCACTGCTTGGAAATATTGCAGGAAAGAAAGTTCTTGAATTTGGATGCTCTGTTGGAACGCTTACAATGCATCTTGCTGAAAGCGTTACAAAAGATGGCAGGGTTTTTGCAACTGACTTCTCTAGGAAAGACTTGCTAATTACAAGGAAAAGGCTTTCTAAGAGGGGCCATTCACATGTAATTGTTGTCCATGATGAGCATCAAGTAAACAGGGTTCATCCATCAATACCTCACGTTGATGCAATTGTTAGCATCGGCATGATGGGGTATCTTCAGGATGTGAAAAAAGTATTAAGGGAAATGAGGGACTTGCTGCCATATGGCGGCAAGATAGTATTTGTTGACTACGCGGATTTTTTTAAGCTGATACCAAATGTAGCATGGCTTTCTAATGACAGGGTTATAGAAAACATTTTCCGTGAGGCTGGATTTTCAGTTTTTGTGACGAGAAAAAAGGGACTATTCTGGAATTATGTTTTTGTCTACGGCATTAAATTTCACGAGAATATACCTTACGTCTAGTGCTAAATTAATTTTCAATGCTGTATTTGTATCATGTGGGAACATTTCTTAAATAAATTACACCATTAGTTTTTTTTATTTCGTTTAATCCAGTATTTATATTCCCTGACACATTTATTGGAAGAAGCTGGACATGCTCTTGATCTCGATAATTCACTATCAGCTCCCTATTGTCAATTATTTGTATGCTGTAGCCGATCCCATTGATTCTTTTAGAAATCTTAAATAATCTTGTATAACCGTCATTCATCGATTTTGCCAATTCAATTTCGTTATAAGCATATTCTGCTATATCCTGTGAAATTTGCCTGTTGCTTTCGTCCCTTGCTTCTAAAAATCGTGAGCCCACAATAGCAAAAAAACTTACTATAACCAGGAGCATAAAGGAAGATAATATAATAAATTCCACGGCAGATTGTGATTTGTATTTTTTAGGATTGAACATTTGGCATTTTCAGCATTGTTTCATATTGTTTCAATTTTTACAGAGTCTTTGTTTATTGCTTCTATCTTCACCTTTTTTAGCCCAGGATTGGCTAATTCTGGAAGCATGCATACATTTAGAATGCAGTTACTAGATGTTGTAGTTAAATTGACTGATGAAAAGAAAACAATCTCTGAAACGCCAAAGCTGGTTGTCAAATTAAAAACAAGCTCTTTTCCATCTATTATAGAGCCTGCAACAACATTGTCCGGAACATTTACTTCCAAGATGGTTTTAGAGCCCTGACCAGAATAATAAATTGATTCAGAAGCATCGATTATGCCTCTTCCAAGCTTTATCAGCTGGGCATCTGATATTTCAGCAGTTGACTCCTTTGAAAAGCTATAAAATATATAGGTTGTGGGAATAATAATTACAAAAGTCAAAGCAACAACCATTAAGTATTCCAATGAGGACTGGGCTAATTTTGTGATTTTCAATCTTTCTCCAAAGCAAATGCATTTAGCCGGATGTTACCCTTCCATTTATTTTCCCGCTGATTAAATGAATAGGTTTAGTTGGTGTATTAATGGCATAATAGGTCATTGAAATCTTTAATTCAACCCTTTCTCCGGCAATATAAGCTCCGCCTGAGCATGAGGTGAATTTGATGTCTTGTTCAGTTCCTTGTGACCAATCAAATGCAGGTTGTGGTGTGCATGAGATAGGAGGATTGGCGTCATTTGTAATTTGCAAAGACGTTACTCTTATATCGTCGCCCAGGTTGTTAACCAATTTAATTCTAATTTCAGTAGGGTCCAAGCTGAAATCCAGGCATTTGAATTGCGAGGTAAAAATACATTTCTGCGGAACATATTTTCCAAAATCAAATACTCCAAAATAGTAAAGGGCTCCAATAGTTATGGAAATAACCATAAATGCCCATACATACGTGCTTAAAAACTCCAAAGAAGCCTGAGACCTTGAACCAATCTGCGGCTTATAATATATATCAAACTTTCTATTCATGACTGCCTCTTTTTTGACATATTGCTGATAGTTCTAACAATAAAGAAAAAGATATATAAAATTTGTGTTTTGAATGCTTATATTACAGAAGAGTATACTTCTCCCCTGCTTTCTTTCGCGTATGTTGCTCCGCTGGATACAGTATTAAATTTAACTGTTATTAAGACTTTTCCTTTTTCTCCTGCGACTAAGCCAGCAGCTGCTGAGTTGCATCCTGTCCATGATAATTCTTTAATTTCACCTGATTTCCAGCTAGATATAGGTAAAGTGGGTGGTGTGGTGCAAGCAAAGGCAGTGGTGCTTTCAGTGCTTGGCGTTAATGTAGTAACATCTATAGCTTCTCCTACGTTATTTTTCAACCTAATTTTGAATGTATTAGCTGTTGCTGATATTTGGTAGTCTTGGCATGTAAATTCAGTGCCAAAATTGCATCTATTAGGCAAAATCTTGCTAGGGCTCAATATTCCGAAATAAGCAAGTGTGCCTATCATTATAAGAATAACCAAAAATGCCCAGCCATAAGTTGTTAGAAATTCCAAAGCAGCCTGTGCTTTTTGAGATTTATTATATTTCATTACCATCAACTCCTTTTTATATTTTAATTCTAAAATTTTTTTTAAGTATCTACTGTTGGAAAAATTTGCTTTCCTTTTTTTGGCCTATGAAATTCTCTAATTTGATTTATCATTTATAAAGTTTTCTATTTTATGCCTTTATGCTATACAGATATTGTGAAAAATGTTTGAATGACCTTAATAAAAAAATAATACATTGACATAGAGCCAACAACGAAAATCGGAATATATTTTATGCCTCCTTTTATGTCTCCTTTTTCAACTATGGAAACTATCATAGAGGAGAATAATGAGATTACAAAAATTGCAATAGTGGAAAAAATTTGAAATTCCTCGGGCTTAACATTTACTTTTGAAAAGGTAAATGGCAGGGTAGTAGTAGCTTGGGTAGCGCCTGAAAGCTTGTCAACAAAACCGACTATCACTATGAGCAGCTGAGAAGAAAGGGCAAAAAGAAGCGGGCTTATTACAACTACAATTACAGAAATGAAAATAACATAAGCAATGGCTGCCCCAGACATCTCATTTTTTAATGCTTTCGTTTCCTTTAAATTATCAACGATCCTGTCAATAAGCTCAGCTACGTTTCCGCCGCTTTCTAACTCGCTTATCATCAAATCAACTGTGCGCCTAAGCATTAATGAATCATACTTGTCAGCCAGCTCGGTGAGCGCTTTGCTAACTTCGTAGCCTGTCATGACTTTCTTTGAGACCTTCGCCATCTCAATCCCCAAGATTTCAAACCTTGGCTTTATTGCAGCCCATAATGCCCTTTCGAAAGTCATGCCGCCTCTAAGATTAGAAGAAAGTACCTGAAGAAATTCGGGAAGCTGATCTTCCATTTTTTTAGTTCTTGAATAAATTCTAAGGTCTAAATAAAAATAAACCAATAAAATAAAGAATATTGCAAAAAACAGCTGCACTATAAACCAAGCTATGGCTGAATAAATATAAATTTCAAACAGCGAGAACTTCTTTAAATACTGAAAAATATAAATAATGTAAAGGAAAAATGTTATTGCTGCTGAAATATAAAACAGCAATCCAAAAAACTTGTAGGGAACTTCGTCGAAGCCTGACTTTAGCATATATTTCCTTAAAGTCGGTATAAATTTTTTCGGCACAAACGCCTTTCCAAATTCCTCCAAGAATATTATTTTGACTGCCATTTTGCTATAAATTCACCAAAGGCCTTATTGACTTGAAAAGAGTTATAAATACAAACTGAATTACAACAATAAAAAATATTACAACTATTAATCCTTTCAAATTAATCGGAAAATTAAGAAAGCTTGAAATAACGATAAACAAAGCTGTTCCTAATGATGGCAGTATAATCGCAGCCAGCATGTAAAAAATTACCAAAGAGTTTAGCTTCTTGCCGTACTTCTTTATTTCCAGCTCCTCTTCTTTTGTTATTTCATTCAAGACTGACTCCAGCGGCTTTGTCACATCTACTCCTAATTGCAGGGCATTATTTATATGAAAAAGCACCTTTCTTAATTTTTCAGACGGAGAGTATGTCATGGCATTTTTTAATGCATCTTCAATTGTGCTGCCTGTGTTTATATCATCAACAATTTCTTTGATGTACTTTGCTGCAATTCCGCTGCTTGAAGCAGTTTCCATGAGGGCATTTAAAAGAGGCCTTCCGGAATAAATCTTAACAAGCAAGTACCTGCCAACAAAAAGCACTTCCTTGTCAACATCCCGCCTTCTGCTTCTAATCTTTGCTCTTATTGTCAATAAGGTGTATTCAAAAATCAATATAAACAAAATTGCAAAAACAGGTATAAGCAAAAATAATGACAACTTGGATTTCTGGAGAACAAATGCAAAAAGCACGGTAAATAAAGAGGCGTACAACGCAGTTGTCTTCAGGCTTTTGTTTACATACTGAAGCGGGGTATACCGCAAATGAGCTGTCCTCAACTCGCTTTTCAGCATAGGAAAAAATGAGGCAACTCTATTGACAAAACTAATTTTACACACCCCCAATCTTTGTCAATGGCTTATTGAGATAATATTTTGACATAATTAATCCAATATTATTTACATCTGAAACATTTTTGCTGACCATCCATTTTAAAACAGCAATTTTCGACTGCATATCAGCATAAATTTCTGATTTTGACAGCCCTGTGTAAAGGTTTAAAGTTTCCAAGATGGCAAGAGGCTCGTTAATAATATCCAACGAGTCTTTTATTGGGTTATGCTGCATCAATACCCTTGGGTCGCCATTTGGAAGCATTTCAGCAATCTGCAAAGTCCTTCTTCTGCCATTTTTTCTATTTATATGCTGCACAACAATCAGTGAAATGGCTGGTAAAATTTGCTTCGGCAAATCAATTGGAGGGCTTGTAAGCCTTGTGATTGTTTCTCTGGCATTGTTTGCGTGCAAAGTCCCATAAACTGAATGGCCGGTATGCATTGCCTCAAAAAGAACTTCTGCTTCCGCCCTTCTTCTTATCTCACCCACAAGTATTCTGTCTGGCCTCATTCTTAATGAATTGACTATCAGGTCAAGCATTTGAATTCCGCCCTTTCCTTCTGGATTCGCAAGCCTAGTTTCCAAAGGAACCCAATGGAGAATCTTTGGGAGCATGACTTCTCTAGTATCTTCTATGGATATGATTCGCTGATTAGGGGGAAAAAAATTAGCAATTACATTAAGCATGCTGGTTTTTCCGGATGCGGTTCCACCTGTAACAATGATTGACATCTCATGCTGTACAGCCAGCCATATCAACGCAGCTCCTTCATAGGAAATAGTTTTTTCCTTGAGAAATGCAGTTATTGTCCATGGCTTGACTGCAAATTTTCTAATGGTTATTGTATTCCCTTTTGATGAAATAGGGGATAAAGTTGCATTTACCCTGTCGCCTGTCTTCAGATGGGCATCCATTAAAGGGTTGAGAATTGTGATCTCTTTGCCAACATCACGGCCGATTATAGTTGAGTAATGCCTTATTCTTGACTCATTAGGGATTAGAATATTTGTCTTAAGCCAGCCAAATCTCCTGTGGTAAACCCATACAGGCTCCTTGGCGTTGTTGATGACAATCTCCTCGAGATTAGCATCATTTAGCAAGATGTCCAGGTTCCCAAATCCGATGTTTTGCTGCAAAATGTAATTAATGAGCATGTCCATAGTTTTCCGGTCAGCATCAGGAAAATATTTTGCCAGCAGCTTCAAAATGCCTTCTTTGAACTGCTCCTGAATGTTTGAAGTGCTGTCTTCTTCGGTCAATTTTTTTGTGCCTTCTGAGACAAACTCGTCACGAATTTTTTCAAGAATTATTCTTGTGACATCACTTATGTTTGTTATGAAAATATTGTATGTTGGAACTGGCTCATCTTCCTTAAGCTTTATAGAAACATCTACTACTATATCGTTTACATTTAGCTGGTATGTATCAATTATTTTTTCTTTTTCCATCTGAGCTTATAAAAAAATATCCTGTGGCATGGCCTATTGCAGCGTTTTTATTTTCGCATGCATTACTTTTGCCTCTGAATCATTTGGCTCAATTTTAAGAACGTCTTGAATGTCTTTGTATGCCTCACTGTAAAGTCCTTTTTCCATGTTATTTTTTGCACTCTCTTTCTTGGCGCTAACTGATGACGAGGCTGGAGGTGAATATTTTGAGGGGCTTTCTTTGGATAATGTTTCTGGCTGAGCGACAGTTTGCTGGATAATTTGCTTTTGCAGGCTTAAAATCTCAGATTGTATGCTTAGACTTTTGTAAATCTCCAGAATTCTGATTCCTAATGATGCTTTATCCCTTAAGAATCCTTCAGGAACCTGATTGAAAACTTCTATTAATTTGTTATAGCTTAAAATTGCGCTTGAAAAGTCATTTGATTTTATAGACAAGTTTGTTTTGTCAATCAATTGGTTTAATTCATGCACCAATGCATAGACCCTATTGATCAATTCATTGTCTGTAGCCCTTCTAAGCTCGTTATACAAAAGTGTTATGTGCTCCTGAACAAACTTTTTTTCTTCGAAGAACACATTTGGAATCGAGTTGTTCATTTCAACTGCTTGTGCATACATCTTATAAGATAAGTCTTTCTTTCCTTCTTGGATAGAAGCCCTTGCCTTTTTTATGATGTCATTAATATAGTCAGCCTTTTTTTTAACATCAGCATAAGCCTTATTAAGCTCAACCAAAAATTGCCGGCTGAGCATCAGCAGTTCCTCATAAATGTCCCTGCTCCATTTCAGCTTTTGCTGGAGAAGTGTGCGCCATAATTCAACATAAGAGTGCTCTGCTTCCTCTATATTGCCTTTGGCAAGCAACGATTTTACGCTTTCAAGTGAGGATGAAGGCTCAAAATCCTCTTTTTTTTGTGGAAATTCTGAAAATGGCTCATTGATACTGGGCTTGTCTGTAGCAAAATCTAATCCGGAAAGCTCCCTGTCCAAAAATTCATCAATATCCATTTTCAATTACAAATAAGATAAGTACTTTTTCCAGAGCTCTTCAACATTTTCCTGAGGCACTTTTTTTTCTTTTGATTTGTTCAAAAATTCTGTTCTTATGCTTGCGAGATTTTGCTGCAAATATTTTCTCCATAATCCCTCAATATACTCGTGCGGAATGCTTCTTTCCTTGGCCTTTTCATAAAAAATCTCCTTAGTAACCAGATCCTGAGTAAAACTTTTTTCCTTTCCTTTGGCTTCTCTGATGCCCTCTTTATAGAGGTATATATAAGGTGTTGTAAACTTGTATTCTATTCCATATATCCTTTCCTCCACCAAAAAATCAACTAATGACTGTATTGTTGCAACTGGCGCATTTAGTTTTTTTGCAGCTTCCTCAACTGAAATTTTCTTGCTCTTTTTAACTAATTCCAAAAGGTCATCAGCAAGTGTCCTCAAAACCGCATCATTTACTTGTGTCATAAGTTCTAATTTGGCGCAATATATAAAAACTTTAGTTATTGTCTTTGAGTGGCAACTTTAATTTGCCAATTAACATGTTCTTATGGCATCTGCATCTGTTATGTTATATTTTACTGCATGATTGATATCCAGCTTGAAAAATTTAAATTCGTCCCATAGCCCAATGCCTTTTGAAGGATTTGTAGTGTTATAAAGCAAGGTGCATTGAGTTTGGTAAACATGAGTCCAAAACAAATAATCAACATAACTTTCTATTTGGTCGCTTGGACTTATTTTATTTGGATTAACAAGTGACTCTATGCCGCAGCAGCTGGAGGGAGTTATTGTATTTGTAAACCTCATCAAAAAACTTGGGGCATCAGAGTTTTCCCAATGAACGTAAGTTCCGTTTCTTAGGTGCTCCCTCACTTTTGACACATTCCATTTATTGAACTCAACGCTTGACCTCTTGATTTGGTTTGTGTAAGCTTTATTGGTTTTAACAATGTAGTAAGGGTCATGAAATCCTTCGATGCCAATAGACGCGCTTATCGAAACGTTTCCCTTTTTCCAGTATGCTACGCTTGAGTTAACTGTAAAATTTACTATAAGAATTGAATCGATATTCCATGGCTTTGTCTGGGATGCAGTGAGGTTGACAAAATATATGGTGGTATTTACATTTAATGTGTCGAATGCAGTTTGAGTTATTTTAGCGCTCCAGTTATTCAAAGTGTTGTTCTCCATTATTTTTTTGCCTGTGATAGAGTCGATTGGTACGCTATTTATTGTTCCATTTATTGCAACCTCAGAGAAAGCTGAGTCAAAGTCGGTTATGTAAGAGCCGGTTGTATTGATGTAGAATATTAAAGATAAAATTGCCTTATGCGCCGAAGCTTTGAGTGCGTATTCAAAATACCTGGTTTCCAAGTCGTTCACATAATTGTCTACGGAGCTTATTTTAGTCCTAATTGCCTGGTTGTCTTTCTTAAGGCTTATATCTGATGGGGGTGTAAATACGAGAATGAAAACAGCAGTGATGGTTATTGCAAGGAAAGTGAAAAATATACCCTTCTTCTTAATGTCCATCCTTATTTTTCCCATACAAATACCTCTGCCTTGTAAGGGCCCCACATGCTGCTTATGGTTTGATTTTTAATTCCAAAAGTGAGTTTCTTTGATGTGAGAAGAACTCTTGTATTTTCCCTTGATGCAGTATGCTCAATTGTTGGATTCCTAGGGTAAAGAAGCTGGTTATTCATCCAAACTTCGTATCTAAATTGAGGGGGCATAACATCTTTTGAAATATTTTCGATGAATTTTTCAGCGATGTCAAGTTTATTTGCTTCATAAAACTCGCCCATTTGCTGCAGAAGGGAATTGTCAGGGTTTGAAATAATTCCCTGTTTCCATAATTCACCTCCAATGCCTGAATATGGGTTGTTCAGGTCTTGGATTTTTCTCTTAGACATAAAATCAAGCAAATCGTCTGCCAAAAGCCCAACTTGCGTATGCTGCGGCACATTAATATATGAGGATGTAATAAGAAAAACTCCAATAACGAGCACAGAAAGGCCTAGCATAGCATCCAAAATAAAGAAATATCCTCTTTTTTTAATCATCATTTTAAATAACTTTAATAGAATTATTGTGTATTTATAGTTTTTTGTTTTTTATTTTTGGCTGCAAGGAGTTCCACCCAAATCTATATTAGACGAGCCTACTCCCTTGTAACTTCTATTAATCAGGACGATATCACCCTTATCATCTTCCAAGTATATGCAGAAATCGCCTTCAATCCTTAAAGCTCTTTTTAATTCTTCATAGTTAATGTTTTTCAAGGAGCCAATTCTCGTGTCATTTATTTCATTATTGTCAACGATGCTTAATTTAGAATCTTTGGAGCCAACTTGCTTGATAATAATAGTTGCTTCTTTTTTTAATTCATTTACTCTTGCATTTGGGTTTGCATTTAGCAGAGTATAAAATACAAAAAATGCCAGAACAAAGACAATAACGCCTATGGCGATGTCTATAGACCACGACTGTGCTTTTGATTTAATTTTAATTGTCATCGTTATTTTAATTTTCATTCCCTGCAGGGAATTCCATATTCAGCTAGTTTAGGAGAGCCTTTGGCAAGAATTATGTTGCCATTTTCATCCTCTATGTAGATGCAAAAATCATTTTTAACGTTGATGGAATCCTTAAACTCATAATAGTCCATATTTTTGATTTCTGCCAGCTTAGTTCCATCAATTATTCCATTATTTGCAAAACTTACACCATGATTATCTAAAAGCAGCCCTGTTATTTTTTCTGCCTTCATTTCCACAGAATCATTGCCTTTATTATGTATGCTTATAAACATAGCAAGAAGTGCTACTATCAAAATAAGTGCTATTTCATCAATTTTAAAATTTAATTTTTTCATGCTAAAAAACCTATGGCTTTTGGCACACCAAAAATTGATTGCATTTTTTAGTGTTTTAGCCACATGCGGCAACAACCAGTTTTACTGGCCTGCCATTATATACCAATATTCTTGTAACTTTTACTAAAGTGCCACTTACGCAGCTTACGCTTGCTTGGATTTCAACTTTTGGCTGCGGGCTTCCTGGTGCACAAACCACATAATGGCTTGCATTGTAATCTCTAATCCAGCCAGGCTGTGAGTTATCACAAGCAACTCTTGCAATGCTGTCATAGAAGCTGCATCCATTCTTTCCATCACACGATGCATGAACAATATTGTCAGCTGCAAATGTGCAGTCTTGCTCGCAGGATGTGCCTAATAATAATTCGAAGTCTGCTGTTACTTGCTGCTTGGGAGGGATATTAATGCTTATGACTTTTGGGGCATATTCAGAGTGTGAAGCAATTAAGTTATATTGGCCACAATTTATATTGTTTATGGTGTATTGGCCTTGCTGATTTGTAGTTGCTGACTTAACTGGTGACAAGTCTTTCTTTGCACCTACATCTGCCGATGAAATCAGCTGATTATCAATGTTTCTTACAGTGCCTGTTACAGAGCCATCGCAATCACTGTCCTGGCAATCTGGCAAGTTATCAAAATCATCGTCATTATTATTATCGCATATCTCAAATTCATCAAACCAAACTCCAGGAGATGCAGCAACGCATCTTTCTATTATGCCGTCATTATCAATATCTGCCCTATAGCCATTGCTGTAACATACGCCATTGTAGACACAAGAGCTTGGATCAGGACAGCAAACCCTGTCGTTTGGATCTGGAACACATCCATAATAAG
>JAHFQA010000038.1 GCA_023266475.1 Candidatus Woesearchaeota archaeon | reverse complement strand
ATGCCATCACAAAATTTATAAATACAATAGGCGTGCTTAACTATTGTTAAGGGGAATATTGTTATGTTAATTTTAATGTTATAATGAGCGCAAAAATACTTATTTTAAACCCACCAAGCCCTGATGCCAACCACATCAACCGGGACTTAATGGGAGGCATGGGAGTTAAGAATAGCCTTAGTTCTAATATTCTTTCCACAATTGTAACCAAAATGAAGAATACTTATGTCCATATTCCTGTTCTTCAGCTTGTATATGCTGCAACAATACTGAAAAAAGGAGGGTTCGAATTGCTTGTTATAGATGCTGCAACTGAAGACTTGAAATTAGCTGACATAATGCCAAAAATAACTGCTTTCAAGCCAAATTATGTTGTAATGGCGTGCTCAGCAAGCTGCTTTATATTTGAAAGGGACATTGTTGCCAAGAAGATAAGAGACAATTGCCCAAATGTCAAGATAATTGTCGAAGGGGAGATGATAAATGAAAAGCCGAATTTGCTTCTTCCAAATTTTGACATTGCGATACTTGGTGAAGTTGAGACATCAATTATAAACATATGCAATGGAGAGGATTTAAAAAATATACCAAACATTGCTTTCAAGCAAAACAATGAAGTTATTAAATCAGCACAAGCAGGAAGGTTGGAAAAAGAGCAGCTGGAAGAATTGCCATTTCCTGACTGGAGCTTGTTTCCTTACAAGAAATACAGGTATTTTCCAATGGTTTCAAAAACTCCATTAGTTACAATTCAGGCATCAAGGGGATGCCCATACGGATGCGGATATTGCCCCTATCCTGCAAATCAAGGCCTGAAGTGGCGTGCAAGGGATGCAAAAAACATCTTTGAGGAAATGAAATATGACTATCAGAAATTTGGAGTCAAAGGCTTTTTCTTCAGGGACCCATTGTTTTCATTGAACCAGAAAAGGGTTGAAGATTTGTGTCATCTCTTGATTGAAAGCAAAATAGGCCTTGGCTTCGCATTTGAAACAAGGCCGGAATTATTGAAAAAGGAAACAATTGAGCTATTGGCAAAAGCCGGATGCGAATGTGTTAATTTAGGAGTTGAAGATATTCACCCTGAAATACTTAAGCTCATCAACAGAAAGCCTTTGGACACAGGAAAGATTTTGGAAACCGTAAGGCTGCTGCACAAGAACGGAATAAGGACATCATGCTTTTTCATAATTGGCCTGCCTGGCTCAACAAAGCAAACCATAAAGGAAACAATAGACTTCAGCATAAAATTGCTGCCAAGCCAGGTTGAATACAAAATTGCAACGCCATTTCCAGGAACTCAGCTTTATGACATGGCAAAGGAAAACAAATGGCTCAAGTCAGAAACTCTTGATTTACTTGGAGGATACAGTGCAGCAATGCAGATTTCTGATGAATTGACACAGGAGTATTTAGAAAAAGAAGTCAACAGCGCATTCAATCGATTTTACTTCAGCCCAAGGTTTTTATTGAGGGAAGTTTTGCACGGCAGATTCTTAAAAGACGTTGGATTTTTGTTGAAGCAGTTTTAGCAAGATGATTTTAGTCACAGGAGCTTCTGGCTTTGTCGGAAGGAATTTAATACCAAGATTAATTAAGAAAAAATATGAAATATGCTGCATCTTGAGAAATTCCAACAATAAGGAATTCATCAATTATTTAAAAAGGCACAATATAAAAATAGTTTTCAGTTCACTTAGCGACTATAATTCTTTAGACAAAACTTTAAAAACATTAAAAATTTCAAATATAATACATTTAGCAGGCTTAATTAAGTCAAATAAGTACAAAGACTTTTTTGATGTAAATGTAAAATCAACAGAAAATCTGGTAAAAATATGCAAAAAAAAGAAAGTTAGTAGTTTTATTTTTATCAGCACTGACCTTGCTGCAAAAAAGAAATTAACAATCTACGGCAAAAGCAAGCATGAAGCCGAGCAATTAATAAAAAAATCAGGAATTAATTATGTAATTCTAAGGCCGACTGTTATATACGGCAAAGGCGACAGCAAATTTGTGATGGATCTTGTAAAAATAATAAAAAAATCTGGCATTATCCCTGTTATAGGAACAGGTGAATATATTTTCCAGCCGGTTTTTGTGAATGACATAGCAAACATAATAATAAAATGTCTAGATTTGAAAAATAAAAAAACCTACAACGTTTGCTGCGATGAATCATTGACATTAAACCAGATAATTGACATAATTGCAGATGCATTAAACAAGAAAATAGTAAAATTTTACGTGCCAATTGTGATCTTGAAGCCAATTGTTAAGCTGTATGAGCAGATTTTTCCTAACCCAAGCCTGACAACCCAGCAATTAAGGTATTTTCCATTAAGAGAAAAGCTTGACAATTCTAGGGTAAGAAAAGACTTGAATTTTAAATTTACAAGTTTCAGGGAAGGCATCAAAAGGTCAATTTAGATTGTTGAATTTGACTTTTTCGTCTTGAATTTCCGCATCATTAAAAATAAAAAATAAGCAATTATTAAAAGTAAAATCATTAAAGTTATGTACAATCCAATATAAAATGATCGTGAATTGTATTCAAATGCTATTTTTTCATAATTTCCATCAATATAAACGCTGCTTATGAAGTTGTTAGCTTTTAAAATCGGCACTTTAATGCCGTTAAGTCTTGCTGACCATCCAGGAAAAAAGGAATATCTTTCCCCTAAAACCAAGAAACCCTTTTTGTTTGAAATGTCAGCAATTAATTTGTTGTATGAAAACAAGGAAATGTCTACATGATTGTGGCTTCCGTTGATTTTTTTAAATAAATTTGCTAAATCTGCCTCGCCGATTGTTGATTTTCCATTGGCAATGTCAGGAAGAACTAAGCCACCGGAATTTGAATATGATTTTAGCAAAGCTGAGCTTCCTTCGTCAATTGAATTCCTTGCCAGAATTACAGCCTTAAATTTTTTTAAATCATCTGCTGAATAGTCATTTATGCTGCTACCCTGTATAATTACGCTATTGCCTGGATTTGTATTTCTTGCAAGCAGAATATATACCATGTCTCGTGCAGCTTTGCCATCTCCAACTACCAAAACGCCGGTATCAGTGATGTATGTTTTTTCCACGTAATCCTTATTCCTGTACAAGTAAGGCCCAAAAGCCTGCCATACCGCGCATTCCTTGCATTCATTGAATTTCCCAGCAAATTCCAACTGAGGACTTTCAATCTGCCTGTCTGATACAACATATTTAACATTTATTAGCCCCCACAATCTTGTAGGGTTAAGCTGGTCTGCAACTGCGAGATAATTAATGTAATCATCTGTCCAAATTCCACCACCGCCTTTCGCATCTTCGATTCCCTTTTGTATATAATAAACATAGCCTGATGTGCCTACGAGTTCTTTTAAACCCAAGTTCATAGTCCTAAAACGATCACTATCTTTGCTCATAAACTCAAGCAATTCAATATCCTTTGGCTCTATGACTTTGGCTATCGCTGACTTATGCTGCAACATCATTAATTCTGCAAGAACACCAATAACGATTACCATAAAAATTACATTGACATATATTCCCAAATTCTTTCTTTCCAGTTTTGAAAAAAGATTTAAGGAGCCATAACCGATAATTATGGATGCACCAATCTCAAAAAGAACAAGTGCCCTTTCAATATGCCTCATCTGCGAAAATCCAGGCATATAATCAAAGAATAGCTTTGCAATTGGGCTGCCAACAGCCAATAAAATTGCCAAAATTATCAAAATGAGCGAGAAAATGAAATATCTTTTCTTGAACGATGCGAATCCAAAAATCAATAAGATAAGTCCTGCAACCCCAATTGAGCCGGATACATCATTAAATCCAATATTTGAGACAAATAAGTTAAATGAATTTTTTAGGCTTATTGGATAGCCAAGATATTCCTTGTAATTGACTGCTGATCCCCTGCTTGACTGCTTTACAAATTCCATTGTTGGCAGAAGCTTCACAGCAGACAATCCCAATGTTACTATAAGTACAATTAAACCTATTAGCACAAGCTTTTTTATATTTTTTAGTTTAGGATCAAGGATAAAATGTAGAAACAATAGCAAGCCAAACAATACTGCTGTATAAAAGAAGAATATTACTCCGCCCATCAGGATTTGCATTGAAAAAAATATTCCAGCAAGAATAGAATAAGCAAGCGAGTTTTTGCCCCTAATAGCTTTTATTGTGAATAAAATTACAAATGGGATAATTGCATAGCTTTCAAGCAGATTTATATGGGCAGGTATCAGGAAAGAATGCATAAACCCATTCAGCATATATATAAGCGCAGATATAAAAGCGGATTTCTTATTGCCTAATATTGTAAAAACAAGAAAATACATTCCCAAGCCTGCAGCAAAAAAATACAATATGATGGATAAGTTCATAGCAAGATAAATATCCTTAAAAAGCAATATTAAAATAAGGTTTAAGTCAAAAATATAATGCTCAGGAATCGCTATCAATGGTATGCCGCTGAAAAAATACGGCGTCCATAAAGGAAACGTCCCCTGATTGAATATGCCGTCTTTTATATTATAAGACAAAAAAGCAAGATTGTTTATGTGATGGACATTATCAATTACATTCTTGTTGGAGATGATTTTATAGAAAAAAATAATTGAGATTGCAAACAGAACCAGAGCAACAAGAAGATGCCATCTTAAATTTTTTGATGATTCTGATTTAAAGATATTGAACGCCATTTTCTTCCTCAGTCCACAAGCCCAAGGCTTCGTGCGCCCACTTAAATGGATGATCTCCTTTTTTTATAAGCCCGGAAATAATGGAAATTATCTTTTGACCTGCCTTGTTGCCATATATTTTCCTTGAATTGCACATTTTCTTGACAAGACTTTGGTTTGAATCAATGTGCAAAATGAGCTTCATAAGGAATTCTCTGCTTATCGGCGGGGCAAGAATATTGCTCTTTGCATCAAATACAGTCTCTGGCCTGTCAGTGCTTAGCCTGCATGTCAGGCAAGCCTTTCCAATTAGATTAAGCTCTTCCTGAACGCCCCCAGAGTCAGTCAAAGCCGCAAGGCAATTTTTTGACTGGAAGAATTCAATCACATGAGCATACTCCGGCCACACGTTTGTGTGCAGGAAATTTTTCTTTTTCTTGAGCTTGTCTATAATGCCCCTCATTTTGTAATAATCAAGCGCGCTTCTAGTTGCACTCATCTCTATAAAATTTACATTGTAGCCCTTGTTAGCCAAATCTTCAACAGTGCCTATAATTGTCCTGAATCTTCTTGGAGTAAGATTTTCTCTTCTGTGAATATCAACCCTAAGCCATTTATTTTTTTCCAATTGGGGATAAACATCAAAGACGCTTTTTTCTGATTTTTCTTTCCTCTTCAATTCAAGCGCATCAACAACAACCCCACCAACAACCCAGATGCTTTTTTCAGGATAGCCCTCTCTTATCAAATGCTCTTTGTTTAGGTTTACAGGCGCAAACAAATATTCGCTGCCTGCAGCAGATGTATATGTATCCCACTGCTCTGGAAATGGCTCATTCCTCAGCAGCAGCCATTTGCCGTAAAATTGCTGGTCAATAAAAGTCTCAATGTCAACATTCTTGTATCTTTTCATTACTTCTGGCGCCATTGAGCGTAAGCCTGCTTCGACTTGAATTGCTTTTTCAACTCTTGCAAACATCCATGCAGCAGGCACAATGGCTGTCATAATTGTATCACCAAGTACGACAGGAACAACTGTTACAGCAGGCCATTCTTTTTTCAGATACTTTGCAAACCAGCTTACTTTCATCATAAGCTCTGCTGATTTTTGCGCTAAATCTCCTCTGATTGAAAGGTTACAGGCCACCTGTTTTTTTAGATTAAATTCTGTTAGGCCATGAGTCAACACATCATCATAATGCTGGTTTGAGTTTATGATAAAGCTCGGAATTCCTGCTTTGTTTGCAGCGATAATTGAGCCGTAGAATTTGTAGAAGCACGGTTTTGTTCCAATCACAAAAGCAAGAACCCATTTTTTTTCTTTCTTGGCCTTTTCCATAACAGAATTAATAAGTGGCTTGTTAAGATTTAACGGAAGAATGCTTGGCATGAAGCTCTCTGCCTCCTCAATCTTTCCTCCAAACATTGATTCATATGCATCTGTAACTGGAAAATCCTTCTGGTTGCTCATTTTTGCTAATTTCATCTCTGTCATTGTTGTATATATGCTTATTGAATTTATCTTGTAAATTAATTTTTTAATGGTTATTTGTTATGGTATATTATTGAATCTTTTGAGGAAATTATTGATTTTTATTAATAATTATTCTATTGGATTGTCCTATTATTCGGGCAAACAATGATTAAATATATTAAATTTGTATAAATTATTAATCTAAACATTATATATTTAATCCGTTGCTTCGCAACAATTATTAGCGCTCGGCAGCTCTCCGATTGGCACATCGAGCTGCCTCACCTATTATAGCAAATCCCACTAATATCCGTAACTTTTTATTGTGATTTGCTTATTAGGAAATAACAAATGTATCCGAAAATTAAAGTTATTTCCTATAATTATAAATTAATAACTATTTCCTAACAACTATCATTGTATGCTCGACTAACGGATAAAACCACTCCCGCTCTACTTTATGCTTAACTGCTATTATTTTTAAATTTAACTTTTTGAAAATGCCGAGCCATTCACTTTCCGTTTTGAACTTAAAAGGAGTCTCAACGCCCCTTATCTTGTTGGCTAAGAAATCCATTGTTTTTGTGAATGGCGACGGCTTTGTGTCCTCAAAAATTATTATGTTTCCTTTGCAGACCCTAATAACTTCTTTTAAAACCTGCAAAGGATCTTCGCAATGGTGAAAAACATAAGCCACGAGTGCAGTGTCAAATTGATTGACTTTGAAGGGAAAATTACTGCCATCGTAAACAACAACATTCATATTTGTTTGGCTTAGGTTTTTTATATCCAAGCAAGTGGCATTGAGTTTGTTCCTCTTCTGGATTTCATAGGCAATGTAGCACCTGCCAGAGCCAACATCCAATACTTTTCCTTTGAGAAATTCTTTGCAGCTATCGTTAATTTTCTTTGCCTTTGTCAGCATCAGCGGCCGGATAGCAAGCTCAAAAAAGCTCATTTACTCCATCCCCAGCCGCAATTTTTATCAGAGCACTTAGCCTGCTGGATAAATTCCTCAGGATAATTTGTCTCAATTATTTTCTCCTTGCAGACAGGGCACCTGTGCCTGATGTGAACATTCCACAAAAGCCTGAAAAAATTCCTTGCATGCCATATAATGCTTGCCATTTTATTTTCCCCTTATATGTATATCAATCCATAACCTAAAAGTTTCCTTCAAAATGTTCACTACAACACTTGGTTTGGGCAGATTTAATCCAATTTCCCATTCAAAAACCGGCTTTCCAAGTATTCTTGGGTAATGATTAACGCCAACTTCTTTGATTTTGAAGCCTTTTTTTCTGGCTTTGGCCAAAATCTCTGTTGTAGCCAATCCAGTGGAGCAGGTCAAGTTTATGCTGTTTATAACCTTTTTGCTGACCAGCCTAAACGCACAATCCAAGTCTTTTTCTTTTGCGCCAAACAAAAAGCGCATCAATAAATTGTATATTTTTGATATAATGACTCTTGCCTTCGGATCATGCCTTTTAATCCTGTAACCGGCAATAATATCATACTTTCCAATATATTTCAAAAATTTCCTGAAATCATTCAAGTCAAACTGGTTGTCTGAGTCTGCATAAAAAATGAAAGGATATTTTGCATATGTAAATCCCATTATCTTCGCATATCCAATTCCTTTTTTTTCTTTTGGCTGTATCAAAAGCTTTATTTTCTTGTTCTTTTTTTCGAATTTTTTCACAATATCTATTGTCCCGTCACTGGAACCTTCGTAAACAATTACTAGAATTTCATATTCATTTGCCACATCATTTAGGACTTTCACGGCTAAATTCAATAATTTTGGTATGTTTTCAGCTTCATTATAAGCCGGAAAAAACATTGTGATGTTTGGCTTTGGCATACTTCAAGAGAAAAATTAAGTATATTTAAAGGTTTATCATTGTTTATTTTTAATCTTTTAAATCCTCAATTATTATTAGATTTGTATTAATGGCAGGGCATAAAGTTGATAAAACACTTATAGCAAATCACACTAATATCCGTAACTTTTTATTGTGATTTGCTTATTAGGAAATAACAAATGTATCCGAAAATTAAAGTTATTTCCTATAGTTTAAGAAATAGTAAAAAATTCAAAAACAATAATTTATAATATTAAGCCAATTAAAATCAGCGCAATATTGATTTACCATCCAAGAACTCCTCTTGCGGCAAGCCAATACCTGTTTACGTCAGCAATCGAGCGCATTTTTACAAGCTGCCTAAGCATGAATTTTGGCCTAAAGTAATATGATTTGTAAGCTTTCTTGTAAAGCGTAAGCAATTCCTCATCGCTGAGCAGATTGGATGAAAAAGGCATCTTGTCAGGAGCATAAAATGTGAAGCTATTCCAGTCATCGTTAATATTTCCATTTTGTTTTGCTATCTCCCACATTTCAGTGCCTGGAAATGGCGTTGAAACCATAAATTGGGCAACATCAACATCAAGCTCCTTTGCAAATTTTATTGTCTGCAAAATTTCTTCTTTAGTTTCAGTTGGAAATCCAATCATGAAAAATCCGCGAACATCAATACCGGCATCTTTTGTCATAGAAACTCCTTTCCTAACTAAATCTGTTGTTGTGGCTTTTTTGATAAACTGCAAAATCCTGTCAGATCCTGATTCAATTCCAAAGCCGATTTCGTAGCAGCCGGCTTTTTTCATCAAAGAAAGCAACTCAGGATTTATTTTATCAACTCTTGTCATACAGTTCCAGCTTATGTCAATCTTTTTCTCAATAATGCCTTTGCATATCCTTTCAACCCTGCTTGGAATCAAGCTGAATGTATCATCAAATATTTGCAGGTCATTTATTCCATATTTTGTCACAAGATGCTCAATCTCTGCAACAACTCTTTCAGCAGAATGGGCCCTAAATGCTGTTCCTTCTGTTGGCCTTGAGCAAAAAATGCATTGGTACGGGCAGCCTCTTGATGTCATTATTGTAGTAGCTGGAAGCCTCCTGTAATTCGCAGGAGAAGGCCTGTAAATTTCCATTTTCAAAAGGTGCCTTGCTGGCATTGGAATCTGGTCCAAATCAGTAATTACTTTTGGCTTTAGGAATTTTACATCTTCGTTTTCCCTCCAGATTACCCCTTCCATTCCATCAACTGGCTTTTTGGCTTCTACTGCCTTTAAAATTTCAGAAAATGTAAGGTCTGCCTCTCCGTAAACCCCAAAATCAACCTGCTCAAAATGCAATAATGCCTTTGGGTCAGCGCTTATAAGAGTGCCTCCAAGAATAACAACACATTTCTTGTTGGCATATTTAGCAATTGATATTGCCCTTTTTGCATGCTCTATTTGAGATGTGGATGCACTTACACCAACAACATCAGGCGCAAATTCCATGATGTCCTTTTCAAGGTCTGTAAAGTCATAGTCAAGCACTGTTGCCCATGCAGGCCCGTCAATTATCTTAACTTTGTGGCCATCTTTCTCAAGCATAGCAGCTATATAAGCTATTCCCAAAGGAGGCAATACAGCTCCTAAATTCTTCATTGACTTCCTGAATATCCTATCTTTTGGATACGGAGGGCTAATTAGTAATACTTTCATTTTATTGCGCAATAAATCTTAAAATCTACAGTTCTTAACTATTGTTAAGCTACTATTTAAATTTTTTTCTATCAGCTATTTATACATTCCGCTATATGGTAATACTCATCTATTTTTAGATATTGTGATTGAATCGATAAAATTAACAATTGTTAAAAAGGCAAAAATTTATAAAGATTGCCAACAATTTGCAGCCAGATGAAAAGCCTAAACGTCACCTTAATAAATCCCCCTCTGCTTGAAAAGGCCACTGTTTCTTTGGCAATTCCAATGGGGGTAGCATATTTAGCAGGCTACCTAAGAGGCAAAGGCATCAATATACAGGTTATAGATGCAGTTGGCGAGGGTATTTTTACAAAGAATAAATGGGATAAGGATTATTTATACATAGGATTGCCTTTTGAGGAAATAATTTCAAAGATAAGCCCAAAAGTAGATTTCATAACAGTTGCAACTAATTTCTCAACACAGCAAAGGATGTATACCAAGATCATTGAAAAGATAAGGGAAAAATTCCCAAAAACTCCTTTGATCGTTGGCGGCAATGACCCAACTATGCACCCTGACTTTTACCTTAACAATGGCGCTGATTACGCAGTGCTTGGGGAAGGTGAAGGTACATTATACGAATTAATAGAGCACATTGCAAATGGAAAGGACTACAGCACGCTTGACGGCATTTCTTTCCGCGATAACAAAAATGAGATTGTGGTCAACAAAAAAACCAAGTTCATAGAAAACCTTGATGACGTGCCATTTCCAGCAAGAGATTTATTGCCTCTTGAGAACTATTGGAAAAGAAAATTCTCTCATGGTCCAGTTGTCAACAGGTTTACATCAATAACCTCTTCGAGAGGATGCCCTTTGACATGCTCTTACTGTGCTAGCATTGTTTTCTGGCAAAGAACGTGGAGAGCAAGAAGCCCAAAGAATTTTGTTGATGAAATTGAAGAATGCGTAACAAAGCATGGGATTACCCATTTTGAGATTAATGATGATAATTTTACTTTGAACATGAGCAGGGCAGTGGAGATATGCAATGAAATAATCAAAAGAGGCCTGAAAATAACATGGACAACCCCAAGCGGAGTAAGGCCTGAAAAAATGAATGAAGAGAATCTAAAGCTTTTCAAGGAATCAGGATGCGTTTACTTAATCTTTGCCCCTGAGTCAGGCTCTCAAAGGCTTTTGAAAGAGGTTTACAATAAATTTATTGACTTGAATCTTATATTAAAAAATGTGGAGATATGCCACAAGATTGGAATAAGAACAGGCTGCTTTATGATAACAGGCCTTTATGCAGAGACACAAGAGGATTTCCAGCAAACCTTGGATTATGTTAAAAAGCTCGCTAAATCAGGGCTTGATGAGATCTGTCCTGGGCCAATGCTGCCGTATCCAAATACCCCAATGACAAAAAAGTACTTTTCAAACATTGACCCTGTGCTGATGGAGCAGGAATTGGCTGGTGCAAACATAAATGACTTGCCAGATTGGTATCCTGAAAAGGAGATGGCAAACAAAAGGCTTACTTCAGTTTACAAGACATTCTACCAGTACAAGACATTATACCATCCAATAAAGCAGATGAGGATGATGCTCAACATATTGACTGCAAAGCAGGAAACAAAAACTGAGAGAAGCTTTTCCCTGTTTTTGGCGAAGAGCATTAAGAAGCTTGTTGGAAGCACTGCAAAAGCCGCGTGAATTAATTCTTTATTTTTCCATAACAATTAAATAAGCAATTATATTTTTTATTATAAATATGAAGAACGGCAAGAAGTTTACATTAGTAACAATTCTTCTTTTAATATTTTTATTTCAATCTTTATATGAATTGTTAAGCAATAATCTTGTTTTAGATGAGCCGGCATACATTGCAGTTGGTTATTATTTTGTTAAATACCTTGATGCAAGCATGATTATATTGCATCCTCCTTTAACTTTTCTTATCAGTGGCTTTCCTCTATTGTTTATGCATATAAACCTTCCATATTCTTACAAGGAGTGCGTTGATATCGGTTATTATAAATGCTCACAAGTCATGTTCTTCCAATCTGGAAATGATGCGGAAAAAATGGCACTTTATTCAAGAATCCCGTTCCTTATTTTGTCAGTAATCCTTGGGTTGGTTGTATTCCTATTTGCGGAAGAAATTTATGGAACAAAAGCTGCATTTATATCACTAATTTTCTATACTTTCTCACCAACAATTCTGTCTTATAATACAATAGTATTTACAGATTTCCTAATTGCTTTTTTTGTATTCACCACCATTTACATGTTCTGGAAATTAATTATGAAAGGCTACTCTAGAAAAAGGTTGATTATAACGGGAATTTCATTTGGATTGGCCCTTGCATCGAAGTTTACAGCAATATTCCTTGTTCCAATAATGATTATAATATATATTGCAAAAATATTTGAAAGCAAAAAAGACAAGAGAAAATTACTGAAGAATTTATTTATACAGTCTATGTATATATTGATTATAGGAATTTTTGTGCTTTATTTTACTTATTTCTTTAGCTTCGGAACAATAAGCGAGTCAATTCCAGAAAGATATGCCAAGTCTATAAATTCTGCAATAGGCAAGAATTTTGCAAATGGAACTTCAGGATATAAAATTTCAAAATATTTTGTGGAGAATTTAAAAATTCCAATGCCCCAATATCCTGCAGGGTTTGGCGGCCAGTATCAGATTGAATCGACAAAAACAAAAGAAGGCTACTTAAACGGGCAGATTTACAACGGCGGCAAGTGGTATTATTTTTTTGAGGTTCTGCTGATAAAGAGCCCAATCCCTTTGATTTTATTTTTTGCGACTATATTGTTTTTTTCGTTGAGGAATTTTAAGAAAGAATTAATTAATAATCTTTTCATGCTGCTTCCGATAATATTTTTTATCGGGGTTTTCATCATTGCAAATTTCAATCTTGGCTTGAGGCATATACTGCCGATAATGCCTTTTATTTTTTTATTCAGCTCACAAATTGTAAATGTTAAGTTCAGAAATAGAAATGCCAACATTATATTCAGGTTTTTAATTCTAGTTATGCTTGCTTGGTATGTTGCATCTAATCTTTCCATAAGGCCGCATTATGCAGCATATTTTAATGAGCTCGTCGGTCCTGAAAACGGCCATAAGTATTTGCTGTCATCAAATCTTGACATGGGCCAGGACTTGAAAAGATTAAGAGATTATATTAATGAGAATAAGATTGGAAAAATAAAACTAAGCTACCATGGGGCTATGGACCCTGCATACTATAACATATCATATGACCCATTGCCAATGGAGCAATATATCCCATGGGCGCCTGGCTTTGAGCAAAACAACCCAAATTACAAAGAAGACTGCTCAAAAAAATACGGAATTATTGCAATAAGCGTTTCCAATCTTCATAATTATCATCTGATTAACCAATCATGCTTTTCCTGGCTTGAAAATTATGCGCCAATTAAAAGAATAGGATATACAATATTTGTGTATAATATTACAAAATAAAGATTATGGCATTTTCATTTTAACAAGATTTTTAAATGTTCAGAAAAACACATTTTCGATGGGCAAGAGCAAGGTCTTTTTATCAATTGTCATTCCTGCATACAACGAATCAAACAGGATTATCCGCTCATTGAACAAGATAGTCAACTATATCAAAACAAGAAACACTAGCTGCGAAGTCGTCATAGTGAATGATGGCAGCAAAGACAAAACTGCTGAAGTTGTTACAGACTTCGCAAAAAAACACAGGGATTTCAGGATTATAAGCTACAACAAAAATAAGGGAAAAGGTTATGCAACAAAAAAAGGGATGCTAAGCGCAAAAGGATCTTATATTCTTTTTACAGATGCAGATTTGTCTGCCCCAATAGAAGAATTGGACAATCTCATGAAACATGCCACGAAAGGGTATGATTTTGTATTTGGCTCAAGGGGCATGGACAAGAGAAAAATAAAGGTTTCACAGCCATTCTACAGAAGATTATTTGCTTACTTGGCAAAAATTTACGTTCATATTGTATTATTCACATTCACAAAGGCTCCTAAAGATGCCCAATGCGGCTTCAAGCTTTTCACAAAAAAAAGCGCGCATTTACTTTTCAAGAAGCAAAAAGTCGATGGTGGAATATTTGACTCGGAGATTATATACTTGGCAAAAAAATTCGGAATAAAGATGAAAGAAGTTCCTGTTGTATGGATTAACAATCCAGACTCAAAAATCAATTTTGTAAAAT